>JBAWCO010000072.1:0-32317 GCA_049590315.1 Occallatibacter sp. | reverse complement strand
GTGAGATTCCGTCCAGGCCCGCAGCACTGTTAAGCTGCGTATCTGTTCGAGGCTACGCCGTACCCGGCTTCGATGGCCTCGACGCTGTTTGTAAATGCCTTTTCCAAGACGCTTTTGCCGATGGTGCCGAGCACGAACCCGAGCAAGTGTCCCTTGAGATTCTTGCCCTCGCGTAAAGTCAGCTGACGATGGTCAATTCTTGGTAACAGGCAAATGAGCTCACTCACAACCGAGTAGCAAGGCCGGAGTCACCTTAGAGCTCAACGACCACTTTGCCCAGGGAACCTGAGGCTACTAGCGCGTGTGCTTGGCTGATAACAGAGGCACCGAAATGTTCATTCGACAAAAGAGGCTTGAGCTTTCCTTCATCGGCCAGCTTTGCTGCGGCGGTCAGAATCTCTCCGTGATGAGCGCGGCCCTCCCCGGTGATCAGCGGGAGCAGAGTGAAGACTCCTGAATACGTTGCTCCCCGGAACGACAGTGGAGCAAGCGAGTGAGATCCCCAGCCGAGGCAGCTAAGTACATGCCCGGTATACCGGCGCACGGATGCGAAGGAATCGTCTAGCGTCTTTCCTCCAACCGTGTCAAAGACTACGTCGAATCCTGCGCCGTCGGTGTATTTGGCAAGATACTCATCCCTGGAAAGGGCCTTGTAGTCAATCGCGATTGCTCCCAACCGTGTCGCGGTTTCAGTCTTATCCGGAGATACGGTCGCAAAGACTTGCGCCCCAAAGGCATGAGCTATCTGCACCGCGATGTGTCCCACGCCACCGGCGCCGGCGTGGATGAGCACCGTCTGTCCTGCATGAACACCGGCGCGATCGACGAGACCCTCCCATGCGGTGATAGTGCTGAGCGGAAGAGCCGCAGCTTCGCGCATCGAGAGGCTCTTCGGCTTATGTGCAAGCAGGTTTGCATCGGCGGCGACAAATTCCGCGAGCGAACCCTGCAGACCGCCCACTCCGCCTGTCATGCCATACACCTCGTCTCTTCGCCTGAACGCGGCGACGCCTTCTCCCACCTCTTCCACAACGCCCGCCATATCCAGACCCAGTACAGCCGGCAGGGGCTGCTTTGCATGAGCGGCTTGGCCCGCTCGTATCTTGGCATCGAGCGGATTGACGCCACTCGCACGAACCCGAACCAGGACCTCGCCGGCCTTCGCAATCGGATCGGGCACTACGGTTTCAATAAAATTGCCGTCAGGCTTTTCCACTCGATAGATCTTCACAACGCTGCTCCTCCTGAGACGGGATAGGCTTCGGGGCCTGGCTGTCGTTGGCAGTGTTAGATGCTGTTGCTCGCCAGAAACTGCCGCATCGCCCGAGCCACATCCTGCACATTCGTCTCCAGCGCAAAGTGGCCAGTATCGAGGAACTGAGCTCTCGCGTTTGGATTATCCCGCTTAAATCCTTCTGCACCTGCTGGAATGAAGAACGGATCAAACCGCCCCCAGATCGCCAGCAGCGGCGGCTTCGATTTGCGGAAGTACTCCTGAAACGCTGGATAGAGCTTTACGTTGTTGGCGTAGTCCAAAAACAAATCGAGCTGGATATCCATATTTCCAGGACGCGCAATCATAGCCGCATCCAGCGTGTATCCCTCAGGCGCAATGCGCTCAGGGTTCGGCACCCCGTAGGTGTACTGCGAACGAATCTCATCTGGACTCAACGCTTGACGCACTACCTCGCGGTGCTCTGCGGTCGGCTCGCGCCAGTACTGCTGAATCGGCGCCCAGGCTTCACCCAACCCAGCCTCATATGCATTTCCATTTTGCGAAACGATCGCGGTCACGCGTTCCGGATGCGCCATCGCAAGCCGAAACCCTGTCGGCGCGCCGTAGTCGAACACATACAGCGCATAGCGGATCAAGTGAAGCGCCTCTGTAAAGGCCTCCACGGTCTTCGCAAGATTGTCGAAGCTGTAAATATAGCCGCGTTCCGCCGGAACCTCTGTAAAGCCGAAGCCCGGCATGTCCGGCGCGATCACCCGATACTTGTCCGCAAGCCTCGGAATTAGTTCACGATACTGGAAGGAGCTTGTGGGGAAACCATGCAACAGCACAATCACAGGCGCATCCCCCGGGCCTGCTTCGCGATAGAAGACATTCACGCCATCGGCATGCACGCGCCGAATATGCGTTACTGGAACGTCAGGATGGTTTGTCGCCGGCACGGCGGCCGAGGCCGGAATAGCGGCCGCAGCAAGGGTCGTTCCGCCTTGGGTAAAGAAGTCTCTACGCGTCATTCTCTGCTCCTCTTCAAGTCCTTCCCACATGGGGCAAAATGCATGTAACCTGCGAATGAGATATATACTGGTTACGGAAGGATTCAAAAGAAATCTTTAAAAAATGAAAACAAGCGACGAAGCCCTGAACCAGCCGGCACTACTAAGTGACCATCCGGTCCTCGAATTCCTTAACACGGTGCTGATGGTGGAAGGAGAGCTGCAAGACGTGCTCCAGACTGACGCCGACGTCCTGAAGACACTCACCCGCATTGGCTGGCCGACAAAGTTCGAAGGAACCGGCCTGTTAGCTGTAGCGAGGAATCTAAGGAAGCTGCTCCGCCAGCTCGTAGAGAGCCGCAAAGCCGGAGACCCTCTTCATCTCGCCCAATTCAACAAGTTCCTCGCTGAAGCCCAAAGCCATCTCGAAGTATGCCAGAACAAGAAAGGACCGCTCGCCGTACACAGGGTTTGGAAGCATCGAACGCCGCAGCAGGCATTGGCCCCGGTGGCAGAATCTGCCGTCGACTTGCTTGCAAATGGAGACTTCCACCTCATTCGCCGCTGTGAAAGTGAAACCTGTGTGCTCTGGTTCTATGACCGCACCCGGTCCCACCACAGGCGCTGGTGTAGCATGGCCTCCTGCGGCAATCGCCACAAGGTAGCGGCCTTCCGCAAACGCAGCAGCGAACCTTGATCTGGGGTGCCAGAAGGGTATCTCTACATAGCGAACGGTCGACAAACTAAAAACATGGAGAGATTGACAGGCCTTCATTGGCCAGATGTCTTCATTTGGCTGCGGTTTTCAAACGATGCTGGCGCCAGGTGCCAGTGGTCTAATCATTGAATGGCAAGCCTTGAAAATTTCCGCCTCGTGGTCTTCCGGGCAGTCGCGCAACAGCTCAGCTTCCGCAAAGCCGCCGAAGAACTCTATCTTACTCAGCCTGCTGTGAGCCTCCAGATCAAGGCGCTGGAAGAGGATGTTGGCGTTCAACTCTTCGATCGCACCGGGGCGCACATCACGCTGACAGCAGCAGGAAACGTTCTTCTGACCTATTGTGAGCAGGTCAAGACGCTTCTTGCCCAGACTGAACACAGCATTGCGGCGCTCAGCGGAGAACACACCGGGCAGTTGGCTCTGGGTGCGTCCACGACCATTGCCCAATATGTACTTCCTCGTCTCCTCGCGGAATTTCGCAGGGGCCATCCTCGTGTGCATTCCACTCTGATCAGCGGCAACACGGAGCATATTGTTGAAGCCGTGGAGAAGCAGAAGATTGAACTTGGATTCATTGAGGGGCCGGCCCGCAGCCGCGAAGTTAGAACTGCGCCGTTCCTCGAGGATGAACTTGTGCTCATCGCGTCCACCGCGCATGAGTGGGCCGAGCGGACTTCCGTCTCCTGTTCCGAAATCACTGGGATTCCATTGTTGATGCGAGAACTTGGATCGGGCACACGTCATGTGATTGAACTGGCGCTGGACCGACAAGGCGTGAAGCGAAAATCATTGCAGATCACAATGGAACTTGATTCGACCGAAGCTATCAAATCCGCCGTCGATGCTGGGCTCGGTGTCGGATTTGTATCCCGCTGGGCAATCGCCAAGGACATGAGGCTCGACAATAGCTTCAGAATTGTCAAAGTGGAAGGACTGACGATCCAGCGCCAGTTCATGGTTGCATACGCATCCGGCCCGGAGCTTCAGGGGCTGGCCCTTGAATTCCGCAGGTTTCTTATTGCACGCGCAGGCATACAAAGAACCTCTGTCAGGGCCAAGCGACCGTGACTTGCCGCGTTCATAAGATTCGCAAATAGGACATCAGCACTTCTGCTTGGACACAGGTGCGATCTTCGCGAACACTGAATGTGTGTCTAAGAATGTCTTCTTCATCGGATTGATCATCGCTGCCAGCGGCCTTGTTTCACCACCCATAGCATTGGCCTGCGGTCTCGTTTACGGATTCAGTTTCGTTCATCCGTTTCATCTTGAAGCAAAGCAGTTGTCGAGGTTGCTGCTGCAGGCTTCCGTGGTGGGGCTTGGATTCGGAATGGACTTGCAGCAGGTTATGCAAGCGGGCCGCTCCGGGTTTGTCTATACCGCAGGAAGCATCAGCATCGCCTTGCTCATGGGCTGGGTGTTGGGAAGGCTCTTGGGCATGAAGCGGAGAATCTCGTATCTCATCTCGGCCGGCACAGCCATCTGTGGCGGTAGCGCCATCGCTGCCGTTGCCCCGATCATGAATGCAGACCAGGAAGATATTGCAGTCTCACTCGGAACTGTTTTTGTGCTGAATTCCGTTGCCCTGCTCACCTTCCCGGTGATTGGGACAGCATTGCACATGACACAAACGCAGTTTGGCCTCTGGTCGGCGCTTTCCATTCATGACATAAGTTCAGTGGTTGGCGCAACGGCGAAGTACGGAGCAGTGGCTCTTGCCGTAGGCACAACCGTCAAACTGGCCCGCGCTCTGTGGATCGTGCCGCTCTCAATTGGAACCGCAATGGCAAACAAGAGCAAGGCGCGCATCCAATGGCCCTGGTTCATTCTCTTCTTCTGTCTCGCGGCGGTCGCCAATACCTACGTTCACATCTTCCAGCCAGCATATCCAGTGCTGAAGCATCTCGGCGTGATTGGGCTCACTGTTACGCTCTATCTGATCGGAACAGGGCTTTCCATGAAGACGGTCCGGGAAGTCGGATTTCGACCATTCCTTCAAGGAGTGCTTCTCTGGCTCTTTGTCGCGGTGGGATCGCTTTCGCTCATCAAGGCAGGATGGATTCATCTCTAGGGGACAATGTGAAGCTCAAGGAGGACGCTCGCCTTGGGCAGCTCTTTTACTGACCAGTACGGCTTCATTCAGCATCGGGCAAGCTTTTTTCACGCAGGATCCGCGCACCTCTGCAGCACACGGCTCAAGCAAAGGCCTGACCGGCGCTGCAGCGCTGCCATCTACCTTCGAGCGCTCCCACTCCGAGCAACTTGTGCTCGAAAAACATTTCCCTGCTACCGATATGCGACTAACAATAGGAAGAACCACGAACATGCAAGCCACTGGCAAGAAACCGCAAGGATGCGCCGAGTGTAGCGATCAGAGAAATAGAGACGACCATCGCGCCAGCGTGGACACTCGACGAACGAGAGACCGTCGAGAAGAGTCGCAAATATTGACATATAAGTGTTGCGCCGCCCATTGGCAGGAGTTACCTGCGCCTTCATGCTACATGTCAGAAGTGGAAACCGCCGCTGCAGATAAGCACTTCACCGGTAACGTAATCCGACAAAGGAGAGCAGAAGAAGAGCAGCGCACCGGCTGCCTCTTCAGGGGTACCGATACGCCCCAGCGGACAGGAAGCCGCGATCGACTCGAGCATTGCAGGCTGAACACCGATTGGAATGTCTTTCCCGACCATGCTGATTTTCCCTTCCGGTTTGAGTGGCTGCGTTATGCGAGTTTGGATGAGGCCAAAGCCAACCGCATTGACATTGATGTCGTAGCGCCCCCACTCCTTGGCGAGAGTCTTCGTTAGCCCAATAACTCCAGCCTTGCCTGCGCCGTAACCTGCCTGGCCGGCATTCCCGTCCGTACCTGAGATCGAGGTGATGTTCACAACTTTACGCATGACGCGCAGCCCCGCAGATATCTCCTTTTTGGCCGCTTCGCGAAGATAGTAGGAAGCGGCCCTCAGTAAGCGGAATGGCGCTACAACGTGAATGTCTAACATCGCCTGAAACTGTTCGTCCGACGTCTTCTGAATCACGCTGTCCCAACTGAAGCCTGCGCAGTTGACGATGATGTCAATTGAATGGAAGTCTTCGAGCGCAGCGTCCACTATCTGCTGAGGAAAAGAAGCGTCCGTTAAGTCTCCAACGATGGATAAAACCAGGTGGGGGTCACGGACCAACCTCTGCGTTTCATTGAGCGCTTCGTTATCTAAGTCCGCCGCGAGAACATTTGCGCCCGCAGACGCAAGCAATTGCACGACTGCCCTTCCAATGCCCCTTCCGCCACCGGTTACGATGGCGGTCTTCCCTCTCAGCGTGAAGGGAGCTTCAGGCCCTGCCAGATTCTCAACGGTCATGGTTGCTGCTCCTTGATGAAGCGTCGCCCATGTCGTCCCGTGGATCTGCGATAGCGGCATCGGGAGCGTTGATGATCTTGTTCACTCGGATTGCGTTTCCGTTTGTGAAATGGATGCACGCATGCCCCACGTATATTAGTCAGCGATGCACCGCACGCCGTGTGCCAACCGGACAAACCGATGGCGGAATCTCACATTCGCCGAGGCAACGAGGCAGGCCGAAAGGGAGTCCAGAGTGCAGGAAATCAACACGCTGCAGAAGACGCTAAGAAAAACCTTCCCAAACGAAACCATGCTGCTGCACAATGCATGGACGTCGTGCGAATGGGACAGGAATGTGTTCGAGTCGGACAACAAGTGGTGTTATGCAACTTCCCCTTTGGAACGAAAAACGATACGCGCCTTACAAGGTTGCGGCCCTGGTTGAGGTTCTCAACGAACAGGGAATTGCTCCCGAAGCGAGCTTGTCGGGCAGCGGCCTGTCGCCCGAGAGTCTTACTCAACCTCACACGCTGACGTCCATTCGCCAATACATCACCGTGTGCCACAACGCACTGCAACTGTCGAAAGACCCCGAGACTCCATTCCGGGTTGGCAGTCGCATCCCACTTTCAGCGTACGGTATGTACGGATTCGCGCTGGTGTGCAGTCCGACCATTCGCGAGTATTTTCAGGTGGCCGTCAAGTATCACAAACTGGCAACACCCCTTCTAACCATGTCGTGGCGCGAGGAGAAGGACTGCGTCTCATGGGTGCTCGAGAAGAATCCAGTGATAGCTCACCCGGATTCCCTGGTGCTCTTTTTGTTGGAGCAGCATCTCACTCAGCTCACGACGCATTTGAGAACCGTCGTCAAACCTGGCTGCTGCCACCCCATTCGCGTCGCACTCCCCTTTGCGCAACCGCGTCACCTCGACCTCTACAGGCGCTATATCGGATGCGATCTGAAGTTTGGCCAATCGGTTTGTGAGCTCACCTATTCGAAATCCATCCTCGCTGAAAAGCCGCATATGGCGCACCGCCTTACTTCGAAGCTGATGTGGGATACCTGCGACCGAATTTTGGGCGAGGTGAAGACATCGATCGGCTTCGCCGGCGAGGTCTATCAAATCATTGCATCGACACCCGGACATTCACTCACCATGGAAATGGTGGCCGATCGTCTCGCCACCACGGTCTGCACACTGCACCGTAGACTCCACGCGGAAGGCGTGTCCTTTACGTAGATCCTCGACGACGTCCATTGTAATCTCGCCAAAGAATATCTCCGTTCCACCCTGCTGAGCGTTGACGACATATCTGAACTTGTGGGATTCAGCGAAGCCGCGAACTTCCGTCACGCATTTCACAGATGGACTGGAAGCACACCTGCCAACTCTCGGTCTTGACATAACTTTGCCCGCGCTGCAGTGATTGTTCCGTGCTTCAGAAGGAATACCTCAACGCGAATTGAATCACTCTCGAATTCGTACTCATCGCAGTGATGGTCCCAAAGGCGGAGGGCGTCGTAGTGTAAGCATTGTCCGGGCCGGCGAAATTCGGAAGGTTAAGTGCGTTGAAGAAGTCTGCCCGCAACTGTATGCTGGCGCCTTCCTTCGGCCAACGCACCTGCACGTTCTTGCTGACCGAAAGATCGATATCGGCCTGATCAGGCTCCCGCAGAATGCCGTTAGGCGTGTTCCCAAAACCTGTAGCAATGCCGTCGTCACCGATCACTGCCGGAGCCGCAAAACAAGCAGTGTTGATGTAGTTGTTCACTCTATGACTGACCGATCCGGGAGTCGACACGTTTTTCGCGGTGCAACCCGACGCGTAACTCGCCCGATCGGAGGTAATGCCGTATGCATTGTAGATGTTGTTGAAGGTAATGCTGCTCTGCTGCCCATCCTGGACCACAGTAGCGGTTGCAACACTCCATCCACCAAGTGTGCTTGCCAACATAGGATGAGACTTCGCCGGGCTGGGCAGAGCGTAGTATGCGGGGACAGTACAAACCGCTGCGGCCGAACATTGTAGTCCGGTCCGTATCCAGGGTTGTGAGCGCGCAGATTGGTCTGTTCGCCGGTTGGTCCGAATTCATTCGACCCCGTGGTAAAGCCCGGCACCGGGCTCAGCAATCGATCCCATGTGTAGGCAGCCTGGTACTGAAAACTATGTCTGAATTTCTGCGATAGCGATGCCTGCAAAGCGCTGTACCAGGCCTCGCCATCGGTCCCGAAGCAATACATCGTGTTCGCCGTCCACCCTAAGTAGGGCGCGCGAAGCGGGATGTTAGCAACGGTGTTTTTGGTCTGGCCGCGAATCGGGTTTGAAGAAGAAGCCAGACTTGCCTGGTTGATCGTCCTGCCAGGATTGAGTGCAGGTCGCGTGCTCCCGCGTACGCGACATCCAAGACGGCGCCGCCCTCGAGTTTGGATTGCAGTCCAAGACTATAGTGATAGATCGTCGGAGGACGCCAATTCATGGCCAGCGCAGCCAGTGTGAAGTCGGTTGAGGGAGAGTAGGGTGTAAACACAGGGAAGGCCGGAGCAGCCGGGAAAGGATTGGCATCGGTTGAACTCGCGTTATACGTTCCTGTCAGCACACTCCATGTGCCGGTGGGTGCCTCCGCGCACAACAGCAGATTCATCTGGCCTTCGGTCGTATTGTGATACATGCCCGCCCCTCCCCGAAGAACAAACCGATCCGTGCCGGGCAGCAGCCAGGCAAACCCAGGCGCGGATTCCATGTATTCTGACCGTCGCCATTAAAACCGAATGTGTTCTTCCCCTGAATCACGCCGGTGGGGATAACGGCGCCGTGATAATTGGAGTTCACCACGTAACCGTCGAGACTGCCCGTCTCCGCTGGATTGGGATTGAGCTTGGACACATCCACATCGCCCCCGCCGTTCGCAGACCCGAGGCCTCCTATGTGTTCCCAGCGCAAACCAAGATTGAGCGTGAGACGCTTCGCTACTCTGTAGTCGTCTTGAATGAAACCGTTGGCATCCTTGTATCGCCAGTCGCGCTTGAAGTCCCCAATACCCTCATACGTCTCGTAAATATTGCTGTACGGAACCCCATAAGGTGTATAACTCTGTCCCAGCAAAAAATCCGCCCATGTTAGTGGAAGCACATAGGCCTCAAAGTCAAGTTTTTCCATGTTATCCCTGCCATAAGTGAAGCCGCCACCAAAGGTGAACCGGTGCTTTCCGTTGACCCAGGACAATGTATCGGTGATGGCCTCCTCTTACTGCAAAAAGGCTAACGCCGAAGTTGTGCCTGTCTGAAAGCCATCATCTACAATCCATAGGTTGGGATATGCGTCATCCTCTTGCGGTACATTCATGCCCAGGCTCGAGAATGTGAACGCATTCCCGTAAGTCTGGTTCGAGGTTGACCGATGGAAACCAAGTAGGAATTGGTTCACCAGGCTCGGACTCAGGATGTAGGTGTCTCCGATCGAGGCCACATCGAAGCGCTCAGGTTGATAGAGTGGAAACCCTACTGTCTCGTATAAAGTGGTCCATTCCACGTCACTGAGCGCACCGAAATAGCGAACCGCAACCTTGTTGCGGTCAGACAGCAGGTAGTCTCCATTCGCCATCCATTGGTTCTCATTGAAAAAGCCTGGCAAACTCAGATAAGAACTACCCCGCACCTCCAGCGGAAGCGAAGTGTTGATACTCTGCGGGGTCGGTATCACGTATCGACCGTTGGGTAGCTTTGCCTGGAACAGCGCCAACGCCTGCGGCGCAATATTTGAGCCATTCGCGTTGATGGTGCCAAAAAGCGGGCCAAGGTAGCCGTAATCGCCGGCGAATGCCGTTCCCAGTCCCGCTGCAGACCGGTCGTTCGTAAGCGGAGGGAGATAGACAAATTCATGGTTCGATGGCTCGGTCGAATTGTATTGCTTTGTGCCCTGCCAAGAACCAAAAAGCAGAACCTTGTTTTTCGCCAATGGACCGCCTGCGGTAAACCCGTATTGATTCTGCCGCAGAATGCCACGCGACTGGCCGGATCGCTTCGCAAACCAGTCGTTGGCGTTGAGATCTTCGTTCCGGAAAAACTCGAACATCGATGCGTTGTACTCGTTGCTGCCGCCTTTCGTAATCACATTAACGTTGGCCCCTGCGTTGCGCCCCGTCGTGGCATCAAACAGGGCCGTCTGTACTTTGAATTCCTGGATGGTGTCGGGATTGGGAGCCGGAATTCGTGATGAGTAAATCCATGAACCCTGTACGTCGTTGATTGTGAGGCCATTCACTTGAAAGTTGTTGTCGGTTGAAGTAGCTCCCTGGCTCATGATGCTTCCGCCCGCGGGATTCGCATCCTGGCTGCGGCCACCTCTTCCAATCTGGCTCGCGTTGTTCACCTCCTGGGCAACGCCTGGGTTCAAGCCAACAATCTGAGTAAAGTTGCGCGTTACCAGAGGCAGGTTCTCAAGCATCTCGGAATCCATCACGCGCCCCAATACACTTGATTCGGTCTGCAACTCCACATTTGAAGACGCGACGGAAATCGTCTCGGTCACCGTGCCCGTTTCTATTCGTACGTTCAATACCGTCGTCTCCGCCACAATCACCTGCACGTCTGTCGACGAGGCCACCTTGAACCCTTGTTTCGTGACTTCGAGCGTGTATTGCCCCGGCGGCAGCAGCGAGACAACATACAGTCCGTGTTCGTTCGATTGCGAGGTTCGTGCAGAGCCCGTGGCCACATCTGTAACCTTGACCTGAGCGCCCACCACCATTGCGCCTGTAGGATCCGTGATTGCACCGTTGATGGCGCCCGTTCCGCCTGTCTGCGCAGATACCAGCCCGCAGACCGTAAAGAGTGCGCATGAGACGAACGCCGCGAATGCGTGGCGGCAAGGCAAGACAATCCGTTTGCAAGCGGTTTGCATCTGTTGGGGATAACGCATCTGTTTTTCCTCTTCGAATCCGGCCTCTTCGAATCTCGCCGCGGAAAGCGATTCGCGAATAGTAGGAAAACAAATGTACGACGCGGCAGGTTCTTAGCAGACATTTTCATGTCATTTACAGACACCTGCATCCCGTCGCGATTCGCCGGTCACTGCTTGCACTGCGCCTGCTGAGCCGGGAGCTTGGGCGAATACAAGCCGACATTCCAATTCCAGGCAATGTCCCCGCTCGCCCGACGTCGGCAAGCGGTTTCTTCCATAAACTCGTACATACCAGGCAACAGATGATCGGACGGTCGAGGGGCATCCTCGAATGCCATGTAGGAGCCAGACGAAGAGGTTTTCCGGATCTGCACCGAGCCCACCGAGGATTCCGAAAACAGCCTGAATAAAAATCGGCGGCTTGATTAGGTTGCGATCGATGAAGTATGCGAGGTTATAGAGGTGCCCGACGTCGTAGCACTCAAGTTCGAATCGAGTGCCGCCATCTCCGACATGGCCAAGAATGTATTCGATGTCGGCGAAGGTATTCTTGAAGACGCCGTCTTTCATCCCCTCGATCTTCGATTTCTCCCAGTCATATCGCCATTTCGTAATCCGCTCGGCTACGGAATGAATGGAAAAATTCATTGATCCCATGTTCAGAGAGCACATCTCGGGTTTGGCCTGCAGAGGATAAGCGAGCCGTTCCTCTATCGTCATATTGGAACTGCCGCCAGTAGTGATATTGATGATCGCGCTTGTACGTTCTGCCAGAACAGAACAAATCTCCCGGAAGCGGGCCGGATCTCACGTGGGCCTGCCGTCCTCGCCGTTTCTGGCGTGTGGATGGAGAATCGCGGCTCCAGCCTCGGCAGCCTCTACGGCACTCTCAACAATCTGGGATGGAGTGATGGGCAGATACTCCGACATGGTTGGAGTGTGGACAGAACCGGTAATCGCGCAGCTAACGATGATTTTGCGATTGCTTTTGACCATTTTCTGTCCCGGATAAGGTCAATAACCGAACGATGATAAGAAGCGGAAGACAATACAGGACGGGTTCACAGCGGACATTCTCGTGTCGTTTTCCGACATCGCCGACGAGGTGTTGTGCGGCCGAATTAATGTCTGCTCTTAAGGCTGATGACGCGCCGGCACACTGCACGCGCACCCGCGGAATGCGCGACGAGCGCACCAGCGCGAGTTGCATCCCAGACGCGCGCGGGTATTTTACTTACAGATTGATAGAAATTTTCATAGAAACGCAGATTTAGCGCCAACCAAGATCTGGCGCAATCGTGGTCAGAATTGCCTCCATGATATGCGCATTGTAGGCAACACCAAGTTGATTCGGAATAGTAAGCAACAGCGTGTCGGCCTCCGCGATCGCCTCGTCTTTCTTCAATTGCTCGATCAGAACCTCTGGCTCAGCAGCATAACTGCGGCCAAAGACCGCCCGCGTGGTTTCATCAAGGAAGCCAATCTTGTCCTCTTCTTCACCTCCGCGTCCAAAATAGGCACGATCGCGGTCGTCGACCAATGCGAAAATGCTGCGACTCACAGAGACGCGGGGACTCCGCGTGTGACCAGCTTCTTTCCAGGCAGTTCGAAAGGCGCGAATCTGCGCAGCTTGCTGGACGTGGAGTGGCTCGCCGGTCTCATCGAATTTGAGTGTCGAGGTCTGCAGGTTCATCCCCAGTTTCGCGGCCCATGCGGCAGTCGCGTTGGTCGCAGACCCCCACCAGATCCGGTCACGCAATCCTTCGGAATATGGCTCGATGCGTAAAAGCCCCGGCGGATTGGGAAACATCGGACGCGGGTTTGGCCGCGCGAAGCCCTTGCCGCGCAGCAGTTCGAGAAAATCTTCGGCGTGTCGCCGTCCCATCTCTGCATCATTCTCGCCATCAATTGGATGATAGCCAAAATAGCCCCAGCCATCGATCACCTGCTCGGGGGAACCGCGGCTGATACCCAACTGTAGACGCCCGCCGGCGATCAGATCCGCGGCGCCAGCGTCCTCCGCCATGTAATGAGGATTCTCGTAGCGCATGTCGATCACAGCGGTGCCAATTTCGATCTTTCGCGTTTTGGCGCCAACCGCTGCGAGCAATGGAAAAGGGGATGCCAGTTGCTGAGCGAAGTGATGAACGCGGAAGTAAGCTCCATCCACTCCCAAGCGCTCGGCCTCCATCGCCAGATCGATGGACTGCAAGAGCGCATCCGCCGCCGACCGCGTGACTGAGTGAGGTGAAGGCGTCCAATGACCGAAAGAAAGGAATCCGATCTTCTTCATACAATCCAGTATCCCATCCAAGCAAGGAGATATGATTCATTCTCGACAACCATCCCCCTCCATTCCGGGCATGCCGCCGGTTATATCTGAATAAGACGCGCGCGATATCGCAACTAAAAGAAGACCTTCGTCGCGAACTGCACAAGACGCGGATTCGTTCCGGGATAAGTTCCGGTTACGACGCCAAAATTTGCGTTATTACTCGTGCAGCATGTGGTATCCGGAGGTGCAAACTGAACGCGATTGAACAGATTGAAGAATTCCACCCGAATTTCCATGCCCGCGCGATCTTGTTCGCCAAACGACACCCTCTTGGAGGCCGCAAGATCGAAGTTATCTACACCGTCAGATCGTAGCGTTGGGTCGGCTCGCGGCTCTGAACCGAACGTAAAATCGGCAGGCGCGGCAAAGCAAGTCGTATTGAACCAACCGCGCAAGCGCCTGCTACCGCCAGACGAATCCGATTTGGGGCAGGAAGGGAGCAGATTGGGGCGCGAACCGGCTCCGAACAGGGTCACATCATTCACCTGTCCACTGGTGAATACGAGAGGAAACCCCCTTTGGAAGGTAGTGACCCCGTCAATGCCCCAATCGCCGATGATTTTGTTCAACGCGCCACCGGTATGTCTGAAGTAGCGCCTGTTCTGCCCAAACGGAAGATCGAGCACATAACTGATCACCAGGCGCTGCGGAACATCCTGCGAGGACAATGACCGCTCTCCGCGCAGATTGTTATTGTCCTGAATGTTTCCGACGCTGTTTTCAAGCCAGGCTGTCAACGTGTCGGTATTACTGATGAGTTTAGAGTTTGTATAGGATGCGAGAAGAGTTCCTCCTGCCGTGAATCGCCTTTGACCGGTAAGTTGGAATGAATGGTAGATGCTTGCGAAAGATCCCTGGCCCGACAGTTCCACACTCGTGTATTGCGGAAACGGCCTCAGTAGTTGCCCAGCCGTCGTTGTCGGAGCGGCAAGGGCAAGCGCCCGGCCATTGACGAAAAATGGATTTGGGACCGAACGAAGCAGTGTGACCGCCGATCTTCCTCCGGCAGCGAATTGCGCTGCAGCCTGAGCCAGCAGGCTGTCTGAAACTTGATTGACCTGCTGTGAATACTGGGCGAGATGAGTTCCTTTCGATCCCGTATAAGCTACGACGAAAGAAAATCTTGCGGGCAGTTGCTGCTCAACGCTGAGGTTCCATTGCTGAACATAGCCGTTGGGGTGATTGCCGCGATCAACCTCAGTGATGGACTGTACCACCTGGGTGAGAAACTGTTGCGTCCCTTCCGTTCCAAGGGACCTGCCAGGTGGAGGTGAAATTCCGTTGAGGAATGGGAGCGAAATCGAGTTATACGGATGAATACCATCGACCGTTCCCGTGTAAGTGGTGCTTGCCGCGTTCACCATATCGTTATTGGGATTCAGCGCGTAAGCAACATAGCCCGGAATCCAGAAGATTCCATAGCCGCTTCGCATCACCGTCGTGTGCGACAGTCTATAAGCAGCGCCGAATCGCGGTGCTGCATTGTTTTTCACCAGCGGGAGGTTATTCCGCTCCAACGGCGATACCAGAAACACATCGCCCATCAGCTTGGTCGATCCTACGGAGGCAAACCAATTGATGTAACTGGGTGCATCGGGATCGAAGTAAGAAAGGCGATTGAAACGCTCGGACCACGGGCCTGGCAGCTCATAGCGGAAACCAAGGTTCACAGAGAGCGCATCGGTGACCCGACATGTGTCGTTGACATGAAAGGCGCGATACACCTGCTTGCCCGCGGTGAAGGCGGGAACCACGGCCTGTGCAGAGAAATGGTTATTCACATTGCTGAAATTGTCCGCGTAGCCAAGCAGAAAATCAGCCATCGATACGCCTGTAAAACATGGTTCGCCTACACCGCAAAAGTCGAATGCTCCGCTGGCGACATTTGTCTGTGCCGCATCGTCATAGCTTGCTTCCAATTGGAAGCCAATGCGGTACAGATGGTGACCACGCACCAGCGTCAAACTGGGAGAAAGATTGTATTGAGTATCTCGATCCTGAATAAAGCTCTGCCCCTGAGAGCACATGATGTTATCGGCAAAGCTAGTTACGCATGGCGTTGGAGGCGTTCGCATCTCGGCCGGAATCGCGGCATTGTATGCCGACGGCCATCCGATCGAAGTCAGATCGAAGTTCGCATTTTTCGGGGTGCGCAGGTAAGAGAAATAACTGACGCCAGCGTTCATATCCAGGATAGTCATGGAACTGATGTTGTAGTTGTAGCCTGTCGCCAAGGCCTCTGTTGCGTAGTGTTCGAGGCATCGATCTTCGCACAGTCCGTTTTGCAGTGGATCGATGGGCAAATCGAGGACGTTCCAATGGCTGAAACGAACAAACAGTTTCTGTCTCGCGGTAAGTTCCTTGTCCACTCGGCCCACCAGCTGGTTTTGATTTCCGCCCGTATTCGCCACAGTATTGAAGTTGTTGAACGTCCCTGAAGAAGCAATCGTGCCAAGGGCATTGGGCAGTGGCCAGAGGAAGAGGAGCGCGTTCGATGTGGGGTTGATGCGGTTGGCGGGAATGCGTTTGCCTTCGAAAGGCATCGGCTGGGAGGTGCTCGTGGGACATGCTCCCTGGGTATTCAGGACACTGCCCGCGCAAGGATCGAGGATCGCGGTGCTGAGCGCGGAAAAGTCCCCGGCCCGTTCCGCCTCCGTGGGGACGGTCGCAGTGAAAGGACTTCCGGTGCGCAAGCGGAAGCCTTCCCAGTTTGCAAACCAGAAGGTCCGATCGTTCTGACAGCAATGGCGAAACTTCAGGGGGCCGCCTGCTTCTGCCCCAAACTGGTTTTGCACCCAGGGCGGACGCGACTTGCCTGCCTGGTTGAGAAAGTAATCGTTTGCGTTGAAGACACGATTGCGGATGTATTCATAGACCTCTCCACGGATAAACTGGGTGCCACCCTTGGTGCTCAGGTTTGTAACTCCGCCCGAGAACCGGCCCCACTCCGCAGGTAGATTGCCGGTATGAACCTTGAATTCCTGGATAGAATCCTGGATGGGAATCAGGATCGGCAGGTTGATGTAACTGATGTTCAAAGGTTGTCCGTCGAGATACTCCACACTCTGATTTCCGAATGCTCCGCTCACCTGATAGTTTCCCCATCCAAAGGGATTGACGCCCACTGGCGTTCCCATCGCGCCGCCTTGCGGAATCACCGATGGAGCAAGGGCAATGAGATTGAAGACATTGCGCCCGTTAAGAGGCAGCTCGTTCGCTTCGCGGCGTTCAACGACAGTGCCCAAGCTTGAGGACTCCGTATCGAGACGAGGCACGCTGCCCTCCACTGTCACGCTTTCCGATACCGAACCCAGTTCCATTTCGAAGTTCACTTCCAGAGCATCCTGTACATGAAGAATGATTCCGGATTCGATGACCGAGATGAAACCGAGCTTCTCGACTTCAATGCGGTACCGTCCCGGCGGCAGGTCGGAGACATAGTAGATGCCGGCCTCATTGGTCAGGCCTTGGTAGCTGACGCCGGTGCTGGTATTGGTTGCTTGCACGGTGGCATCACGGATGACGGAGCGGCGCGGATCAGTGATTCGTCCGGTAAGAGACGCTGCGGTAGATTGCCCACGGAGAAAGGAGGAGGACAGTACAGCAACCAGGAGAATGGGAACCACACACCAGACTGGACTCCCCGCCCACGATGAGGCGCTGATTCGCAAGATCCCTCCGAAGGCAGTTACAACCGCCCGGCCCTGTGCCTTTCCCCGCATTCTTGGAAGCCAGGGCAGTCAGGCCGGCATAACGCGCACCAATACATACGGCGGCATCGGGGAAAGTGTACCAGTGAATGCGAAGTTTTTTTGAGCCGGTTGCGGTGCGCAATTGTCTGGAAAATCCTTTATTCGCTGGCGTATAGTTCGTGGTCGTGAGGTTTCCCCCCTTGGCCAGCGATGCAGATCCGGTCAGACGAATTGCTCTGCCCGGAAAATTCGAGTTACTTCCGGCGCGACGACCGGAAGAGGTGCGCCTGCCGACTCTGCCTCACCTCGCGCCAGAGACTATTGCGGAGAATGTCGCGGCAGACGAGATGGGCGACGAGATGCTCATGTCTCTGTTGCGCTCTGAGGATTCGGATGCCTTGGATTTGTTATTCCGGCGATACTCCAAGCTGGTATACAGCATTGCTCTCAGAATTCTACGCGACGCTGGAGAGGCGGAGGAAGTAGTTCAGGATTGCTTCCTTTATGTCTTTCGGAAGGCGCTATCGTTTGAACCAACCAAAGGAAGTGCAAAGGTTTGGATTATTCAAGTTGCGTATAGTCGAGCGCGGGACCGCAAGGCGCACCTCTCTCGCCGGGGATTTTATCTCCGCACGGACATTGAGTCGGACGGATTAGGCAGTACACTGGTGGGAAACGCCGACGTAGAACGGGAGATTGGGGCGAAAGTGGATTTCGACCGTTTGTTGTGCGCATTTGCAGACCTGACCAAGATGCAGAGTGAGACATTGCAATTGTTTTATTTTGACGGCCTCGAACTGAGAGAGATCAGCGAGCGCCTTCATGAACCCCTCGGGAACGTGCGTCACTATTTCTATCGGGGGCTCGAACGGCTGCGCAGCAGCGCGGTGGTCGAAAGGCTACGGAATCATCGCAATGGAACGAACTGAAGGATTCGACGAACACGAACGAATCAAAGAGCTATGCGCTCTGCGATGCGCCAATTCACTCAGCTTCGGCGAGAGACTGGAGTTGGAGCAGCATTTGGAGACTTGCAGCGCATGCCGCGACATCGAAAAACAGTATTCCGCAATCGGAGCGGAGGGAATGGCGTTTTTGGCACAGGGCCAGCCGCTCGCGGAAGAATCCAGGACATGGGACGATAGCGCCGTGCGGGAGCAGTTGCTGTCTTCGATCCGCGGTCAACGGTCGCCCAAGGTTCTGTCGATCCTGGACGGCCAGCCAAGCCGCAAATGGATCCTTGCGAGCCTGATCGCACGGAGAGAACTGATAGCAGCCGGTTTGGTAGCAGTTCTGATGCTTGCCGTGGCAGTGGGGGCGTATCGCATCGGCGAACGGATGCACATTGCTGCCCCTGCATCGCAGGCTGGCGCGCTTCCCGTTCGGCAGACGGCACCGGCGGAGAGGCAGAAATCTGAGAGTTCGCTTATCGCCGAGGCGGCAGAAATATCAAAGCTTGAACTTCAGATCTCCGAGCGGAGCCAGGAACTCCTGCGACTGAAAATGCAGGCCGACCTTGCGGCTGCGCGAGTGAGTAATCTTGAAAGCCGGAACGGCGAAGCGGAAGACAAGTTGCGCCGGCTCAAAGAGGAACGCGATCGGCTTGCCAGCCAACTGGAATCGAGTGAAAACGCATACCAGAAACTCCAGGCAGATTTCACGTCCCTCCAGGCTGACTACAGCCGATCGCTTTTGCACGTGGCATCTCTGGAGTCCGACGTTAAATCGATGACGGCGCTCAATCGGGATCAGGAGCGCCGGATGAAAGACGATCAACAATATCTGGTTTCCGACCGCGACATTCGCGAACTGATGGGAGCGCGCAAACTCTACATCGCCGATGTGTTCGACGTGGATAGCGCCAGCCGCACGCGCAAGCCGTTCGGTCGTGTGTTTTATACACAGAACAAATCGCTGGTGTTTTATGCTTTCGATCTGGATCATCAGCCTGGAGCCAAGAATGCCAGCGACTTTCAGGTATGGGGGCAGAGAGATTCCGAGTCGAACGGAACGTCGCGACCGATGAACCTCGGCATTCTCTATATGGATAGCGAGTCCAATCGCCGATGGGTGCTTCGGACCGACGATCCCCAGCAACTGGCCGAGATCGATGCGGTGTTTGTGACCGTCGAACCGCATGGCGGCAGCCAGAAGCCCACAGGGAAACCGCTGCTTTACGCACTGCTGAGAAAAGAAGCAAACCACCCGTAGCATATGGCTTACTGCCATCCGCGATTGGGTACAATGCCGTGGCCCTCTTTGACGGTGTAAAGCCTGTCGGCCTTGAGGGCAGTGAAGGACTCCCGTTGACCACCAGGCCAGCGTACGGTCACATCGGCCAGCAGCGCATTGCCCAATCCAAAATGGAGACGGAAGTCGTTACAGGAAAGAAAGCTGGATTGGCTGAGCTGTTCTTTCGTCTGCTTCACGCCGCCGGCCGTCACTTCAACGCGTGCGCCAATCGCGCTGCGATTGGAGATGCTGCCTTCTGGGCGAATCTTGATCCAGTGATTCGTTGCCGCGACGTCGTTGCGAAAGAGCGATGGCGGTTCTCCCAGATTTACGACGAGCATATCGATATCGCCGTCGTTATCGAAGTCGCCGTAGGCTATGCCTCTGCTCGAATGCGGCTGCAAAATGGCCGTTCCCGCTTCGTCGAATAACTCTTCGAAATGGCCGTGCCCCAGATTGCGAAACAGCAGCATCGGGCTCTTATAGGGCGAATCAGGAAAGCGGCGTTCGAAATCCGGATAGATGTGGCCGGTAGCTACAGTGATATCCGGCAAGCCGTCATTATCAAAGTCCTCAAGCCCTGTCCCCCAGCATACAAAGCGGTTGTCGACCCCAAGCCCACTGGCGCGCGTTTCATCCTCGAAGACGCCCTTGCCCAGGTTGCGGTAAAGCACGGGCAGATCGCCGGCAAAGTTGGTTTTGAAGATGTCCAGACGGCCATCGCCGTCGTAGTCCCCCACGGCGACGCCCATGCCTGCCTGTTCCTGACCATCGTCGCTATAGGCAACGCCGCGCACTCCGCCTTCTTCGCGAAAGGTTCCATCGTGGTTGTTCATGAAGAGCAGGCTGGGACTGGAGTCGCAGGCGACGTAGATGTCGGGCCAGCCGTCATCGTCGAAATCGGCGGCTACCACGGTCAGACCATAGTTGCTGCGGGCGTCCGCAATTCCCGAGGCCTTGCTCACGTTGGTGAATGTTCCATTGCCGTTATTTCGATAGAGGCTGTGCGTTCCGAATGGAAGTCCGCGCGGTCCGCAATTGACTGGCACACCCTGAAAAAAGCAAAAGGGCTTTTCTCCGGGCCGCGGCGTGGTGGCTGGATCGAAGCCGGTGTAGTTCGATACGAATAGGTCCAGACGGCCATCCCGGTCGTAGTCCAGGAACGTGCAACCGGTTCCCCAGCGAGTTGCCGTGCTCGA
This sequence comes from Occallatibacter sp., assembly GCA_049590315.1. GTDB lineage: Bacteria > Acidobacteriota > Terriglobia > Terriglobales > Acidobacteriaceae > Telmatobacter. Next base: position 11,666 of record JBAWCO010000072.1, on the reverse strand, counting down.
GAGGCCGGCTTCGCGAGTGACGTCTGTGAAGGTTCCATTGCCGTTGTTGCGATAGAGAATGTTCTGTCCCCAATAAGTGAGGAACAAATCGTCAAAGCCATCGTTGTTGTAATCACCGACGCAAACACCACATGCCCAACCGGTTTTAGTCAGTCCAGCTTCCACAGTCACATCATGAAAGGTGCCGTCGCGATTGTTGCGATAGAGCCGGTTGGTGATGCCAGGTCCAGGGCCAGTGAGCGTGCTTCCCCCCAGCACCAGAATGTCGATCCATCCATCGTTGTCGTAGTCCAGGAATGCGCACCCGCAGCCGATGGACTCGAGGATGTAATCCTTGGGACGGGGAGAGCCGTAGAGGATCGGATGATCGATTTTCGCCTGCGTGGCCACCTCGACGAAGCGAGTGCCAAACGGTAGGCCAGATCTCTTGCCGCGTGGCTGAACCGCGGTCTTGTGCTCAACTACGCCTTGTTGGAGCGCTGCCGCAGCGGCGGAATGAAGAAAGTTGAGCAGAAACGCGCGCCGCGAATAGGTCATTCAAATCCCCCGAACAGAGGAAGATGGTACCGTTGCGATTTGTCGAACGAAAGGTATCATACATGACGAATTGGGGATCGGCGTACGGACCGGCGCATGGTGATTTACGCCGCTTGACAAGGCGAAGGCGACAGGGCAATCTTAGGGACACGCTTGGCGCGAGTTCTCGATGAAGGGCTCGATGAGGCTTCTCTGGATGGACAAGGAGAGATCTGCTGCAGGAAACCTATCCGCAGCTCTGCCCTGTTCGGCTCGGCTGCCCAGCATGCCGGCCATTTGGCTGGGGCTGAGCGTTTTGACTTTTGTTTCAGCCTCACTTCCGGCTCAGCAGGCTCCTGATCTTGCAGTCGCACGACAGGCGATGGATGCAAAGCAATATACAACTGCGGAACAGCAGTATCGAAAAATGCTGCAAGAGAATCCGTCGTCGCCGCAAGTATTGACCGATCTTGGTCTGAGTCTCCAATTGCAGGGGCGTTCAGCGGACGCAATGCGTTATTACTCGGCTGCGCTGAAGCTGAAGTATGTTCCCGAGACGTACGCGCTGCTGGCGGAGGAAAAGTGCCGCATGGGAGAAATGGACAGCCTGAGGCCCATGCTGCGGAAGATCTATCGCGAGGAGACAAAAAATCTTCGCGTTCTTTCGGTCGTAGCGCCTTGCTATCTGGATATCGACGAACCGATTGAGTCGGCAACTGTTTATCGTTCGCTGGTGAACACTGACTCGTATCCGCGTGACCTTGCACTGGTGCAGTTAGGCAAGTCTTACATTCGCAGCGGACAGTTCTTCGCGACCAAGCTGAGCAAAGCGCCCGGCTCCGAACAGTTTCTGGCGGCGCTGCGGCAGGCTTCAAGCGGTAACTCATCAGGAGCGCGCGGCGCCTTTCCGCAGGCAGCGCGCAGTTCTGCTTACTTCCGGCCTGAGCTGGACTGGGCTGGCGCATTGGCCATGTGGCGGCAGCACCCACAAGATACCGCGCTTCTTTATCTGCTCTCTGTGCTGAGCGGTGAAGAGGGGATGCGCCAGATGAAGATATGCGAGGAGCAGTTTCCCAATTCCCCTTATCTGCAGCAGTTCTACGCGGACGTGCTGGCGGACCAGGGACATGGAGAAGACGCGATTGCGCAATATGAGCAGCTTGTGCGGGAGCATCCCGATCTCTCTGACCTGCACTATAGCCTGGGACTGCTGCACGAAAAGCGCGAAGAATGGCCAGCCGCGTCGGAAGCGTTTCGTCAGCAACTGGCGGAATATCCGACCGACGAACGCGCTGCGGCCCATCTGAGCAAGTGCATGTTGCAGATGGAACAGTACGCTGAACTGCGCGGGTTTCTGGGGCCGCGGATGCAGGCGGAACACCCTCCACAGTGGGCCAGCCTGAACTTGGCGGAAGCGGACGAAAAACTTGGCAACGCGGACGCGGCAATCAAGATACTGGTTGCAGCTGAGCAGGACCCCCACGCCGACAAACTTGTTCACTACCGATTAACGCATCTCTATTCGCTAGCCGGACGCTCCGCCGATGCCAAGCGCGAGTATGCATTATTTCAAGCCGCATCCAAAAAATAGCACCTTCAATTTTTTGATCCGCATTGGTACAGATACAACGCCGTCCTCGTAATACTCTGCGTGGAGTGTAACTCCACGCTTGAGAATTCTTGGAGGCGACATGTCAAAAACGAGAAGCGCAAAGGCTGGCCGCGCGATCGTGTGCGGCCTTTTCAGCGTAATTCTTCTCTTGTCGTGCGCCCTCTCACTGAGAGCGCAATCAACTTACGGCACCCTGACAGGGACGATTGTAGATGCAACTGGCGCGGCCGTCCCCGGTGCGACCGTGACCCTGATCAACAGAGCCACGGAGGAAAAACAAGTCCAATCCTCGGGCGATACGGGGCTCTATTCGTTCGTGAATCTCAACCCCGGTGAGTATCATCTGGTGGTTGAGAAAACCGGATTCAAACATGTGAATCGCGAGAACGTCATTATCCAGGTGCAGCAGACCAGCCGGGTCGACATTTCACTACCCGTCGGCCAAACGACAGAGACCGTTACGGTCACATCGGAGGTGCCGCTTCTGCAGGCAGAGACGTCCTCTCTAGGCCAGGTAGTGGAAGAACGCAGCGCCGATGAGCTTCCGCTGAACGGGCGCAACGTCTTCAGCCTCGTTGAGGTGGCGCCTTCCGTAGTAATGCAGGGGCAGGCCGGTGCAACGGCTACCGGGCAAAATCCATTTTCATGGGGCAACTTTCAGATTGGCGGCGCATTTGCAAATCAAAGTGCTGAATACCTCGATGGCCAACCGCTCAATATCGGCTACATCAACTTACCTATCCTGATTCCAACACAGGATTCGGTTGGTGAGTTCAAGGTTCAGACGAATAACATAGGTCCGGAGTGGGGCAAGGTTGCGGGTGGTGTTCTGAACTTGAGCACCAAGAGCGGTAGCAACACCTTTCACGGCGAGCTCTATGAGTACCTCCGTAACAAAGTTCTCAATGCCAATGACTTCTTCTCGAATCATGCCGGATTGGCTAGACCGCCATGGATTCAAAATCAATTTGGCGGCAATGCAGGCGGAAGAATCTTTAAGGACCGCACCTTTTTCTTCTATAGCTACGAAGGCTTCCGGCTGCGCTCCTCTGCATCATGGGTATCCACGGTGCCAACGGCCGATGTGGTTTCCGCAATCAAGGGCGGAAACGCTGTGAATCTCACCAGCCTCCTTCAGGCCAACGGTCTCACCAGAATTGTTGACCCATGCGGGGGCGTGCTTCAAACCAAACCAAACCCGGATGGTCTAGGCGTTGGCGGTTGCGGCTCCGCCGGCGGCGGTCCGGCCACCGCACCCCACCCCGCTGCTTTCCCTAACAATACGATTCCGGCCGCGCGCATCAATCAAACGGCGAAGGGGTTGATCGATCTCTGGCCGGCTCCGACTAACGCTGATCAGCTGAACAACTTTACGTCCAGCTACTCGCTCGGCGGCAATCAGAACCAGGACATTGTGCGCATCGATCAAAAGATCAACGACGCGCAGCATCTGTTTGGCCGTTACAGTTTTTGGAACAATCTGAACCAGCCTGAGGATCCGTTGGGCACCGGTCTTTGCCTAGATCGTTGTACCGAGACGATGAACTCCAAGGGACTCGCTCTTGGCTATAACTACGTCTTCAGCCCAAAAGTGATCGGCAATCTGGACGTATCCGCCACTCGTTTCAACTATCTGCGTACTCCAAAGAACTCGGGATTTGACTTCACAACCATCGGTTGGAACTCCGCGTTCAACTCTGAGTTGCCGTCTTCTGAAAGAACGCCGCCCACGATCGGCGTTGTAGGTGAATCCGACAACGTCATGGCCACCCAGGGACAGAGCTACATCGTGGACCATGACACGCAATACTGGTTCTCCCCCACTGTTACCCTTGTCCGAGGACAACATACAATCCAGACGGGATTTCAATACGAGATTACCCTGGACGACTACGCCCAAAGCAACATCATCAGCGGCTATCTCGGCTTTGACGGCACCTATACTGGAAATCCAGGCTTCGGCTTTGCGGACTATCTGATGGGATGGGCAACCAATCCTGAACAGGTTGGCAACCACTTCTACGGTACGGCCGTCATTCCCAACCTGGTTGCCGGAAAACAGAAGCTTCTGGCTGGGTTTGTCAACGACACTTACCATGCAAGCAACAAACTGACACTCAACCTTGGCCTGCGCTATGAATATCAAAGCCCGTGGTCCGAGCGGTACAACCGGCAATCATACTTCGACCCGACCGCGATCGATCCGCTTGCGAGCGCGGCAGTCGGCACTCCCGGTGGACCCACCACCGCAGTGCTTGGCGCAGTGGGACTGGTCAATAGTTCCACCCGAAGCAGTCGCTACAATCTGGAAGAAAACAAGGTTGGAGTCGCACCGCGCATCGGTTTCGCTTACAGCCTCACTCCTAACACTGTGTTGCGCGGCGGCTATGGAATATTCTGGATCCCGCTCGATGCCAGTTGGGCAACCAATCCTCTCAACGACCCTGCGAACTCCATTCAGACGGAGTACACGGGGAACAATGGGAATCCGAACCTTCCTACAAACACAATCACCACTCCGTGGATCAACTTTGTTCAGCCTCCCGGCGCCAGCATTGATGCCAAGACTGGATTACCGCTTGTAGCCGTAGATGAGGAGGGCGCATCGAGCCCCACATTCGAGAACCCGAATTACGGCTACGGTTATATGCAGCAGTGGAACTTCGATATCCAGCGCACTCTCTGGGGCGGATGGTTCACTGATATTGCGTACGCGGCCAACAAGGGAACCCATCTCCCCGTATACAACCAACAGATCGATCAACTCGGAGACAACTATCTCGCGCAGGCCGCGCAGCAAGCCGCCGCGGGGCAAACAGTAGCTATCGCCCAGTCAGTTCCTAATCCATTTGCTGCCACTTCGGCCCCTGGGAGCTTCATGTCGTCGCCGACGACCAGTAGAGGGAATTTGTTACTGCCCTTCCCTCAGTTCAACGGTCTCAACTATGCGGGTGCGGGCAACTTCGGCAGCACCTATAACTCTCTTCAAGCCACGTTGCAGAAGCGCTTCAAAGGGGGCGGCACGCTGTTGGCTTCATACACCTGGGCTAAGCTGCTGAGCAACACAGACACCATCACTTCCTGGCTGGAGCCTGGAGGCAAGGGCGGAGTTCAAGACTGGAACAACCTGCGCGCCGAGAAGTCTCTCTCTTCGCAAAACGTTCCGCAACACTTGATCATCAGTTATGTGCTTGATCTTCCGATTGGCAGGAATAAAGCGTACCTGAGCAATCTCTCCCCGTTAGCAGACAAGGTCATTGGTGGTTGGGGAGTGGACGGCGTAACGACATTTCAGAGCGGATTTCCGATTAACATCGGTTCAGGAGGCAATGGCGCCAACTACTACGGCGGCAGTTTGCGCCCCGATGTAGTTGCCGGTTGCAATAAAGCGACTCCTGGGTCCGGCGCCGCGCGTGTGCTCAGCGGTTTGGCCGGCGGCGTCGGTTGGATCAACCCGGCGTGCTTCAAAACACCCGCACCATATACCTGGGGAAACGAGCCGCGTGTCGACAGCCTGCAAGCCTCCGGCATCGACAACTGGGACTTTGCGGCCTTCAAGCACACGACATTCGGTCCTGGAGAAAAGTTGGGCTTCGAGTTCCGAGTCGAGCTCTTCAACACCTTCAACCGTGTGCAGTTCGCACCCCCATCCAACACAACTGGTTCAGCCACTTTCGGTGAAATCCTGGGCCAGGGCCAGATGAACAATCCACGCCTTGTGCAGTTTGCAGGGAAAGTAGTTTTCTAAAACAGTCACTCGACGTGGGAGCGCAGCGACGGCGATCTTCATCACGCCAGGCCTTGAACTGGCTGCGTTGACTATCAAATGTCGCTGCGTCCGCCGCGATGGGCTCATGCAGAACAGCCGCTAACCTCCCGTAGCGTTCCGCCTTATTCTGGCGCGCCTCCCGCAACTGCTCCTTCTTGCGAATCTCCGCGGCCAACTGTTCCAGTCGATCTCCGCCATTATTGTTGATGGCCTTTCTCGATTCGGCGATTTGTTCGTCTTTCTCCCTCAAAACAGAATCAAACCGTCGCACCTGCCCGTCCGCTCGATTCCATTCTTCTTCGATCTGTCCCAGGCGCTTGTCGAGAAGTCCGAGTTTCAATTTTGCGAAGTGGGCGCGCAAGCCATCGCGGCATTGCCGCAAAGAGTCGACCTCCGTTGCCAGTGTCGTGTACCTTGCGGAGTCGGTCACTAGCGGGGTGAGCATCTCGACTTGCCGCTTGGCTTTCAGCACTGCCTCGTGCGCGCGATTGAGATCATCGAAATGCCCGATCAGGGCCTGAATGCGGGGCGCTACATCAAACGGTTCGAGCATATGGCTGCGCACAAAGTCAGTGAGATTCCCCACAGATTTCATCGAGACAGTTTGATGAAACAGCTCCAGCGCCTGGTCATTCTCGATTCCGAAACGACGCCTGAACCAACCTCCGTAGGGCGGGAAAGTATCAAATATCTCGCTACCCAGGCTACGCAGCTTCTTCGGTATTCCAGCTTCAGAACCATTCGGATCGAGCGCGGCCCGCCTATCTGAGAGTGGCAGGTCATTCCCCGGCATTTGAGACAGTGCAGGTTGCGGTTTTTCTGTGTTCCCACTTGGCACGTCGCCGTCAGTTAGTGTTAGCTAATTGTTAGAGTGAACTTGCTGTTCATTTCGAGTTCCCCAAACTTCGCGCGAAAGCCTTTTCCTGCCGGTGCATGAGAGTTCGCAACCGGTCCTGCCATAAGCGATTGACGCCTCCTCGAGGGTAAGAATTATGCATGGGAAGTTACGCGTGGCTGTTCTGCTTGCGTTTTTAGCTCCCAGCTGTGTCGTAGGTGCGCCGGTTCTGCTGGCGCAGGTAACGGGAGCGACGCTTTCGGGCACGGTGACCGATCTCGACAAGAAGGTGATCCCAAATGCGGCAATCACGCTGACCAATGTCGCGCAAGGAACGATGCGCACAACAAATACAAACGGGAGCGGAAACTACACGTTGCCGAATGTGATGCCCGGCGACTACAACCTGGAGATTGTGGTGCAAGGTCTCCAGCACAAGGTGCAGAGCGACCTGGCATTGACGGTTCGACAGAATCAGACAAACAACGTGGTCCTGCCAATGGGGATGTTGGGGCAGGTAGTCCGGGTAGCGGGCTCGACGACACTGGTGGATTTGGGCAGTTCGGCGATGAGTGTGGTGGTAGAAGGCGAAACGGCGCGCGAGTTGCCATTGAACGGCCGTGACTGGACCCAATTAGCCGCGCTGGAGCCAGGGACGGTGACGGTGCGGTCGCAACCAGACGCGGACAACGCGAGCAGCCGCGGCAACCGGGGGTTCGGACAGCAGTTGTCGATCGCGGGCGGACGGCCACAGTTAAATAGCTATCGCATCGATGGCATTGTGGTGAATGATTATGCGAATTCCACGCCGGGTGGCACAGTCGGACTCACACTAGGGGCGGACGCGATCGGCGGGTTCTCCGTCATCTCGTCGAATTACTCGGCTTCCTACGGGATGACTGGCGGAGGAGTGATCGATGCTGTCACTCGACAAGGCACGAACCAATATAACGGATCGGTGTATGAGTTCGTCCGCAACGACTTCTCCGATGCAATGGGATACTTCGATCCTTCGAAGCTGCCGTTCCGGCGCCATCAGTTCGGCTTTTCATTAGGTGGGCCAATCAGGCGGAGCAAACTCTTTTTTTTCGGCAACTATGAAGGGCTGCGCAATGTGCTGACCACGGCCGCGCTTCCGACGGTGCCGACCCAGAGCGCGAAGAACGGCACGGTCGGCGGCGTGATGTATACCTTGGATCCGAACGTCGTGCCCTACTTCGGGTTTTGGGCGCTACCGAATTACGCGATCAAGACGGACACCGGAACCTACCGATTCCGGAGCAAACAGGTAGCGCCGGAGAACTTCTTCACGATCCGCGTCGACTACGCGATCTCACCGAGCGACTCGATGTACTCCACCTACCAATATGACTACAGCTCGACTTTGCAGCCAGACGTGCTGAATGTCAACGACCAAGAGAGCATCGCGAACCGTCAACTCCTCTCGATATCCTGGAACCATATATTTACAAGCAGCCTCTATAACGCGGTGCGCGTGGGCGCCGATCGTGAGTCTGCCGGATCGCTGATCGCACTTCCGGGTGCGAACCCGATCGGCGCCGATGCCGCGCTGGGCGCGGTGCCGGGGTTAGATGCGCCGCTCATCGCAGTAGGAGGCGGAATCACTGGGACGGCGGGCGGCGTGCACGGCGGCACCGCAGCGTACTACGGATGGACAACGCCGCAGTTCGCAGACGATGGATTTTGGAATAAGGGCAAGCAGTCGATTCGTTTCGGTGCGCTTGCGGATCGCATCGAGAGTAATATCGACATCTCCTCATACAACTTTGGCAAATTCACATTCACGTCTTGGCCGAGCTTCCTGACCAATCAGCCGACAACCCTGTCGATTGCAACGACACCTCCGACGCCGATCGATCTGAGGCAGGCAGTATTTGGCGCTTACGTGGAGGACGGCTGGAAGGTAAAACCGAATCTAACGCTCACCTATGGCGTGCGCTACGAGATGGCGACCGTGCCGGCGGAAACGAAGAACCGGTTGGCCAATGTGCGCGATCTGACATCGCCTACGCTCTACCTGGGGTCGCCTCTGTTCCAGAACCCAACGAAGAAAAACTTCGAGCCACGGCTGGGGTTCTCATACAGTCCGGCGTTCAGCGGTGGGAACGCAATTGTAAGCGGAGGATATGGACTGTATGACATTCTGCCACTCACATACCTGTTTAATCTGCAGTTGTCACAAGTGGGGCCGTACTCAATTAATCTTAGCAACGCTGACCCGCTTCCGCAGGGTTCGTTTCCGAAGACGGCGGCCCAGATGCTATTGAGGGGCTCGGGGGGCGGTCTTCCCGCCGAGTCGTTCGTCCAGTACAAAACACCGCGCGACTATACCTCGGAGTACAACCTCACAGTGCAACTGCAGCTCGCAGGTAAGATCGGCATGAAGGTGGGCTATGTTGGCTCCCATGCAGTGCACCAGAACCTGTACACCTCCGACGCGAACACCCCGACGCCGCTCGTGAATACGCGGACGCAGTTGATCTTCCCATGCGCGAAAGAGGGGACGATGAACCCGACCGGACAGTATGTGACGTGCAAGTCGGCGGGGCCGAAGCGCAACCCCTCGTTTGGCGCGCTGCTCTCGAGCGGATGGTATGCGGGCTCGAACTACAACGGGCTGCTATTCGAGTTGAAAGAGAGGCTGAAAAGTTTGCAGTGGCGGGCTTCTTTTACGTGGCAGAAGTCGCTGGATACAGGGTCGTCGGTGACCTCAGGCACGCCGTTCCAGAACTCGCTGAATCAGTACCTGTTTCATCCCGTCAAGGGACCTTCGGATTACAATCTGCCGGAGGTTTTCGTTACCGACGCGATTTGGCACGCGCCGAACCTGGCCAAACCTGACGGCGTGCTCCACTTTCTGCTGAACCGGTGGCAGATTACCGGAGTCTACCAGGCTTCCGGCGGCGCGCCGTTCTCGATGGTGATGGCTGGCGACACTCTTGGATTGGGCAGCGGCTCGCCATTAAACTTCCCGGACCGCATCTTCACTGGTAACTGTGCGGGCAATCCGGTGAATCCAGGCAACCGGCTAACCTATGTCAAGTTGTCCTGCTTCTATGTTGCCACCAATCCGACTGGACAAACCTCGTTAGGCAACGCCGGACGCAACCAACTCCGCGGACCAGCGTACCAAGACATCGACCTTTCTCTGGTCAAGAATATTTATGTCCCGAGATGGGGTGAAGGACGACGACTCGAGCTACGGGCCGATGTGTTCAACATCGCCAACCATCCGAATCTGGACCCGCCGTATACGAACGACAGCTTCACAGTGGCAACGGATGGGACTCTCGTAACGGATCCGGCGCAAACCTCTGCAGGCCAGATCACGGAGACGGCGCAACCGCGTCAGATCCAAATCTCTGCGAAGCTGGTCTTCTGACTCCGAACCGCCGCGTGCGGAAGGTCTTCCTTTTTGCTGGGCCGCAGGTCCCGAAGTTGTTCGGCAAGTCTGCTGCTTGAGGTGACGCCAAAACGGGAACCAGTGAGCATTGTTCTTCGGCCTGCGATCGATCGGTCAGTAATCCCCGAGCGTTCCCGGTACCGGCTAATCTGATTGGAGATGCCGGTCGATGCTCACTCGTCGGTCTCGGTCCGACGGATCTGAAATCCTTGACGCCCCGTGATTTCGACGTGCATTTGTTTTCTGAGTCTGCGAAACTTCGGTTGAGGACCAAAGTGTTCAATTTACCGAAGCTCCCGAATTTCGAGCTGCCCTTTGCGAATAGCGCGCGTTACAGTTCCAAAGGCGTCCCCATCGCCGGCGCAGGACTTATTTCCTCAACAGCTACGACGTCGAGGCAGGACCAACTTGCCTTACGCCTGTCATGGTAGGAAATGGGTGCTATTCGCATGTTCCCGACGTCTACGGCAAGCTTTGCCCGCCGAACTGGTTGGGGATTCATTTGCGCACTTGCCTTTGCCCTTCCGGCTTTGGCCCTGAACCCCAATAACCAGATCTCGCAATATGCTCACACTTCCTGGAGGAGCGACGCCGGAATCACGGCAGTTCGTCGGATCAAACAGACTCCGGACGGATATCTCTGGCTGGCTACCCGGGCCGGCCTCTTCCGCTTTGATGGGGTCCGCTTTAAGATCTTCAAAGCCGGGGTTGACACAGGTCTCGAAAGCAGCACAATCCAGGATGTCCTCATAGATCCAGACGGCTCGATGTGGGTTGCCACTCTTGGCGGCGGCCTTTCCCACTATCGAGGCGGGAGATTTCGAACCTACAGCGTAAAAGACGGTCTCCCCTCTCTCGATATCAATTCCTTGTTTCGGGATTCGCACGGGACTCTTTGGGTGGGGACACGTGGCGCAGGGATTGCCCGTATGGTCAATGGGAAATTCGAATCATTCACTGTTCCGATCCCGCCAAGCCGTATTACCGCGTTTCTTGAAGACCCGGACCATTCGCTGTGGATCGCAACGGACGGATTCGGCGTCTTCCGCCTGCAAAATGGAACTGTCAGGTCCTTCGGCGTCACAGATGGACTTCCCGATAACCGCATCCTTGATCTTTACCGTGACCACGCCGGCAGAATCTGGACAGCCGGTTGGAAAGGCATCAGTTCCTGGGATGGGGTCAGGTTCGTCGCCAATGATGCTGTCAATGCAGGTGTGAGCGAGGCTATTTCGTGTTTCGAAGATCGCGACCGAAATCTATGGGTCGGATCAACCTCCGGCCTGCTTCGAGTCCACGGCACCGAGGTAGCCAGAACGGATCGAAGCACAGGCCTCAGCAGTGATTTCGTTGATGATGTTTTTGAAGACCGAGAAGGAAATCTTTGGGTTGGATCGCGCACCGGTCTGGACCGTCTGCGGAACGATCAAGTTCAGTCCATCGGCCAGCCGGGTCCCGTTGTCTCGGACGCTCAGGGTATTTTGACAGCGTCGAATGGACGGATATCGCG
>JBAWCO010000071.1:0-8073 GCA_049590315.1 Occallatibacter sp. | reverse complement strand
TGAGAGCGGTGCAGACTCTTCGAAGGCGCTCTTCTCATCCTTCGTATGGGTAGTGACGCGCGCGCGTATAGTGGGGGGAAGTTCGGAGGCAACGATGTTCGATGCTGTCGCAGAGTTCGTTTCCACGCAGCAGGGAGATTCGGCTGAGTTCGTGGGGAAGGCGCGAGCGCTTGCCATTGGCGTTGTTCAGGATTATGAGCCTGCGCGTCTCTATGTCATTCGGATTGACAACTGGTTTGGGCCAAAGTGGATGCACTTTGCGGGTAAGTTCACCGCCGGAAAGCGCCCTCGCGGTTTCCCTACTGCTGCTATCGGCGTTCACAAGACGCGCCTGCATGTGCCGCCTTTCGTTCCCAGCCGAGCGGTGGAGCAGCGGGTATTCGTGGGGCCAGACTATGAGAAGACTGTGATCGCGGCACCGCTGCATATCGAGTGCCCGAGCAAAGAGGCACTTTCGCGGCGGATCGCGGACATCGATAAGGATGCGGCTTTTTTATGGTTCAGCGGGGAGTCGGAAGCGCAGAAGCGTGGGTCGGTCATGGTCTATCTGCCCGATGCCTTCGATGAGACGGCGCCTCGCCGACGCGGTCTTCGTGACTGCGATGCGTTTTACGTGGGTTTCTCGCAGCGCGAAACGGGCTGGGAGCCGGCGATGCTGCGTGGGGTCTCTCGTGCCGAGGTGGCGCATCTTGAGGAGAGCGGTCGGGCTTCGCTCGGTAGCCTGCTCGTCCCGGTCAATCAGTAAAAGGTGCCCGCGGCTGAAGCCGTTGCGGTTGTGAGGCTGGATTCAGGGGCCTGAAGGCCCCTGCTCCCTCCGTCAGGGCCCAGGCTTGATGGATCGGACATCCGGCTTAGGCCTTTCTTGAGGGTTCAGCTTTGTTCGGCGGCGCAGGGTTCGGGGGTGGGAGCCACTGCTGCGGGGGCTTTCCGCGGGCGCGAGGGCAGATTCAAGAGCACCAGGCCGGTGAGGACAACGGCTACGCCGGCTAGGGCGGTCCAGCGAATTTCTTCGCCGGCGATGAAGCCCCAGAACAATCCCCAGATGGGGAGCAGGTAAGTGACGGCCACGGTGCGCGTGGGCGATATGGTGGCCAGCAGGCGGAAGAAGATCAGATATGCCAGTCCGCTGCCAAGGACTCCGAGGAGGGTGACTGCCGCTACGGATTTCCAATGGAGCACGGTGGGATGGGGGCCGAAGAGCGCCAGCGGCAGCAGCGAAAGGCCAGCCAAAGACAGTTGAAAAGTGGCGATGACGACCGGTTCTACGCCCTGGAGCCAGCGCTTGGCGGCTACCGCTCCGGCGCCGTAGCTGAAGCTGGCGATGGCAATCAGGATCACGCCGAAGAGAAAGCCTTTAGTGCTAGTGCCGGCGGGGACAGCCGATGAGTGGCCGTAGACCACGCCCAAGACGCCGAGAAATCCAAGAACGACACCGGCCGCAGTGAGACGCGTGGCGCGGGCGCTTCCAGTAGCGAGGCCCAGGAGCAGAGCCCAGATGGGGGTGGTGGCATTCAGGATGGCGGCGATGCTTGAGGGCACTGTCTTCTCACCCCAGGCGAAGAAACAGAAGGGGAGAGCATTGTTGAGCAGCGCAACGACGAGCAGCGGAGCCACCAACCGAAGCGGCGGCATTTTGTGGCGGCCCAGAGTGAGCACGGTCCAGAGCAACATGGAGCCGAAGGTGAGACGGCCGACGGCAACCCAGACTGGGGGAAGATCGTCTCCTGCGAGTTTGATGAGGATGAACGACGCTCCCCATACGGCCGAGAGCAGAAGCATTTCCAGCACGTTGCGCAGCTTCATCTTGCAGATCTCCGTAAATCGGGTCGGAATGATGTTTCAAGTTCCGGTTTCAATCATGACTGCGATCGGAAGGGGAAGTCTTCCCGGAACTTGCCACCTCTTCTATTGATATCCGGGTTTCACAATCGATGCCACAAAAGATAAGGATGGCATCCATCTTTGACGGAGATGGATCGAAGGGTACTGGGAAGTGTCTGTCGAAAATGCCTCTGTGGGCGGCATGGATAATGAGGTTATGGGATTCAAACGTTCTTCCGGCGTTCTGTTACATGTGAGTTCATTGGCCTCTTACGGAGGTATTGGCGACCTGGGACCTGCTGCGCATGAGTTTGTGGCTTTTCTGGCCGAGGCGAAGCTACATGTCTGGCAGGTTCTCCCTCTGTGCCCAACGGGCTATGGCAACTCGCCGTACGCGGGCTCGTCGGCGTTTGCGAGGAATCCATTCTTGATCAGCCTGGAATTTCTTGTTGACTGGGGATGGATCGACGGCGCGCGAATCAGGGATCTTGCAGGGAGAGGCGGGAACGTTGACTTCGGAGATGTGGTGGCGCGGAAGCTTCCGCTGCTCTACGAAGCTGCGGGGAATTTTCTGGATCGCGGGGCGCACGATGAGAAGCTCGCGAAGCAGTGGGCGGAATTCGAGGAGTTTTGCCGAATGGAAGCGGACTGGCTGGTGGACTACGCATTCTATGCGGAGCTTCGACGGCAGTTCAATACGGGGGCGTGGACGGAGTGGCCGGAACCGGTGCGCCGCCGGCAGCCTGAGGCGCTGGCGCAAATTGCCGCGAAGCATGGACGGGCGCTGGCGCAGGAACAGGTGCTGCAGTTTGCTTTTTCAAAGCAATGGAACGATCTGCGGGCGGTGGCAGCGCGGAGCGGAATCAGGATTTTGGGGGATGTGGCTATTTTCGTGAACATGGATTCGGCGGATGTGTGGGTGCACCCGGATCTTTTTGAACTGGACGAGGAGTTGAAGCCGGTTCGCATTGCCGGGGTGCCGCCTGACTACTTCTCGGCAACGGGGCAGAGGTGGGGCAATCCGCTGTATCGCTGGGATGTGCTGGAGGAACGCGGGTTCGACTGGTGGATTGAGCGGATCCGGGGCGCCTTTCAGCTTTTTGACATTGTGCGGCTGGACCACTTCCGGGGATTTGAGGCTTACTGGGCGATTCCTGCCGAAGAGGAGACGGCAGTGAACGGCAAATGGGTGAAGGCACCGGGGCTCAAGCTTTTCCAGGCGCTGGAGGCCGCGCTGGGGCCGCTGGCGCTGGTGGCCGAGGACCTGGGGCTGATCACACCCGAAGTGGAGGCACTGCGCGAGGAGCTGGGCACGCCGGGGATGAAGGTGCTGCAGTTCGGTTTTGGCAGCAAGGGTGCGCACATGCACTTGCCGCACGAGTTCGAGCCGGATACCGTGGCATACACGGGAACTCACGACAACGACACGACGCAGGGATGGTGGAACGTGGCTGGAGCTGCGGAGCGCGAGGCGGTGGAGGCTTATGTGGGTCCGGTTGCGAATCGGCCGGTGTGGCCGCTGATTCGCGCGGCGGAGACAAGCGTGGCCGAACTGGCGATTGTTCCGGCACAGGATTTGCTTGGTCTTGGGTCTGAGGGGCGCATGAATACACCGGCGGTCCCGGCGGGCAACTGGAGCTGGCGGGCGCCGGAGGCAAGCTGGACGCCGGAACTGGCCAAACAGTTGAGCGCACTGGTGGAGGTCACGGATCGGGAGAACGATCCGCTGGGAGAAGCGGAAGAACAAGCGATAACTTAGGACCTTCCTCCGAAAGACGCCAGTTCAGATGGAGACGTCGCGCGATTTTTGGGCAAGTCGGGGAAGTGGTAGTCGTCCTTCATCCGTTCCAATAGGGCAGCCGCCTCAGACTCGGTGACTCCGGCGGCGAAGGTGTGGGTCCGAGTGTTGCCCTATTGATCTTTCCCTCTGTGGCTGAACAGGTTGCAGAAAAAGGCAATCTTTCGATTCACAGATATCCAAAACCATCCCTCAGTGGCTGAAGCCAACATGGATTCCAAAGCGCTTACGGCACGATTAAAATCGTGCCCTTTCAAAACACGCTCGGAGATCGGTGTTTCAGCGAGTTTTTCCGCAAGCTGCGAAGTCGCGCCCTTTCAAAGGCAGAATTGATCAGAGGTTCTTAAAGCACTAGCCTTTGGTGGGTGAGTCCAAGGTAGCCTGGGAATCGGTAGATGGATTGCAGCCTGGCAAAGAGCGCATCGGATTCCGCGGCGGAAACTCCGTCAGCAAAGAAGTGGGCTTCAGATCCGACATGGAACTGAATCCTGCTTGTTTTTGGATCGTCGGAGCCCTGGCTTGCCCAGGTCCGGGTCGGAGGGATAAATCGAAAATCGTGGATTTGACGGTTTGGAAAGCTGCGCGTGGCCAACTCGACACCGAGCACACGGCGCTGGATTTTCATTTCGCTTTTATTCAGGATGAGGACGGTTTCATTGGTAAAAGTCCATATTAACCAGCAAACGGCAAAGAAGAATCCAAAGACATAAATTCCGACCGCAACCAATTGGAGTATGTGTTCGGTGTCCTCGGGATGGGGCGACATCAGCACACGCCAGTAGTAGATTGCCGCGACAAGCAGGCAGGTTCCAACCAGAGGACCATAGAGAATTGTTAATGTCCCGTTCCGCGGAGGGATTGAGACAAAGATGCCCTCAGGCGTCCGCTTCCATTTGAGCCTACCTTCCAATACGTCGAGCATTGTCCGAACCTCCCAGCTCAAGGATGTTACGGCGCGTCAAGGGGGGTCTGGGCCATACGAATGAGCGGTCTCTTCATCATAAACCCGATTGATTCACGCGCGGGGAGGCTACCCGGCTTTGTTCCGGTGACCAATGTTGATATGCTTGCGGGAAATGGTAACCGCGGCGATTCAAACGCACGGCCTTACGCGGCGCTTCGGCGAGCTGATTGCCGTGGAGGATGTCACGCTGAGCGTGGCGACGGGTCAGTTCTTCGGCTTTCTGGGACCGAACGGAGCAGGCAAATCCACAACCATCAAAATGCTGACCGGGCTGCTGGAGCCGAGCTCAGGGACCATTGAGATTCTGGGCCAGCCGTTCGGGGCCGGGGCGCTGGAACTGAAGCGCCAGATCGGCGTGGTTCCTGAAGGGATGGCCCTGCTGGGGCGACTGACCGCGCCCGAGTATCTGCGCTTTGTGGGCCGGATGTATGGGCTGGACAAGGAGACTACCAATCGGCGAACGGATGAGCTTTTGGATTTCATGCAACTGGCCAACGAGAGCCGCAAACTGGTGACCGACTTTTCTCACGGGATGCAGAAGAAACTGGCGCTGGCCGCGGCCGTGATTCACGGGCCCAAGGTGCTGTTTCTCGATGAGCCATTTGAAGGAGTGGACGCGATTGCGGCGGGCATGCTGAAGAACATGCTGCAGGGGATGATCAACCGAGGCGCAACCATCTTTCTGACCACGCATGTGCTGGAGATTGTGGAGCGGCTGTGCAGCCACGTGGCGATTATCTCGAAGGGGCGGCTGGTAGCGAATGGCTCGATCGACGAACTGCGAACTGGTGTCGCCTCGACTCTGCCGGGCGCGGAGCAGGAACAGCGGCTGACGCTGGAAGAAATTTTCCTGTCGATTGTGGGCGCGGGCGGGCAGCAGGAAGCGGCGCAGGAGCTGTCATGGTTGGCATAGAAGGGGCTGGCCTAGAAGGAGCTCGCATGGATGGTGCCGGCACGAATGGAGCCGGCTTGCCAGGCACAGAGCCGCAGGGGCTGGAGAAGTCGCCGACCGGAGTGTTCAGCGCATTGGCGCGTGCTCAATATGGTGCGCTGACGCGGCTGCGGTGGCATGTGTTTGTCAACGGCCTGCGCTTCAGGAAGGGCGCACTTGAGCTGGGTGCGCGTGCGTTGGGGTACTTCATTTACGGGTGTACCGGGCTGGGCCTCTGCACGGGCGTGAGCTTCGCCGCATATCTGCTGGTTTCCAACGATCAATGGCGGTATATGCCCATTCTGTACTGGGCAGTATTTTTCATCTGGCAGTCAGTGCCGGTGATGATGGCCTCGTTTCAGGAGCAATTCGATCTCGGCATCCTGTTGCGATTTCCGGTGAGTTTCGGGTCGTACTTTTTGCTCTATACAGTTTTTGGGCTGGTGGATATCTCCACGATTCTGGGCGGTCTGTGCTGTTTGGGCATCTGGATTGGGACTACGGTGGCGATGCCGAGCATGGTTCTGTGGACGACGCTGGCGCTGGGAGTATTTGCGGTCTTCAACATCCTGCTGGTGCGCGCCATCTTTGCGTGGATCGATCGATGGCTTGCGCAGCGGAAGACGCGGGAGATTCTTACCGCTGTGTTCATGGTGCTTGCGCTGAGCGCACAACTGCTGAACCCGGCACTGCATAACTTCCCCAAGAGACATTCGTCGCACGCCGATCAGACACAGCGAGTTGACGACTACAGTAAGATGCAAGCCCAGTATGGACCGTGGGTGAAGACTGCCAACGCCGTACAGAAATGGTTGCCGCCGGGGCTGGCTGAGATTTCGCTGAGACAGGCGGCACGGCAGCAACCGGGTGGGGCATTGGTCTCACTGGGAGTGCTGGGGATTTTCACCCTGGCGGCGGGCAGCGTGCTGGGAGCGCGCCTCAAAGCGGATTATCGAGGCGAGAACCTGGGGCATGCCCCGAGCCGGGATAAGAGGGCTCCAAAACGGAGCAGGGAAGTGGCAACCGCGCGAGCAAGCGTGAGCGGACCGGGCGCCGAATGGCTGGGAGCCAGTACAGGCGCGATTTTTGCAGTAATGGGGAAAGAATTTCGCACGATCACGCGGTCCATTCCGCAGCTCTATGTGCTGGCAGCCCCGCTGTTGATGGTCTTCATCTTCGGAACTGTCTTTCGGTCGAATGGCGGAGGGGGACATACGTTCCCAATGGCGCTTCCGATTTGCATGGCGTATTCCATGCTGGGGTTCACGCAGCTGTTTTCAAACAATCTGGGAACCGAAGGAGCGGGGATTCAGATCATCTTTCTTTCGCCCACGCCGATCCATACCGTGTTGTTGGCCAAGAACCTCTTTCATGCGATGGTGTTTAGCCTGGATGTGCTGCTGGCCGGCATCCTGGTAGGCCTGCGTGTTGGTCTTCCGAGCGGAGAGGTGCTGGCCGGCACGATTGGGTGGGTTCTATTCGCTCTGCCGGTCAACCTTGCGGTGGGAAATATGTTTTCGCTGACGATGCCATATCGCGTGAATCCGGGGCGATTGGGCCGGCAGCGCGGATCGCAGGCCAATGCGCTGTTGACCATGCTGGCGCAGTTGGGGATGGTGTGCGTCGGCGCGGCAGTGTTCGGAGTCTGCTGGTATTTCGACAGCCTGTGGCTGACGGGGCCTATCTTCCTGGTGCTGGCGGGCACGGCCGTCTATGCATGGCTGCGCGTGCTGCGCAATGCCGATGGAATGGCGAATCGCCGCAAAGATAACCTGATTCAGACACTGGTCAAGACGGAATAGAGGAGGTTGGGCTCCGTTGAGAGGCTATCGGAAGGGGTTACTCGATCGCCTATTTGGACTTAATCCCTCCACAATCTGATATTTGTCGGGTAGACTTAGAGCGGTTCCCCCATTTGTGTGCTCACTCCTGTGTTGTGCGGGCGGCTTCTTCCTGTGAAGAAGCCGCTGCGCAGCAATGCCTTTGATGTACGACGATTGGTGAACCGTTGTAGATTGAACAATTCCCCATGCCCCTGACTGCAGGCGATAGACTCGGTCCCTATGAAATCCTCGCTCTCATTGGCGCTGGCGGGATGGGTGCGGTGTATCGCGCGCATGACCCGCGGCTGAACCGCGACGTTGCGATCAAGGTTGCAGTGCAGCACTTCAGCGCGCGCTTCGAGCAGGAAGCTCGCTCCATTGCAGCTCTAAACCATCCACACATATGCCAGATTTACGATATTGGCCCGGACTACCTGGTGCTGGAGTTCGTGGAGGGCAAGCCAATATCGGGGCCGCTCAGCGTGACACAGGCTTTGAAGCTGGCGATTCAAATTACTGGTGCGCTGGAAGAGGCGCATGGTCGTGGGATTCTTCATCGCGACCTGAAACCGGGAAACATTCTTGTGACCGCGAACGGCACGAGCAAGCTGATTGATTTCGGGCTGGCTAAGCTGATGGCGGTGTCCGACGAGGAAACAACGCAGACCATGGAAGGCACGATTCTTGGGACGATTGCCTACATGGCGCCGGAGCAGGCTGAAGGCCAGCCTGTGGA
>JBAWCO010000070.1:0-4923 GCA_049590315.1 Occallatibacter sp. | reverse complement strand
GAGCGGGAGCGCTGTGAAGTCTGCAATGGACAGTTCGCCGATTTTTACGGCAAGTGATTCGGGACGCAGGCGCTTGCCGCGACAGACAGGGCAGGGCGTCGCGGACATGTAACTCATCATGTATTCGCGATAGCCATCGCTGCGCGCCTCTTCAACGCTGTCGCGAAGGAAAGCAAGAATGCCGTGAAACCCAGTGCGCGGTGCCTCGCCCTTCGGTGGCCCATAAACCAGGATGTGCTGATGCTTGACGGGCAGATCCTCAAACGGGAGCTTCAGGTCAATTTTGTAGCGGTCGGCAGCCAGGTGGATGAGCTTGAGCAGATATTGCGATGCCGAGCCGGGCCCAAGGCCGCCATCGAGCAGCGGCTTTGACCAGTCCGTGATCACCTTGGCCGGATCGAAATCGTAGAGAGAGCCGAGACCGTGGCACTCCGGGCACGCGCCGAAAGTTGAATTGAAGCTGAAGCTGCGCGGCTCCAGCTTTGGCACGTCGAGGCCGCAATCCGGGCAAGCCATGGAGGACGAAAACAACTGCTCCTCTCCTCCCGCAATAGCTACCAATGCCAGACCGTTGGCCAACTGCAGGGCCTTGGACACAGCAGCTTCGAGGCGCTTTTCAACGGAGGGTTTACCGGCTGGCAGTGGTTGTGTGTCGGGAACCGGTGGCTTGAGCAGGATGCGGTCGATCACCGCTTCAATGGTGTGGTTCTTGCGTCGGTCCAGCAAAAGCGGCTCTGACAGGTCCTGCAATTCGCCATCGACGCGGGCTCGAAATCCCTGCTGGTCGAGCTGATCCAGGAGATCTTTGAACTCGCCCTTACGACCGCGGACAACCGGCGCCATCACTGTGACGCGCTCGCCTTTGCCAAGCTCGAGGATGCGGGAAACAATCTGTTCTGCAGTCTGTCGTGCGATGGGCCGTCCGCAATTGGGGCAGTGGGGCGTGCCAACCGAAGCATAAAGGAGGCGCAGGTAATCGTAGATCTCGGTAATTGTGCCCACAGTGGAGCGCGGGCTGCGGCTGGTGGTTTTCTGCTCGATGGAGATGGCCGGACTCAGGC
This sequence comes from Occallatibacter sp., assembly GCA_049590315.1. Classification (GTDB taxonomy): domain Bacteria; phylum Acidobacteriota; class Terriglobia; order Terriglobales; family Acidobacteriaceae; genus Telmatobacter. Next base: position 3,862 of record JBAWCO010000070.1, on the reverse strand, counting down.
CCTCGATGGAGTCAACGTCTGGGCGCTCAATCTGGTCGAGGAACTGGCGCGCATACGCGGAGAGGGTCTCGACATACCGCCGCTGCCCCTCTGCGTAAATGGTGTCAAAGGCGAGCGAGCTTTTGCCCGAACCCGAAAGGCCGGTGACCACGGTGAGGGTGTTGCGCGGAATGCGCACACTGATATCGCGCAGGTTATGCTGCCGCGCGCCGCGCACCGAAATGTGAGTAATGGGCATGATTAGAGCCGATTTGTTACTTGAACCAATCTGGAAGCATGGAATGCAGAGGTTACCAAGGTGATGTGAGGCTAGTCACCGCATTGCGGCATACTAGGGGTATTCTATTGGTCAATAGAAACAAGGGTCAATGCAGTGGTTTTCTGCGAGAATCGCATAGACGGTTCTTTAGCTGTGCTTACAGTTTCAGGAGGACCTGAATGAAGTCCTTTGTTGCCCAGGTGAGTAAGCCAAGGCGGAATGATGACGGATTTATTGAATTTCGTAATGTTGATATGCGCGTCGGTAGGATCGATGGGGTTCGGTATTCTTGCGGCTTATTGGGTTCTTCGCGGCTGCTTCGCGCTGATGCGCCCGCGGACTAAGCGTGTGCCCGTCAAGGCGCAGGCTGAAGTGGCTGGCGCTTCCTAGAATCGAGTTGCTATTTCTGAGCAATGGAACAGAAACGTTCCGGCCCACTCAAGCCCTGGCACTCAAGCTCTTGAATAACCAGCAATTTAAAAACTGATCAGAGAAAACTAGTTCGGCGGAGTTCCCGGCTGTTGATTTGGGTTTGGCGGCTGGCCCATCTGCTGAAGGCGCATTTGCTCACGCATCTGCATCTCTTGCTGCTGAGGCGTGCGCGGCGGGAAGTTTCCGCGATTCATCCCCGGCTCAGGTTGCGGAGGCTGCGGCTGAGGCTGTTCTTCCGCTTCGTTATCCTCTTCGACAGGGGCTGGATTGCTTCTGCCCGCCGGTTGCGGCCCGCCTGTGGGGCGGGCGCTGAACACAATCTGCCGCGGCGTTCCCTGGCCCTGGTCCCCAATCATCAGCACGTTGTAGCCGGAGCCCTCAAGGAGTTGGGTGAGTACATCGCGCGCCTGGCCTGGCCCATAGGAACCGAAAATCCGCTCGTCCCTGTTGAGGCCCTCCACTTTTGCGCCAGTAGCGGTGGAGACGTCCGTCATAATCTGCTGCAGGCTGGAGTTTGTGGCGTCAATTCTGAGGCCGTGGCTATCCCATACAACGGCTGCCTGGTCTGGATTCTCGTTGACAGGCCATTTTGGAATCTCAGGCTCGGGTGGGGCCGGGGCTGCAGGAACCGCCGTAGCGGGCGGGGTCTGTATAGGGATGCCGTGTCCGTGGTGGCTGGTTCTTCGGGATGTCTGGTCAGCTGCTGGGTGTGTCGGCGTTGCGGCTGGTGCCTGCGCCGCAAGCGGGAGACTCGCGAAACACATGGGGACCGCGACAATTGCCATTGCCAGGATGGCCGCTGGCATTTGAGGCCGGAAATTCATCGCGCAGTCCGGCAAAGCTTTCCTCGCGATCCGGCTCCCCGGAATGGACACGTGCTGCGGGATGGTTATGCGCATGGGATTGGCCTCCCCGGCCCGGGTTTGCATCGGACCGGCCACTGCAAAAAGTGTTTCAGCAGGCATCCAGCCACGAAAAATCCCGTACCGCTCCACTGTACTAGACTATCAGTGGCCCGCAGACGCTCATGAAGCGTTTTCTGGCCGGAGAGGATATCCGCGAGATGCGTCTGTGCTGGAGGGTTTGGCCCGCTGCCGTACTGCTGGCGTTGCCGATGGCTGGTCACGCCGCAAGTTGCACAACCCAGGCAGCACTCCTGTCGCTGGATCGCGATGCGCTGGTCGCCGCCGGGGGCCGGCTTTCTGTGGCTGTTCTCCAACAGGACGAACCCACGCTGAAAGCGGCTTTGCTGCCGGCCGAGGCGGCGGAGTGGGACGGGATTCGCGACGCCGTGGAACAGGCTGCGCCGCTCATGAAAGGCGGGCAGGTCCAGTTGCGAAATCTGTACCTGCTGGACGCGACCACGTTGACGGCGCCCGCGGATACCCAATTTTTCTGCTCGAATGCGACCGGATCGCTGACGGTCACCATCAACATGCGCGCCCTGCCGCCCGGCCGATACGCGGTGGTGCTGGCGGATGCGGTCGGCGCTCCCCTGGGTGGAGAGCTGGCACTGGTCCTGGCCTGGGGTGGAACCGGCGCGGATGCAGGCTGGAAACTGGCCGGCCTGAATGTGCGCCAGGGGGTTCTGGATGGGCATGACGGCGTCTGGTACTGGACGCGGGCTCGGGAATTGGCCAGGGCCGATCAGCCGTGGAGCTCGTGGTACAGCTATGAGGCTGCGCGGTACCTGCTACTGCCTGTGGATTTCATCTCATCGCCAAATCTTGAAAAGCTTACGCAGGAACAGGCCCAGGTAAAAAGCGCCACCGGAATTTCACCGCAGGATGCCTTTCCTTATACGGTTCCGGCCGGAGATCGCAGTTGGAAGATCGATGCGGTCCGGCTTGACCCCTCACTGCATCAGGCTGACCTCGCTGTGATTTACGAGTCGACCGGCGTAACAGATCCCGCGGCGGTCCGTACTGAAGCGACAGCGGTATTGAGCGCATTCCTGAAAGCCCAGCCCGGCCTGCGGGTGACCTTTCATGGTCTATGGGCCATCTCCGTAACCAACGGGAAGCGCGCCCCGGTGATGGAACTACCAATGGCGCAGATACCGTAAAGGCAGTTGTCAGTGATTGCTCGTTGCCAGGTTAGCCAGTCATATGAATTCTCGCCACCCGGCTCAATCGCATTGGGTCGGAGCGAACTTTGAATCGAGGTCAGGAAACCATGAGTAAGTTCGCAGGAATAATCGCAGTCTGTTCACTGTTTTTCGCTTCATTGGTGATCTCCATTCCGGCAGCAAGCGCGCAAGATAAACCGGCAGCCCAGGCGGACAAAGAAGTTCCGCTTCCGCCCGCGTTGGACAAGAGCTTCATGGACACGACTGTCGATCCATGCGTGAATTTTGCGAAGTATGCCTGCGGGAACTTCTCCAAGCTGTATCCGATTCCTCCGGACAAGTCGAGCTACGGATCGTTCTACATCATGTACGATCACACGCAAGTAGCGCTCCACTCCCTTCTTGAAAAGGTCGAGGCAGATAACTCTTCGCGCGCTCCGAACGAGCAGAAAATCGGCGATTTCTATGCAACCTGCATGAACAAAAATGCGATTGACGCGGCCGGGCTCAGGCCGCTCCAGGCGGAATTCGACCGCATCGCCGCGCTCAAGAGCAAGAGCGATCTGACGGCCCTTCTGGCGCACGATCAGTTGATCAATGTGAATGCGTTCTTCGGTTTCGGAGAGCAGCAGGATTTCAAAGACGCACGCAAGCAGATTGCCAGTGTGGATCAAGGCGGCTTGGGCTTGCCGGAGCGCGACTACTATCTCCGCACCGGCGAAGCCGCGGAGAAGACCAGGGCACAGTACGTGGAACACATTACCAAGATGCTGAAGTTGATCGGCGAGTCAGATTCCGCAGCAGCCGCGGACGCGAAGAAGATCATGGAACTTGAGACCGCGCAGGCCAAGGTTTCTATGGATATTACCTCGCGGCGAGATCCAAAGAATGTCTATCACCTTTTGCCCGTGTCGGACTTGGCTGCCATAACCCCGTCGATCGCCTGGACCAGTCTCCTTCAGGAAACCGGCACGGCGAGCGTGACGGAACTGAACGTGGCGAACCCGGAGTTCTTTAAAGGGTTGAATGCACTCATTCAATCCACTGACCTGGAGACCATCAAGGCCTATCTGCGTTGGCAACTCATCAACGGAATACCGAGC
>JBAWCO010000069.1:0-8178 GCA_049590315.1 Occallatibacter sp. | reverse complement strand
AAGCTGCCCCTCTTCAGGCAGGGAAGCCGGCTCGGGCAGAATGTATGTCGCCAGGTCCGGCACTGCCTTCCCTAGATCCACTGCCACAATACGGCCGAAGACATAACTTCCCTGCCAGTTCAGGTGTGTCTTGTCTGGGATAGTCCTTCCCTGGCTGTCTTTTTTGGTGATCCCAAGTTTGTCTCCCGCGGCAGGACCAATCTTGTCGAGATACTCGATGCTCTCGGCTTGCAAATCGATCAAGGGGACGTGCATTGATTGCGCAACTCGCTTCATGGTCTCTGCATGTGCAAGCAGGTCGCTGTGGATTTTTCCGTCTTCGCCGAAGTAGCGGCGGGTCAAAGGAGTCACGAGTACAGGCCTGATGTGCGCAGCCCTTGCTTCGGTGACAAAATCCCTCAGGTTCCCCTCATACTGCGTCATAGTCGTCTGACGCTGATCGTGGTCCTTTGATTCCATGTCGTTGTGACCAAACTGAATGAGCATGTAGTCCGGCTTCGTCGCTAAACTCCTTGCCCATAAACCATCGACCCGAAATGTCTTGGTGCTCGCGCCTCCGTGCGCCATATTGACGCAATCCACCCTGGACGTGAGATTGGCGCAAAATCCCCGGCCATATCCAGCGTTATTCGTCTGGGTAGAATCGCCAATCAAATCGATTCGCACTTCGGTGCCTGCTTTGCGCGTCTGAGCGGCAACGGTCTCGGCGAAGAAAATGACGCATGCTGACAATAAGAAAATCAGCCAAATGCCTCTAAATACTTTGGAACACGAAAACCCCATGCGCATCATAGGCCAAATGGTAAACTATGCTGGCAACGTTGCCAAGAGATTTACATGGACTTGTGCAATTCTGAAGACAGGCGGAAATCTGTCCAGTCTTCAGAGACTATGCGAAGTCTACCCGTTATGAGTTTGCTCAATTTTCCTGGCAAGCAGCTCCCTGCAAACCGCACAACTGCAATATCTCTCTAAGTGAGAGATGATTCCGGCACCCGGTTGGATTTGAGACAATTCAAATTGCTTGGAGTACCTTCAAGTGGGCAAAAGATCGTCGTTGCCTATGGTCATACCCGGATCGGAACAATCGGCGCATCCAGGGTTCAATCGGCTGCGACACCCACTAACATTGCGAGGTCAACTAATTGCTCACCGGTAGGTGACCTAATATGGTGAACAAGGATGAAATGAGCAAAGCAAAGGGCCAATCGCTTGTTTGAAGGGCGAGGCTCAGTGGAAAGAACGAATTGAAAGTTCCGATTGAAAGCCGTATCCCTTTAAGGGAAAAGATCGGATACTCGTTGGGAGATTCGGCTTCGAATCTGTATTGGAAGATCTTCGAATTCTTTCTTGTGATCTTTTATACCGACATATTTGGCATCTCATCAAGTGCAGTTGCGACTCTGCTGGTTGTCACGGGCCTCGTCAGCGCGATTGCGGATCTGGTGATGGGCTCAATCGCCGACCGCACCAGGACGCGCTGGGGTAGTTACCGACCATATTTCCTGTGGGGTGCTGTCCCTCTGGCAGTAGCGGGCGTGCTGACTTTTGCGACGCCACACATTGGAGGTGGGGCCAAACTTCTGTATGCGTATATTACATACGGTTCTCTGATGTTCATTTACACGGCTGTGAACGTTCCCTACTGCGGACTGATGGGTGTGATGACTCCGAACTCAGCCGAACGCACCTCGATCTCCTCCATTCGTTTTGCAGGGGCATTCATTGCCGGAGTGTTTGTCCAATGCTTCACGCTGCGGTTCGTAAAGTTCTTCGGCCGGGGCAGCGACACAAGTGGTTGGCCGTGGACCATGGCGCTCTACGGCGCTCTCGCTATTCTCCTGCTGTTACTCTGCTTCCTCAGCACTCGTGAGCAGGTCATCCTACTCCCGCGCCAAAGAGTAGACATAAAGCTCGATTTCCGCGACCTATTAGATAGCCGCTCATGGTTGATTCTGTTCGCCGTGCAGATATTGACGCTTGTGGCGTTCACCATGAAAGGCGCTGCCTCGGCTTACTATTTTAAGTACTTCGTGAAGCGCCAGGATCTTCTGGGGTTGTTCCTGGTGTCGAACGGGCTGGCTTTTGTAGCCGCCGTCTCCATCGCAACGCGCCTGGCGAAGTTGGTGGGCAAAAAGCAGCTCATGATAACGGAACTCTGGCTCGGCGGGGTGCTGATCGGGGCTTTCTCATTTGCAGGGCCGTCGGATATCCGGCTCATTTTCGCGCTACAGATCGTTTCCAGCTTTGTGCTCGGGTTCAAGTCTCCGCTGGTATTCGCCATGTTCGCGGATATTGCCGATCATGTAGAATGGCGCACCGGTCGCCGTACCACGGGATTGGTATTTGGCTCGGCAATCTTCGCCACCAAAACCGGGATGGCGATTGGTGTCTGGCTGTTTGGTCTCATCCTAGCTTATTGCGGATATGCGGCTAATGTTGAGCAAACTGGCAGATCTCTTTACGGGATCATACTTTCAATGAGCTGGATTCCGTCGGCGTTGGTAGTGGCAGCCGCATTCTCACTAGCATCCTATCCCCTCAACGATCAGCTTATGGTGAAGATTGAGGAAGAACTTGAGTTGCGACGCAGAGAAGTTGACGCATGAGCTTTCGTTGGCACTCCTTTTGCGCACTCGTGGTTGGAGACGTCACCTCGGAGTGAATCCATCGGCTTCGAGATCCGAGGACCGATCCTTGAGGTTGTCATCAATGTGCGCATGGCTCTGAGTGACTCGATGGCAGCGGCGGGATCATATTCCATCAGTAGGTCGATGGAGTACCCTGCTAAACTGTGCGGTGAATACATCGCCTGCCTTAGCCACAGAGACTCCCTAAAAAGAGGACGTTTTCCGCAGGCTGGATGAGACGTTGGAATTTGCCCAAACTGATTCTTGCTGCAGCGGGGCGATCGCAAACCGAGAGATGCCCAGTTGGGCGTTGTCCCTAACGATACGACGTCCGTTAAGTGTAAGAAATAATGGAGAAGATGAAAATAGCAAGCGCAAACATAACGATCAAAAATCGGAAGAAACGAGCAACCGTCACCGATGTGGCTCAATTGGCTCATGTGGGCGCCTCGACAGTCTCGCGCTTCTTGCGCGGGATTCCGGTGCGGCCCAAAGTCGCGGAGCGGATCGCACGCGCGGTCAAGGAACTTGGATACGAGCCAGACGAATCTGCACGCGCGCTCCGCGGCGGACGATCGCGTACGCTTGGGTTGGTTCTGCCGAAGGTTTCAAATGCCTTCTTCAGCCAGGCTGTGCAATTGATGGAAGAAGAGGCACGGCAGCGAGGTTGCACGGTGATTCTCCTGACACACGGAGACCGGCTTGAGCAGCAGTTGGGACATCTGGCAACATTGAGACGGTATCGGGCTGACGGCGTCATTCTTACCTGTGCTCCAGGGACAACGGTCAGACTTATCCGATCAGCGCTTCCCGATGTGCCGGTAGTTGCATTCGATAGCTATATTTCCTCTTCGATCGATTCGGTTCTCCTCAACAATCGCGAAGCGGCCCGTACAGCGACGAAGCACTTGCTTGACCATGGCTATTTGAACGTCGCATGCGTCTTCGGAAAGCCTGAAATCTATAGTTTTCAGGAGCGAGCGGCGGGATACTCGGAGGCAATGTCGGATCGAGGGTTGGTACCCAGACTACTGACGGCTCCGAATTATGAGCAGCTTGGCTCTATGCTGCAAGAAGCCGTTCGTGGAGAGGCCTGGCCAGAGGCATTGTTGTCACTGAGCGATTTCGCGACTCGCAGCATATTGACGATCTACAAGGAGTCGTGCCTGAAGATGGAGCAGAGGGTTCCGTTGTTGGGTTTCGACGATTTCGACTTTGCGCGACTGATCGATCCGCCGCTCACTGTAATTCGACAGCCAATTGCGGAAATGGTGCGCACTTGCTTGACCTTGCTTTTCAGCCGCATCGAGGGCAGCGCGCCACAAAAGGGGCGAACCATCTCACTGGAGGGCGAGTTGATTTGCCGCCGATCCTGTGGATGCGTGTAGAGCGGTTCTCGAATTCACATCGAGTCTTGAGATCTGTAATGCATGTTCTTTAACGCGCCCAGACCGTACGAGACAGCATCTCCGCCGATTCGTGTTAGATCAATTTCCTGGTTGAGTAAGAAAGGCGATACTGTTTGCCAGCCATCGCTGCTGCAGAGGTGCATTGAACTCTGGTGCGCGATGTACCAGCAAACGCGCGGAGCCGAGCTTGCACACGAAGCTGGCGGCACCGATCTTACGATCGTGATCGCGGCTATAACCCATAATGACCTCCGGGTCAGCAGCGCCGGCTGCGCGCTCGACGAGAAGGCCGTTTGAGGCCTTGCCAAGCGCCTGATAATGCACGCCCAGAACGCGATTGACAGGCAGGGAAGAGAAGGTCGCGTGATCGCGGACAAAGAGCCAGTTTCCCATCCACGGAGCGCGCAAATCGCCCACCTGTCCTTTATAAGTAAAAGCGCCCAGTGCGGCGAGTTGCTTTGCGACTCCGTCAGCCAAATGATCGTTTGGAACGATTGCTAACAGAGGGGTCCCCGCATGCACTGCGGAGAGAACTTCCTCGGCGATCAGGCCGGCGACCTGTGGTTCCGATGGTGCGCCTTTCACAGGTTGCGCCTCCGACCCAGTCTCGTCCCCGATGGCCTGATCCAGCTTCGATCCCTTCACAACGCCCGAAGTCACGATGAGATCGAAATGCTGCCGCGATGAAAACTCTGAAATCTCGACACCATTCAGCAGCGATAGCTGGCGCCGGACGGCCCCGAGCACGCCACTAACACCAATCGAGAGCTTGCGCGAGAAGCCCGGCTGTGAATTGATCACCCAGATTTCGCGGGTAAAGTCTGAGCGCGAGTCGGCATCGCAACTGAAGCGAAACTGATAGATGCCCTCGCAAGACAAATTTGGGGTAGTGAACCCAGTCTGGATCGTATAACTGAATTGATCGGGGAGGTGGGGTGGTACCGTCCAGGAGCCCAACTCTATGGGGTTACCTCGTGGCTCGATCATTGAAAACCGCAGATTGCCAGAGACAGGCTGGCTGCTGTCATTGAGTAAATAGAGATCGAAGACAGCCTGTTCGCCGAGGGAATAGCAGAGCTTGTGCTGCTTGGCGACAGGGCGGATGGGGCGGAGACTCGATGCGATCAGCTCCGGGTTGCCTTTGAAGTTGCGCAGGTTGTCCACGATGCCGGAGTGGTTTTCGATTGCCGTCGATTCCCATCCGCTGATGGCGGCGAAATCGACTTCGTCGCAGATACGTACATTCTCCATATACTGCTGCCAGCTCTCGTAGGACTTATCGCCCAGAGCACTGTAGAGTCGCTCGGCACTCGGGAAGGCCTTGCGAAAGCCCCAGCGGTCCAGGAACTCCTCATAGCTCACGACAATCTGACGATGATCTTCAAGGTCGTAGCTCTTGCCGTTACCGCCGAACTGACGGCTCTCAATCTGGTGAATCATTAGCGGATGATTGTCCGGGACGGCGCATCCCTCCATCTCACCGAATTCGACCAGAGCCGTTTTGAGCGGCTGACGATAAGTAAAGTGCTCGCTGTCTTGGTAGAACTCGTCATACCACTGATCGCCGGCTCCCTGGTGGTTGATCCACCAATCGCCCCATGGTTCTTCGTCGCTGCGGTGCACCTTGTCGCTGTAGGGTTCAAGCCAGGCTTGGGCGGCACTGCGCGCTACAAAGCCATCGTTGAGCACGACCGAGCGGGAAGGGTCCTCCTGGTGCATGAGGCGTAACACAGCCAAGGTGTCGGGATTCTTAAGGTCAGCTCCAATCTCATTCTGCAACGTGTATTGGATCAGCGAAGGATGACTGCGAAAAGTTCGCACCATCGCCTTGCACTTGGCCAGCATGAACTGACGCGAAAAACGACTTGCGGCGTCCGTCGCCGGTTCCATCACCAGGTCCGGAGCGTTGATCTTGGCTCCCGCAGGCGTTTTGCCGATGGATAGCTTGCCGCCGCCCGGCTCCATATAGCGCAAGAGACCAAGTTTGTCGTGGGCACGGAAGACATCTTCCTTTCCGACGTTGCGATGAAAATTGAGACAGTTCAGGCCCAGCTTCTTAGCTTGTGTCACCTCGCGGACGGCAAGCTCAGGTGTGGGCCAGAGTCCGTTGAATCCCCAGAAACCCCATGAGATTGATGAGTAGAGTTTGATGCGGCGGCCATTCAGGCGAAATAGGGCATCCGCACCAAGTCCCTCAGGGGAGAACCAGCGGAATCCGAATGGGACCGTGCGCACATCTTTGTGGCCATCGATCGTCGTCAGCGTCGCGCGGAGGTGGTAGAGAACGGGGGAGGGGAGGTCCCAAAGGCGCGCCTCCGGGCAGTTCATTGTCGCGCGTACCGTTTGCGCCTGTTTGGCCCCCGTTGTCTTCTGGGCTTCGCCCCGACGACTGTCCAACACCTGCCCCGAGGCAGGATCGACCACCTCAAACAAAGGAGCTTCCGTCATCGTCCCCTCTACGGATAAGAATGCGTGGATCGTTCTTGCCTCGGGAGTGTTCAGAACCCAGGAATCACCGATGTGGCCTGCCAGCGGAACGCAACGCAAGATCATCTCGCGATCAAGCCCGCCGAAACCGTGGGAGCGGTAAAGGTTGACTTGGCCCCAGCGAATGGTCCCACCATCCACCCAATCGTAGCGACCGCCAGGATTCGTGATGCGAATTGTCAGTCGATTTTTGCCTCCGGGCCGGGCCGCGGAAGTGAGATCGCATTCAAAAGGCAGCTCCTCCAGAATCGAGTAGCCTACTAATCGTTCGTTGAGATATACCTCAGCGCGCATGCGGGCGCCGCGAACCTGCAGCAGGATTCGTTGGCCTTCCCAAGATTCGGGAATGTAAATATTTCGCCACCACCAAGAGACGCCTCGGTAGGCTCCATTCTCCGGAATAGGATCATCTGCTGCATAGCGGTATTCATCTGGAGTGTATGGACGAGCGCTGAAGCGCTTCCAGAAGTGCTGTTCGACAGTGCAAGGCAACTGGACCACGGCAGCATTTGCCCCGTCGACCGCTGCATCGAGCACTTCCCAACCTCCACTAGGAGGATTCACGGGAAGCGTCGTCAAATCGAAGCTGTCGGGGAGATAAATCTCGTCATTCTCCCAGCTTGCGTGCTCGTCAATCCAGAGATTCCAGCCATCGTCAGGAAGAGCTACCCCATCGAGGTGGACCTCATTCGCACGATCGCTGGCCGCCAGGACAGGTCGAAGTTGCTGGCGGCTGATGGAGGCTGTGGCCAGTGCACTGGCCGCGCTAAATCGCTGGAGAAACAGGCGTCGATTCATAGGTAGACCTCTGGAGATGCTTTTTAACAGTTCATTATGGCATCGTTGCCTAAAAAACGGCAACGTTGCCATTTTCTTCTTGACAATGCATATCGAAGAGAGCTAGAAATACTCGAATTTCTTGAATCGGAATAGCTAGATGCGAATTCGAGAAGCAGCGGGCAGGCCGGTTCGAGGCGGGAAGCAGGGGGCCGCGTAGTTTACGAGTGCTTCCATCTCAAAGACTCAATAGCACAAATCCCGAGGAAGGGAACCAGGAATGCGACGCAAAATCGAGATACTTTGGAGGCAGTAATGGGGCAATTAGCGATTGACGGTAAGCTGGATTCAATCGGGGCATGTAAACGACCGGCGCGCGGCTCTTCGCGTTACCGGGGATGGAAATGGCTGGTGCTAGTGATCATTTCCATGTTAGCGCCATTCGGCGCCAAGGCGCAGTTGGCAGGCACGGGAGCGATCTCGGGTACCGTAACTGATTCGACGGGCGCGGTGGTCGTGAATGCAACTGTCACTGCGATCTCGGACGATACAAACGTTGCCACGATCCGTACCACCACCAGGGCTGGCGACTATAACATCACACCGCTCGCGCCAGGCGTCTACACCGTCACTGTGACGGCCAAGGGCTTCGAGACATACGTGCAGAAGAATGTTACGGTAGATGCTCTGCAAACTGTAGCGGTCAATATGAAGCTTTCCGTCGGAGCGGCTGCGGCTACGATCACCGTCACTGCGGCGCCTCCCATTTTGGAGACGACCGACGCCACTCTCGGCGCTGTCATGGACAACGAGATGTACACCAGCCTGCCGCTCTTGATGGGCGCTGGCGGCAATGCCGATCAGCGCCGCGCTAC
>JBAWCO010000068.1:0-6664 GCA_049590315.1 Occallatibacter sp. | reverse complement strand
ACGTTCCATTGAGAGAGCACATAGTCACAATCGAACTAAAGCTGCATCGGTTCATATGCCAGCGTTGCGGAAAGATGTTCCGCCAAACTCCCATAGGCATGGACCTCAAAAGATCCATGACAATCAGATGTGTAGAGTGGATTCGCCAACAGAGCCTCTGTGCGCCCTTTTCGCACGTTGCGGAAGATACTGGCTGCTCAGAAAAGGTTGTGCGGGAGATCGCTTACGAGCACATCAAGGAACTTGAAAGGAATTATCGGCCATCTATGCCGCACTGGCTCGGAATCAACGAATCTTATCTGGACGGAAGAATCGAAGAACCGCTTTGTCTCTTGATCGACCTTGAAAATAGAAAGCTCATCGAAATACTTCCAAATTGCAGGCTGGATACACTGGTGTCCCGGCTTAGTTCATTCGACGATGCATCGCAATTGCGCGGAGTTTGCATGGACTTGTGCGAAAAATACCGCATGGCGGTTAAACGAGTTTTTCCCGCTGCACAAATAGGGATCGACAAGTTTCAAGTTCTGAGGTGGGCCAACAAAGCAGTTGATAGGGTAAGACTTCACATTGGGAAACTGCATCCGTCGGAAAGAAATCTCGATGACTGGAAACCATGCCAAGCTCTCCTTCGAAAGCGCGGGCATTCTCTTTCTTCACATGACCGAAAGATGCTGAACTGCTACTTGTTCCGCCATCCGGAAATTGCAACCGCGTATTATCTTAAAGAAGAATTCTCCAATATTTATAACTGCGGAAGTAGGTCTGACGCCATTGCAGCTCTCGAAAAATGGGAGCAATCCGTTCCAGAATCCATGCGGCGTGCATTCAAGGAGCTATTGAAAGTACTGACTGATTGGAGAAATGAGATCCTGACCTATTTCGTAAATGAGAAAACGCTCGCTCATACGGAAGCGATCAATGGCCAGATCCAGGACGCATTCCGGGCGGGGGAGAGGTATTCATTCGAGATTCTACGGGGCAAACTGTTATTTGGCGGCCAGGCGCCGAGGTCGCGCAGTCGCAGGCGCGCAGCATGAGGACGAATCCTCGGCGGGCATTATTCCGAGAGCTTAATGGCCAAGTACTGACTAAACAAGTTGCGCGAAAAAGCGCCAAGGAAACCGGAGCCTGGTCAGCCGCCGAGTTTGCCAACATAAAATTGCGAGGCTGTCTGGCCATCAGAAGATCGCCTCAATGTCCTTGGTCGAACCCTTGGTCCTCGGGCCAACCACCAATTCCAGGTTGAGAGCCGCCAGTGTACAACAGCGTATCCAGGCGAGCATTCGTGGTTGAATTCTCCAGGGCTCAGATCGTTGCTTGGCGTAATCGGATGTTCCGTGAGCGTTACGTGAACCGCAGGTCGGATCAAGGTTGCGGAACATGATTGTGCACAGAGTCAGGTCCGGGGTTAGTCATTTCGCAAAGCTATCTCGGCACGGCGCACAGCCCCGATTCGGGAGCCAACGACCTGAACTCAGATCCGAGCCTAGCTATGCTGGAGCGGAGATCTCTTGCATTCTCGCCGGTTCCATCGAAGACGATTGTGCCTGTCGAATCGACCAGTAGCACATGAGGGAGTCCTTCATAACCCATTTGTTGGTGGACCTCTCCATCTGGGTCGTTGAAATCCGGCCACGTGTAGCCCTTCCTTTGAAGAAACGCGAAACCCGTCCCCGGATCCTTGTCCTGGTCGACAGCCAAGAAAGTGAGGCCTTTCCCTCTGGTTTGGTCATAGATGTCTGCCAGCTCCGGCAAGCTCGCGATGCATGGTGCGCACCACGTTGCCCAGAAGTCAATTAGCAACGGCTTTCCCCGAAGAGAACCCAATGTAACCGTTGTCCCGTCCGCGGATTTGAATCGCAGATCGGGGAGCTTTTTGCCTACAAGCGACAATGGGTTCACGATATGCGGAGCCAGCGGAGTTGCACCGTTTGAAGCCTCGTCGGGGACTTCCGCCGAAAACAAACAGTCCGGTGGGTCGAACATAGTTTCGAACGTAGTCGTAATTTCGACGTCTTTTACTCCTCCCGGAGAATCAGCCGGAACGGTCTTCCTCTCCACAATCTTTAGAATCCTTCCCTCGTCCTCGTCGATCCAGACAGTCTTCTCGCCTGAGGCATCGAGCCCTGCACTCCCTTGTTTGCTCTGTCGAACCAGGATGACCCTGCTTCGGATAAGACGGTCGCCTCGCGCAAATGACTGATCGGGAAGAAAGTCCGCCTCGGCGACATTTCTTGCCAACTTCGCTAGGGTAGCTCGCAACTGTCTCGCCTGTTTGATTTGTCCATCCTGGCTCAGCCCCCGGATGGTGTCCTTAAGTACCACATCGGATTCGGGCATAGATGCATAGACTCGTTCTCCCGCATGGCGTACCCGAATCGCATTGCCGTCGGCAATTGCGACTGCGTTGCCTGCGCCTGTTTGGGTCTCGAAATGAAACCGTCGCCCCATCTCAGAAGCGATGAGAATCTTCCTGGTCCAGCCGCCGTCGAATTCTCCGGAGTAGGTATCCCTTTCGATGGCCTTGATGTAGTAGTTCTGTGCCTCTGCGTATCTCTGCGTGACCTGCGTGAGAAGACGCAGCGCCGGAGGCAAGTCTGTTGACTGCGCATAGGTGGGAATGACGCAAGCAAAGAGCAGCGGCAATGCCCCAACAATCTCGCGATTCATTGGATGGCCCTCGAACACATGACGACTTCAGTGTAGTCGCCGCTCAACCGCTCGCTACGCTTTTTCGCGCTAAGAGCGGAAAACCGGCAAAGCCGACCCAAAGTGATCTTTATCAACGATCACTGGGCCGTCTGTGGCAGGCGGCTTGATTATTAGGCAAACTCGCGCTGTTAGGCAAAGCCAGGCGGTCTCACATTCTGTGCGGCCTTCCATCTGTCGGGTAGCCACTCCGGCAGGTCGCTTACCCGCAACAATGGCAAGTTGATTAGGAGTTGGGTGAGGTAAAGTTGCGGATCTATGTCGTGGCGGCGGCATGTCGAGGTAAGGCTGGCCAGAATGGCAGCGGTGCGGCCGCCGCGAGCGTTGCCCACGAAAAGACTGTTCTTTCGATTGAGTACAATGCGTTTCATTTCGCGCTCGGATACGTTGTTGTCGATCGCGACAGCCCCGTCGGCGAGGAACACGTTGAGTTCTTCCCAGTGGCCCAACGCGTATTTGATCGCTTCGGCCATGGGATGCTTGGGCAGCAACTGCTCCTTCCAGGCGAAGAACTTCTCGCGCAGCTCGGCCAGCACCGGCGCCGATTGCTCCTGGCGCAACCGCAGACGATCTTCGACCGAGGCGTTGGAGCCTTGCCTTTCGACGGCGTAAAGCGCACGCACGAGAGCGATGGCTTCCTTTGCGATCTCGGGAGCCGCCTTTTCCGCCTCGATCACCTTGCGACGCAGATGCGCCCAACATCCAGCGCGTACGATGGCGTTGCCGGCCACCACGCCATCGTATCCGCCATAGGCATCGGCCAGAAGCACCTGATCGTAATCCTTGAGGAAATACTTCGGTCCGTCGCGCCCGCGGCTGAGCGTGAAGTCGAACACGTTGTAAGGATGCGCCGCGTCGCCCACGTAGACCCACATGCGCGCCTTGGCGCAGTGACCGGTTTTGAGCATCGGCATGATGGTGTCGTCGGTGGCCACCACGTGCGAAGCGCGCACCTCGTTGCTCATTAGCTCATAGAGCGGCTCGGCCAGATCGCCTACATCGCCGCACCAGACCGACTGCGTAGCCCGCGAGATCTCGAACCCTTGCCGCACGAAGATGTCTTCCAACCGATAGCAAGGCAGGTAATCGTTGAATTTGCTGGTGACGATGTAGCTCAGCAGACCCGGACCGGCGAGGCCCTTGTCGATCGCTGTCTCCGGCTTGGTCGCCGTCTCGATGCGCGGGTTGTCGCCGTTGCTCTCGCATGCCGCGCAGGCGTACTTTTTGCGCACATGATGAATGCGCTCGAAGTGGCCCGGGAAATACTCGATCTGCCAACTCTCCTCTTGCCCGATCTCCTTGCGTTCGATGCCGCAGCATGGACACGCGCGTTGCTCTGCACTTAGTTCGTGCACGTGAATGGCGACAGGAAGATGCTCGAAGTCCGCGATCCGGCGACGCCCTTTGCGCCGCTTTACACGCCGCAACTCCTCTTCTGGCGCAGCATGAGGCGGAACATCACCAGGGTTGATCGCCTTGCGGTCCATTGCTTCGGAGAAGCCAAGTAGCAACTGTGCAAGGTCACCCTCGGACTGGAGACGATCCGCGCGCGGGCCGTAATACCACTTCTTCAAGCGACCGAGTTCTACTTGCAGACGCAGATTTTCCAGATACAGATCGTCGCCACGCTGTTGCTGCTCCGCGATGCGCTGCTGCTGCTGATCACGCTCCAACAACAGCGCGCGCACCATCGCTTGCAGTGTTCCCTTGTCTTCAGGTAAGCCGGGCAACGCGGTGGCGGGCACAAGTAAGTTATGCCATAAGTTGCTGTAGATAACCTATACGGCGACCGTTTCTCTATTGCTTCCGTTGGTTCGCTCGTAGCGCGGCACGCGCTTCAGCTTCGTCATGTCGATCCCGTCGAGAATCATCGCCAACTCGCTGGCCCGCAACTCCACTGACCGCGCACCTTCCTTCAAACGTGGCAGTTTGAAAACTCCAACCTCGAGTCGCTTGTACCACAGTACGAATACGTCGCGGTCCCATAGCAGAATCTTCAACCTGTCTCCGCGGCGCGAATGGAAGATGAAAAGCCCGTCGCTCGTTGGATCCTGGCCAATCACCGTGCGCACCCGCTCCGCCAAACGATCGAAACCGCAGCGCATGTCGGTCACCTCAACCGCCAGCCAGATCCTCGGCCCCTTGGTGTGGTCCAGCGCGCGCAAACTCGGTAAGCCGATCATAAGTCCGCTTCCAATACGGAAAGCAATGCGCGCAGATGACCAGCATCGAAGCCTGGTTCTACCACTAGGCTTCGGGATCGCGGCAGCCGCACCTCAATCGCCCTGCCAGCCGACGCGGGCGCCTGTTCCGCTAAGGCGCCAACTTCCACCGCAACGAACTTCGCCGCTTCCGCTTCGCGAACGCGCTTCTTCCAATCGTAAAACTGCCAATCGCGGAGGCCGCGATCGCGACAAAACGCCGCGACAGTCTGTCTGCTCGCGATCTGTTCGGAAACCAACCTTCGCCACTTTGCCCACTCTTCCGTTCGCCCGCGCTTCATCCCTCTAAAATGCGACACGACGAGGCGATCTACAAGATGGGGTCTACATAGCGTTCACGATGTTCCTGCTGCCCATTCCCGTCCTGCGCACCGTGTTCCGCAACAAGTTCCTCGACCGACCACGGCATCTCTACCGCAAGGACCGGCTCGACTGCAGAGGTCCGGCGGCCCATTTCCGTGATCCTGCCTGGTTCGAAGAACTGACCGCCAAGCTGGCCAAGAAGAAATGATTCGTCTAAGCCAAGCCTCGCTTCGGCGGCCCCGCCCAGGTCCTGCGTTACCTCGGCCGCTACACCCACCGCATGGCCATCTCCAACCATAGGCTGGTTGCCTTCGATGGGCAGCGGGTCAGTTTCCTCTGGTGACTATGCTCACGGCAGCAAGCAGCGCGTCAAGCACGTCATGAACCTCGACGCAGTAGAGTTCCTGCGGCGCTTCTTCCTGCATGTGCTCCCCCTACGCTTCGTGCGCATCCGCCGCTACGGCTTGCTCTTCAACCGCTTCCGCAACCGGCTCCTGCTCCTGGCACACACCCTGCTCGCGGCCCAGGGCCGCCAACAGCTTCCGCCTCCGCCCATGTCGGGCTGCGGCCTCTGGCATTGTCCCCGCTGCGGCAAAGGCATGCGGGTCGTCCAGCGCTTCACCGCAGCACAGTTATACCTGGCGAGATTCGATTCCTCATGACCGCCTCGGCCAACCCGCGCTGCCGGCCTGCTCCACGCACGTCTTCGCAGGAGTGTGTGCCCAACAAGCAGAACAGCTTCAAAACCACGTCAACCGCGTCCCCGAACGGCTCGATCGCACACCCATCATGCACCTGCTCACCACTTTCCTCCACCATCGGTGACGATGGAAGACCGCAAAAGCATTTTCCAAATCACGAAACGGCATTCAATCTCCATAATTTATTTCAGCATCACCGCGACCGCGGCGCCTGCGGCTTCCTTCTTACCTCCTAATCGAAAACGCCTCGCAACCACAACTCACCCAACCCGAAGCTCTCGTGCGCGAGGCGTTTCCGATGTAGGCTAGCGGTTTTACGGCCACTTCGAATTCCCACCGCTCTTTGGTGAATCCCACACTCGCTTTCAGATCTTCGAATTCCTTCATGAAGACAGGCGGTTTCGAGACTTCTGATGCCCAAAATGAATATCCGGCGACCAACGGAGACACCATCATCATAAGACATCCTTTGGAGAAACCGGCGAGATTACAAGGTCTCAACGGACCCGCAGTCTAGCTAAAGTTGAGGGCAAACAACGGACATCCTCTCGGCAATGAGGTCTTTCCGCTGCGGCACAATGGCGATTCGAACTCGTTATTCGCGTAGAAACGCAGGCACTGGGCCGTAACGGAAACACGTGATTGCAGCTTCCTTCGCTCCTCGATAGCGTGAATCTGGAATTGCAAAAGCCAGAAGGAACGCTGAGGTAACGGGAATGACAAAGT
>JBAWCO010000067.1:0-6055 GCA_049590315.1 Occallatibacter sp. | reverse complement strand
AGAACTTACCGACCGATGTTCCGATGATTTCTGTGGCGCAATACCCGTAGATTCTCTCTGCGGCGTCGTTCCAGCTTTGGATAACTCCTTCAGTTGAAATGGAAAAGATCGCGTCGTCAGAGCAACGTACGACGGCGGCTAACAGGTGAGATTCCAGCCGCGTGTCGATGGGCTTCATACTTGCAGCGACGATGCGGTTTATCAAGGAATGCCTCGTCGTACTCATCGGCAATCGAGGCCGTATTTTTTGGCACTGAGACAGCACCCCGGGTCGTATTTCCAATCACGCTAGCCGGTGATTCCTCAAGCCTTGCTGTCTCGCCATTGTTCTCTTGCCGCGCGAGTAGGACAGAAACAGATCGTCAACTTGTTTTCTCCTGAAGCAATTAAATGGCCAATGGACCTTCAGTTGAGTGACGCCCATCACGTCAATTCGGTGGAGAAATGCCGATAAAACAGCATCATTCTGTAATCCTTGTGTGCGGCTGCGAACTCTGACCAGAAAACATCTATGCCAATATCCATCAAACAGACCGACGGGGTGTGTCTCATCGCTCTCGATGGGGCAATCACAATTTCTTTTGCCTCTGAGCTGAGGTTAGCCATCCTCCAGGCACTCGCGTCCGGCCAAACACTCTGCTTTGATCTCCAAAACGCGAGCGAACTCGATATCACTGCGCTGCAGCTTCTCTGGGCTGCGGAGCGCGAGACAAGAATTGCTGGATTGCCCGCCACGATCTCTGGTCAAGTGCCGGCCAGTATTCACGCTGTCGCAGTCGATGCTGGATTCCGAACATTTCCAATGGGTCCAAAATGAGCCAATTCTCTGAACAACCGGTTGACGCCTGCGTCGCTGACAAGCACAAACGGGCCTTTCAGGAAGAGGCCCGTGAAATACTCGTCGAATTAGAGTCTTCCCTCCTGGAACTCAATGAAAATCATAAGGACATCGAGCTGGTAGGGCGAGTCTTCAGAGCACTGCATACCATCAAGGGCTCAGGCTCGATGTTCGGATTTGACGAGCTGGCTGCATTCACTCATAACCTGGAGAATGCGTTCGACGAAGTCCGCAATGACCGGCTCGAAGTTACCTCTGAGCTAATCGACCTCTCATTATCTGCACTTGACCAAATCAGGGACATGCTGGAAGGGACCGCAGGCCGGGATCCAGCGAACCTCAAAACAGTTACTGGAATTCTGGCAAAATTACAGCACTTGACCGGGATCACCGACCAAGTCCCTCCCCCGCCGGTGTCAACGACAGTGGAGATCCTTCCATCGGCGTCAAACGAGGTTGCCCACGAGTGGCAGATCCGATTCTGCCCCGGACCTGACCTAATGCGCAACGGGGCTGATCCTCTGCTGCTTATACGCGATCTCAGGCAGCTAGGGACCATTCGGATCACTGCCGACATGGCAGGAATTCCACCGATCAGTGAATTAGACCCAGAACGCTGTTATGTGAGCTGGAACATCCACCTGACCACCTCGGTTTCATTTGACGCCATTCGGGATGTGTTCATCTTTGTTGAGGATTGTTGCGAACTAACAATAGAACAAGTTCCAGACCAGGCGTTGGTCCGGTCCGATGTTGCGACTCAGCCAAGCGAAGAGCAGCGATCAGGGTTCGGGCGTCGTGTAGACGATCACGAGTCGAATATCCGTGTTCCGGCGGCCAAGCTGGATCAGTTGGTTAACCTTGTAGGCGAGCTGGTAACAGTGCAGGCCCGGATGAGCCAGATCGCGGCTTTCAGCGACGACCCGGAAGTCGTGGCGGTATCTGAAGAAATCGAGCGTCTTACATCGGCGCTGCGCGATAACTCGATGAGTATTCGCATGCTGCCGATCCGTGCTACCTTCGAGCGGTTTCGCAGACTCGTTCACGACCTGGCAAGAGATTTGCATAAAAATGTAGAGCTAACTATTGAAGGCGCGGATACAGAGCTGGACAAGACAGTTATAGATCAGTTGAACGACCCGCTGATGCATCTCATCCGTAACAGCATGGACCACGGTATCGAGTCGAGTGAAGCCCGTGTGGCCGCAGGAAAGCGACCGACCGCAAATATTCAACTTTCCGCGCGCCACTCCGGAGCAAATGTCCTGATCAGTGTTATTGACGACGGCGGCGGAATCAATGCGGATGCTGTTCGCAAACGCGCAATTGAGAAGGGCCTCGTCCCTGTCGACGCGCAGCTCACGGATGCAGAGGTGTATTCCCTCGTTTTAGAGCCAGGTTTTTCTACCGCGATTCAAGTGACAGACGTGTCCGGACGGGGAGTGGGAATGGATGTGGTCCGGCAGCGCGTCGACGCATTGCGCGGAACCATTGACATTGCGAGTAAGAGCGGCGTCGGCACCACTGTAACTCTTCGCCTTCCACTCACTCTGGCCATAATCGATGGGTTGCTGGTTCGGGTGGGAGACGCACATTTTGTCCTTCCGCTGGCTAACACTCTTGAATGTATCGAGCTGACACAGCAAGATATCGAGCATGCCAACGGCAAGCACCTTGTTAACGTGCGAGATGAGATTATCCCGTACATCCGTCTTCGTGAGCACTTCAACATTCTGACGGAACGGCCAGACCGCGAGCAGATCATGGTTGCCGATACCGAGTTCGGACGCTACGGCTTCGTCGTGGACCAGGTGATCGGAGATCATCAGACAGTTATTAAGAGTCTGGGACGCTTCTATCGAAAGGTCCAACTCATATCCGGCGCCACGATTCTTGGCAACGGGCGTGTGGCACTAATCCTGGATCCGCACCGCATTGTGCAGGACGCAATTCGGTCCGTATCTCAAGACACGCACGTGCGATCGCTAACAAGGAACGCTGATCCAGCATTGAACCGCGCCATGGATCAGCCGCTGCTCCATTCTCCCTAGAGACTTCGCGTGTGCGGCTACCCGCACTAGATCATTCAAAGGAATCGACTAAGTTGGGCTCTGCCAAGCAGAGGTCGCACATCGACATCACGTTAACGAATTCACCTTTTGAGGTATTTAGGTCATGGCAAATAAAGCTACCACCACGAAATCGCACGCAGTCGGCCAGCGCAATGGCAATGCCAATAAGCTTGGCCAATCAAGCAACAAGCAAAAGGCGGAGAGCGAAGAAGTGAAGCTCGTATCCCAGGAAATCATCCGTCTTGTAGACGCTTCAAAAGAGGGACGCCTTGCTGAACGTGCCCGAACTGAAAAGTTTAGTGGCGCGAATCGCGAGATCATGCAGGGCATTAACCAGATGCTGGACGCCATTCTATTGCCCATCGGCGAAGGAAACCGCATCCTCGCACAGATTTCGAATGGCAAGGTTGATGAGCTGATTGCGCAGACATATCGCGGCGACCACGAGAAGATGAAGATCGCTGTCAACAACGTCGGCATCGTCTTGCAGAGCCTGCAAAAGGAAATGGTGCGGCTTACTGATGCATCGAAGGAAGGTCAGCTCTCTGAGCGCGGAAAGCCGGAACAGTTCAAAGGCGCATACGCCGAGATTGTGCATGGCGTGAACACAATGCTTGACGCCATCCTTCTGCCAATCGGAGAGGGCAATCGCATTCTCGCGCAGATCTCGGGAGGCAAGATCGACGAGTTGATAGCGCAAACCTACAAAGGCGACCACGAAAAGATGAAGCAGGCCGTAAACAACGTTGCACTTGTGCTGCAAGGGCTTCGCAAAGAACTGGTTCGCCTGACAGACGCTTCAAGAGAAGGGCAACTCTCTGAGCGCGGCAAGCCCGAGCAGTTTCAAGGCGAATTCGCCGGAATCGTGCGCGGTGTCAATGAAATGCTGGACGCCATTCTTCTGCCCATCGGAGAAGGCAACCGCATCCTGGCCCAGGTATCGAATGGCAAGATCGACGAACTGATTGCCCACACATACAAGGGCGACCACGAGAAGATGAAGCAGGCAATCAACAATGTCGCTGGCGTCCTGCAAGGGCTCCAGAAGGAACTCGCGCGTCTGACCGAAGCCTCCCGGGAGGGCCAACTCTCGGAACGCGGCAAACCAGAGAAGTTTCAAGGCGCATTTGCGGAGATTGTGAACGGCATGAATACCATGCTCGATGCAATCCTGCTGCCTATCGGCGAGGGCAATCGTATCCTTGCGCAGATATCGAATGGGAAGATCGACGAACTGATCACGCAGACCTACAAAGGCGATCACGAAAAGATGAAGCAGGCGGTCAACAAGGTAGCTGAAGTCCTGCAGATTCTGGAAAAGATGTTGACTCGGATAACCAACGCGGCAAAAGAAGGTAAGCTCACCGAACGCGGACATCCGGATTTGGTTCAGGGTGCCTATGCCGAAATCATTCGTGGTGTGAATGCATTGCTGGACGCCATCATCGGGCCGCTGAACGTGTCCGCAAAATATGTGGACCTGATCAGCAAGGGAGACATCCCACCGCAGATTACCGACACATATCACGGCGATTTCAATACCATCAAGGACAATTTGAACACTCTGATCGCGGCTATGAATGAAATCACCTCAGCCGCCGAGGAGATCGCCAACGGCAACTTGACAGTCTCGATTCAAGAACGTTCTCCGCAGGACAAGCTGATGCAGGCTTTGGGAGGGATGGTCGCGGGGCTGACCCGGACGGTATCCGATATCCGCACAATTGCCGGGGAAGTATCAACCGCCAGTCAATCCATCAGTACTGCCTCCGCTCAGGTATCGAACGGCGCGAGCGCACAGGCCGCCTCAGCAGAGGAAGCGTCATCCTCAATGGAGGAGATGGTGTCAAACATCAAGCAGAATGCGGACAATGCGCAGCAGACAAATAAGATTGCGAACAAGTCGGCGAAGGACGCGCAGGAAAGTGGCAAGTCTGTGCAGGAAGCAGTGGTGGCGATGACTGAAATCGCGGATAGGATTTCCATCATTGAGGAGATTGCACGACAGACCAACCTGCTGGCTCTCAACGCAGCCATTGAAGCGGCGCGAGCCGGGGAACATGGAAAGGGATTTGCGGTGGTAGCCGCCGAAGTCCGTAAGCTCGCCGAACGAAGCCAGAAGGCAGCAGGCGAAATCAATCAACTTTCCGTTACAACGGTCAAGGTTTCAGAAAAGGCCGGCGAAATGCTTGAGAAGCTGGTGCCCGATATCCAGCGAACGGCTGAACTGGTGCAGGAGATTACAGCGGCGAGCAAGGAGCAGGATACGGGCTCCGAACAGATCAACCAGGCTCTTCAGCAACTGGAGAAGGTAATTCAACAGAATGCTTCTGCGTCCGAAGAAATGGCTTCAACGACGGAGGAATTAACCAGTCAGGCCGATCAGCTGATGAGTGCGCTCGGATTCTTCCGCACCGGAGACGAGGAGCACACTCAGACGTATCAAACCTCGGTAGCGAGGCCAGCGAAGCGCGCTTCTTCCGCGCCAGTGAAGGTCTCAAAGCCAAATGGACATGCGGTACCCGCAAGTCTGAAATCAGCTGCTAAGGCGGGAGTCAGTCTTCGGCTCAAGGACAAGGGCGACGATCTCGACAAGGGCTACGAGAGGTTTTGAACACATCCAGCGGCAGACCGACGTTGGTCTGCCGCTCCGTTCGGAATGGGAGAGGAGCAGAAAATGAGCGTTACTGAAATTACTGAAACGCGGCAGTATCTTACCTTCAAACTCGGCAATGAGATATTCGCGACAGATGTTGCGAAGGTGAGAGAGGTGCTAGATTTCACAACAATTACTGAAATTCCCAGGACTCCGGAGTTTATGAGCGGCGTGATTAACCTGCGGGGTAGCGTAGTCCCTGTTGTCGATCTGCGGCTCTGTTTCGAGATGTCCAAAACGGTCAAGACGAGAAACACCTGCATCGTGGTAGTAGAAGTACTACTCGATGGCGAATCATTCGTGATTGGCGCGCTGGCCGATTCGGTTGAGGAAGTAATCGATCTTGAACCAGACCAGATTCAGCCACCGCCAAGAATCGGCACTCAGATTCGCACGGATTTCATCAAGGGGATGGGAAAGCGCGATACGGAGTTCATTATGATCCTCGACATTGACCGCGTCTTCTCAGCAGATGAATTGGTCTCGGTG
>JBAWCO010000066.1:0-4821 GCA_049590315.1 Occallatibacter sp. | reverse complement strand
ATATCGAGTCATCGCATTTTATCCTTTACTTTCAACAAATATAGACTCATACTGTCTCTCAGAGTCCCAAGAAAGCGCAAAGAGATTGGGACTCCAGTGGGACTCCGCATGGTAGAAAATGCCGATTATGGCTCTGGAGTCCCAAGAGGGAGAAGCAATGGCGCTGACCGATGCCACAATCAAAGGGCTGAAACCCAAGGCTGGCGCGCGATACAGCAAGGCCGATGGGAACGGCCTATTGCTCGACATAACGCCGGGCGGGGTCCGCTCATGGGTTTACCGCTACCGGCTGAATGGAAAGCGGGAAAAGCTGGTGCTAGGCCGGTATCCCGATCTTTCATTGAAGGCGGCGCGGACAGAGCGGGACAAGCAGGCGGCCAAAGTTGCGCGGGGCGAATCTCCGGCCCTCGAAAGGAAACTGGCGCGGGCAGGGACGCTAAGCAACCCCACTGTACGCGAGTTTGGGGACCAGTATTACCGGGAACAGGTTGCGGGCATCCTCAAGAATCCAGCCGACACCCGGCGGTATCTTGATGCGGAGATTTACCCCACGTTGGGAGAAAAGCTGCTCAAGGATGTGGACGCGCTGGACGTGCAAGCCCTTGTGTACCGCAAGCGCGATAACGGGCGCGTGGCGGCGGCCATGAGAATACGCATGGTGCTCAAACAAGTATTCGATTACGCGCTCGAAAGGCAGATTGTTACTTGCAACCCAGCCGCGATGGTGGCAACGCGCTACATCGGGAAGGCCCGCAAGCGGTCCCGCGTGCTCTCCCCAAGCGAGATTCGCCTTTACCTCCGCACCATCTATCAGTCGAACATCCGTCGCCAATTCAAGCTGGCGCTGCACATCATCCTGCTCACGCTTTCTCGCAAGTCGGAATTGCTGCTGGCGCGCTGGAAAGACTTGGACATGGACAAAGGCGAATGGCTGATTCCGGCAGAGAACGCCAAGACGGGCAAACCGCATCTCGTCTACTTGTCAACCCAAGTGGCCGAGATGTTCCGCGAATTGAAGGCCCTTGCCGGGGAGTCAGAATTGGTAATGCCGGGCCGGGGCAGCTTAATAAGGCCCTTCGCCAAGAACGCGCTCAACAAGGCCCTGGAGGGGCTTACGTTCGACATGGACCCGCTCACTATTCACGATCTGCGCAGAACGGGCGCAACGCAACTCACTGAGCGCGGATTCGAGAAAGACGTGATCGAAAAGGCCCTGAGCCATGAGCATGAGGGCATCCGGGCGGTGTACATCCTTGCCGAGTATGCCGAGCAGCGAAAGAAGATGCTGCAATGGTGGGCCGATTACGTGGAGTCGATCTGCAACGAGTCCAAGGTGATCGTGGGCAACTTCGGAGGCGGCGCGGCTTAGAGGCGCGGGCTGGAGCGGTGGACAAATTGGATGGGATCATGGGCGGGATGCTGCCCGCGCCAGTCGCTATCGGTCATTTGTCCAAAACAGCCAGTATCTTGTATGTCTCTGATTCGAATTTCTTGCCGTCTATGCTCACCGGCCAGATGAGCTTGGCATTCTTACCCTTGAACTCGGCCTCAATTTCGTCAACAAGTGGAATCCTGCAACTGCGCCTGTTAACGTAGTCCATCTTTTCCTGAAACTTGCTCGCACAATTGACGATTGCAATTCTGCCATCGGGCAATCGAAGCGAAAGAGTAGCTCCGGTGACGCTATAAGAAACCACTCTTGGCGCGGTGATAGTGCCATGAGTCGTTGTCGTGCCGGTGGCCTCGATGTCTGATGTCGAGTGGTAATCCCCTGAAGACGTGTCAATGCTGCCATTCGTCGTAGCATCTCCAGAAACATGTGTCTGGGAAGTTGAGTCAATTTGACCCGGAATATACCTACTGTAGCCGGTCTCATTGTTCTGGCGTTGAATGACTTTCACCCTCAACTTTTGCCCGGCACACAGGACCACGGAAAGGCTTGTGAAAATGAAAACCGCTGCCATAAATCTCAGGTTTCTGGTGGGCATATTCATTCGTCCTTTCTAAATTGAAGAGGTCCAAAGCGCTCCACAGGAATTAGCCCCGATTATATCGGGAGCAGGCGGCTCACCATTCTGGCTTGAGCGGCAGACGTGGGCGCTCACCGATGGGATGGGGCTTGAGAATCACGGTCTGAATTTTCAGGTCCGTAGAGATTTCGTGCTGCTGCCGTGGCTTCCCGTAGAGACGATCCGTCAGATACGCCATTGCCCGCAGAGCGACCATTTCATCTTTGGAATTGACCAGTTGATTCCATTTGATTTCTTGAAATTCTCGGGTTAACCAATCCGCAACAAAGCCCGCCTCTTGTAGCTTGACGGCATTAGATTTCCGGCCCGCTCCTGGCCGTTTTCCACCTCTCGGTTTTGAATTGAATCCCATTTGATTTCCCCGCTTAACTATCTCCCATTTGGAAGTGCGGCGTCACGCCACGATCATTGGAGCAGCCCTCCGCACTCGGTATTGAGCAACCCTTGTACACGCATTTTTGCCTCGTCTGATTCCGCGTTTCCGCGTACAAGCATTCCTCCAGTATTCATGCGGGTGTGAGCGCAATTCTTGGATTCTTGTACGCTTGTACGCGGTATAGGCTCCGTACAAGCAAACGAGTATTTGAAGGGGTTACCCCTCTTGCCCGTCCCGGCGCGTTCAACCTGCCTTCTTTCCACCAGCGAGCGAAGCGCCTTGCGCTTCACGGCATTTGCGCCTTCCACATGCGCGACAATCTCCGGTTCGCCCCTTTCACCTGCTCCTTTCAGGTATTCGACAATCTCGCGTTCAACCGCTTGCCGGTCGGCTTCGGCGCGTGTGCCGCTAATCGAGAGCCGGCGCGTTGCCGAGTCGAACGATAGGACAGTCTCCGGCATGTCCGCGCCAATCCTCTGTACGGTTTGAACGCTCCGGTAAGAGTCGGAACGCGTGAGTACAATCAGCGTGCTGACTGCCCCGCCTAATGCTGTGCTCCCCAGCGGTCTGTCAATGGCGTCCGCTTTCTGCGCCTTGCCACTGTGGTGCGTAACGAGAATGTGTGTGCCGGTTTCGCGCGCGGTGTCAATGAGCGGACCCAGGGCCGCGTAGACTTCCGCATAGGCTTTTTCATCGCGGATGTGAGCAAGCCGGAAAAGCGGGTCAATGACCACCAGCGCCGGGCGCTGATTGCGAACAAGGCCCACCAGAGCAGAAATAGCCCCCGCTGGTGCTGTATCCGCGTGAATGTCGATTGCCTCTGTCCCGTCCGCTCCCATCGCTCGGAAGTCCGCCGTAATTTCTTCTTTCCGCTCTTCCAACGCCAGATATATGCAAGCGCCTTGTCCGGTACTCCGGCCTAGAAATTCCTTTCCAGTAGCGACTGCAAGACAAAGCAATCTGGCGAGTGTGCTCTTGCCAACCTT
This sequence comes from Occallatibacter sp., assembly GCA_049590315.1. Lineage (GTDB taxonomy): Bacteria > Acidobacteriota > Terriglobia > Terriglobales > Acidobacteriaceae > Telmatobacter. Next base: position 1,429 of record JBAWCO010000066.1, on the reverse strand, counting down.
TGGCTTTGCGACCAGGGCAGAAACCGTGCCGCGCACAAGCAACCCGTCTACCAGATAATCGGGCGAAACTTCCGGTTTTGCGAGCAAATCGCCCAGCCGCTCAAGCCGGAAGCCGTTCGTTTGCCCTTCATCTGCCGGGTTTGGATACCGGGCGGGAATGTCGTGTGCGATAGCTCTCACCTTTTCCTCTGGCAGCGGTGGGGCAAACCGCGCGTTCTCTTTAAGCAAGGCCGCCTCAATCGCCTCTGGTGTCATGCCACGCTTGTGCATGGACCCTGCGAGCGAAACGAGGCGATTCGTTCGCGCGCCCTTGCCGACTAATTGACTCGCCGTAGCGCCCGCTGCTGGTGCGCCTTGCGGCTCTCGGCTGAGGGATAGGAGCCATTCGGGGCACGGCGCGGGCAGGATGGCCGATTCGTTCACTTCATACCGTGTGCCGCTGGCATGGAGGGATTGCGGGACCACAACGTAACCGCCTTCCCCGCGAATGTCCAGCCCAGGAGCTATCCTGCTCTGCGAATTGCGAACGTCCGCACCTTCCGGCCAAAGGAAATAGAGATGCAGCCCACCTCCGCCGGTTCGGACAGTGTAGGTATCGGGAAGTGAGCTATAGCGCCGCTCCAGCTCGATCAGCGATTCCTCGCCTCGCTTGCCGTCAACGTCCAGAACAAAGATGCCGCTCTCTGGCCCGGTCACAATACCAATGTTGGCATCGGGCCAATGGTTCCACCATTCGCGGATCATGGCCGGATCGCGGCTGGCGTCTTTCAGCCCGTGGGCAGTCCGGGGATGCTTGCCCGGACTTTCACACTCCGCCCGCCGACAAGAGCAGCCGCACGCCGTAGGCGAATGGAGCGGAATCACAAGCCAACCGCGCGCCGCATACTCAAGAGCAGAGTAAGCAAGGCCGCCGGTCAAAGGCTTGCCCGCCGTTCTGCTTCAGCTTGCGAATGTTTTCCGATTCGGGATTCTATCCAGCCGTCTATCTCGGATTCGAGCCAAGCGACAGCGCGCGCCCCCAGGCTATAGGCCTTGGGAAACTCTCCAGTTGAAATTTTGCGGTAAATTTGGGAGCGGCTAAGGCCAACGCGCGAACGAACGTCTGCAAGTCTTAAAAATCGCATCGGAGTACAACCCCTTCCGCCGTAGCGGATCAGCCAAACTCAGCTTGGGAGCTGAGTTTATTGCTGTAGGGTGGTTGTCGCTCCGATGATCGACGTTTTAATCGGACCGTTCGAGGGACCGGCATTTAGTCCCAGTTCCCTTAACGCGGGAGGGTCGTCTTTTGTTTCGGGTTGCGAACCCGAGTGTATGCTGTTTCAGGCAGCAATGCCGCTGCCCTCAGCTAGAATCTACCAGCATTCCAAGAAAGTCCGCAACTTCCCAGGCAACTAGCTAGTTACGCGACTTGTTCTTCCGAATGCAGGCC
>JBAWCO010000065.1:0-14010 GCA_049590315.1 Occallatibacter sp. | reverse complement strand
CGCAAGGTCCACAACCACGCCTGACTCAATTCCAAAATGCCTGAAACGAGTTTTTCAGGATCGACGAATTCTATCGAGTCCGCTCGTCGCCCCAACGCTTGCCTGAACTTAGTCTGGATGGTTCGCGCCTGGCAGTTGTTCTATATAGATATGCCGATGAAAGGGAGGCAACAGCGTCCTGTAGTTGATCGTCGGATATTTTGTGGGAACAAGAAACGGTTCGGGCGCCGTGACAAGAAAGTATTTTGGAATAATCGAAGGCGTGAGGGGATCGTAATATCCTGTAACTGCAGATGGAGTACGTGCCGGTATAACGAGGGGATGATACGCGCCGGCCGGCACCTCAATCTTTGGCTCGTTCACATAGCCTGTGGCATCGAGTTGTGTTTCGCAGTCGTATTCGAATCCGTTACTGATCTCCGTTCTCGGAATGTTCTGCGCGAGCAGCATATTGGCTGCCTCAAGCCGCGCGCGATCCTCTGAATACCGCCTGTCAGCCTTTGCGACACCGAAAACGCCGAGAACCACAAGCAGGACTATTGCGAACTTCGGTATGCCCGCACCGATCCGTTCCTGGTAAGTCTTCAGCAGGTAGACGATGGCAAGCGGCGCCAATCCCAGAACATACCGATCCCATATCCAGCTTGTGGCGCCTCTCGGAATCAAAAGCATGAAGTAGGCAAACGAGTACGGGCCTAAGAGCCAGAAAATACCCCGCCAGGAGGACCCTGCAACCCGCTTCTGTTCACCAGAAGATTCCTTGCGGGAAGCGAGTCTGCGAAGCAGTTCAAAGAGGAGCGCAATAGCGGCGAGGATGATGACCGTCGCGAGCAGCGTTGCGTGGATGTTGAATTTTAACAACACGACGCCGAAGCTGGTCGTCCCGCTGGTTGCAATTGCGAGAAGAACAATAGCTGTGAGGAAGAGATATATCGGCCAGAATATGCTCGCGGAAAGACGGAACATTGCGGGCAGAAATGCGGCGAGGATCGGCGCTACGCAAAGCAACAGGAAAATGAATGCAACGAAGAGCTGATCTGCCAAATGCATCAGTGTGGCCACGTCGATGGGGGCGCTGAATATTTTCTCGGGCACGGAATAGGGTTGGTTACGATACTAGTTCAGAAACGCAAAGATCCCCACGCAACTCAACGCGGTAAGACTGAATGCGACGGCTGCCACTCTGCGTAGCCTGCGAAGCGCCCATCCAACACTTGGCACCATAACCAGAACGCCAAGCCATGCCGTTTGCCTGACAGTCCCGCCCGCAATGTTAGTGAGGGCCGCAGCCGTCAACCAGAGAATTGCGCCCTTGCTGCTGGTTTCGGCCATGGCCTTTTGACAGAGATACAGACACAATACAAGCACCATCAGACCGGAAGCATCTGTCATGAAGGTGCTGGCAATTGGCACGAAAACCGGAGAGAGCCCCAGTGTCACAGCGCCGAAGGAAGCATTCCTTTCCGTCAACCCGAAGCCTCGGAGGAGTTGCCAGAACAAGTAGATAGTGGCGAACACAACTGGCAAGAGCGAGAACCGCACCACAGCGTAAGAAAAACCGAACAGCTTGATAAAAGGAGCAGCCCAGACAATCTGCCATCCCTCAGGCATAGCTGCCCAGCCGTTATAGACAAAGTGTCCGGTCTCAGCAAAGATTCGAGCTGTGCGCGCCATTGACCAGTCGTCGACGTAACCCACTTCCACCGCAGGACGGCATGCCAGCACAAAAGCAATGACCAGCAGCCCGCAAAGGAGCCCGCTCGTTGAAAACCCCAACCATCGTGACTCGGGTGTGTCAGTTGGAAGCGGCGAGCCAGGGACGTCGCGCAGAGAAGCTGACCAGGTTGGATCCGCCATGAATGCTGTCCCTTGGGATTGAGTTATCTACGGTGCAAATGAAATCAAAATGACTTAGTTACTTTGTCCCCGCACCAGTCACGAGTTCATTCTAGCCTGAATCTGTTTTCTGGTTCTGACCCGTCGTCCAGGTCCGAACTACAGTCGTCGCTTCGCTTCCAGGACTCTCTCTAGTGCCTCTTTCGCGGTAGAGCCCGTCGCAGACAGATGTCCCATCTTTCGTCCCTTCCGCGGAGTGTGCTTTTCATACAGATGCAGCCGCACGCCAGGCACGGCCAAAGCCGCCGCAAAGTCCGGTTCACCGTCAAGCCAAACCTCGCCTAAGAGGTTGACGATCGCCGCCGGTGTAATCAGTGATGTATCACCCAACGGAAGATTGCACACCGCGCGCACAGCTTGTTCGAACTGGCTTGTCACGCAACCCCGCTCGCTCTGGTGATAGCTGTTATGTGGACGCGGCGCAAGTTCGTTCACAAGCAATTCTCCCTGCCGAGTCACGAATAGCTCCACGCAAAGCAGGCCTTCCAGCCCGAGTCGCGCGATGATCGCCGCCGCCAGCAACTTTGCCCGTGCTTCAAGCTCCGCAGAGACACCTGCCGGTAATACACTCCAAGCCAGTATCTGGTTCTCATGATGATTACGCGCCGCAGGAAAACTACGCACTTCGCCCGACGGGTTGCGCGCCGCCATCACACTTATTTCGCAATCCAGATCCAGCGCCTGTTCAGCCACGGAAGGCCGCGCGCCAATGCTTTCCCAAGCTGCGGCAATTGCCTCTTCGTTCGCGGTTCCGTCTATCCCGATTCGCGCTTGTCCGCGACCGTCGTATCCACCGCGCCCGATCTTCAAAAACACGCGTCCCCCCAACGAACGGACCGCCTCGTGGAGTTCGGCCTCGCTGCGCACCACGCAAAAATCTCCCACGGGAAAGCCCGCGTCGGCCAGCCATGTCTTTTGCAGAGTCTTGTCTTGGATAGTGCGGATCGCTTCCACACCGGGGCGCAACGGCGCGATTCTTGCAATTTCAAAGAGGGCGTCCACGCCGATCTGCTCAATCTCCAGAGTTACGGAATCCGCACCCTCCGCGAGCCGCCTCGCCGCAGCAACATCGTCCCAGCGGCCCACAATGGTCTCGTCCACCACGAAGCTTGCCGGACAGTTCGGCTCCGGGTCCATCACACGCACGCGGTACCCCATGGTGCGCGCGGCCATCGCCGTCATGCGCCCCAATTGACCGCCGCCTAAAATTGCCAGCAACGCGCCAGGCCGAATAATCGAAGGCTTACCAAAGAGCTTTTCCTGCTGCAATGAATCGGGAACGCTGGTCACCTTGGCAACTCCTGCCCTAGCACTTCCTCGGTGCGCGCGGTGCGCCACGCTGCCAGTCGATCGTAAAGCGCCGCGTCCGTCGTAGCCAGCATCTCCGCCGCCAGCAGCGCGGCGTTGGCAGCCCCCGCCTTTCCAATCGCCAGGGTCGCCACCGGAACCCCCTTTGGCATTTGCACAATTGAAAGCAACGCATCCAGCCCATTCAGTTGCGTCGCCGCAACCGGCACACCCAGCACGGGAACCAACGTCTTCGCTGCCAGCATCCCCGGCAAATGAGCTGCCCCACCCGCTCCCGCAATAATCGCGCGCAACCCGCGCGCGCGCGCCGTCTCCGCATACGTGAACAGCAAGTCCGGTGTGCGATGCGCGCTCACCACCCGCGCCTCATGTGGAATTTCAAGCGCGCGCAAAATCTCCACGGCCGCTGACAGCGTCTCGTAGTCGCTGTTGCTGCCCATCACCACGCCTACCAACGGCTGTTCACTCATGGGCCTGATTATACGAGTCTTCATGCAGCAATTCGAAACCGAATGCAGACCTCCTATTGAATTGCATCAGCGTCCATCTTCAATGCCGGTGCCACGCATCTACAGCCACTTCAATCACTGCAAGCACCACGCTCACTGCCGCCAGAAAGCCTTTGGCCCGCTGCCAGTTCTGTTCGTGCCGATCCATGCGCCGCTCAATCTCGGCAATCCGACCGCCATTGCCATCGCCCGTCAGATTTGTCATCTGCGTCTTCAACACGCTTAAATCGCTCAGTACCTGCGCTTCGAATTCATTCATCATCCGCATCCACCAAGCTCCGTCTCCTCATTCCGTGCCGCCAAAGTTCCCATTTATGACCCGAGCGGCAGATTGATGAACAATGCCGTTGAAAATTCTGAATAGTTTGGCGGCGTCGAACCGTCATACATCCGGATATAGAACCGGTCGTTGGCAGTCTCACGCGAGAAAGTGATGTTAGGCAGTGTCGCCCTCACCACCAGGCCCGGATCCTCTCCTGGCATGAATGTGAAATCCCTCCGCCGTATCTCAAATCCACCACCGGCTGGAGCAGTCACGCCAGCGTTGATTCCCACTGTGCTCCCATTCAGCGTAGTCACAGTCAGCCCCGTCAAATTGGCAAGATAACTCGGAGCGATGGGCGCAGGCAGCCACGCATCGGCAGGCACAGTTGCGCTCGTCTTGATCGCAAGATCGTCAGCCCAGTCGTTCGCAAACTGGATCGCATAGTCCGCCATGTCCGGATAACTTGCTCGATAACTCACCTTGACCGCACGCACAACCACTTGCGTGTTCAGATTGGTCGAAGGTGCATTCAAAAGCAATGCATCGCCAGGCCAAACGTCGGCCGCAAAGCTCGTTCTGTTCCCCCGGTAGGTCCCGCTCCACAGCGCGCTCACGCTTGCAGCAGCCTGTTCAATCGCCAGCGCCGCATTCAGACAATCTGCGGAGCTGCGCGCTGGGGGCGTGGTCACTGAGCCAATCCAAGTCGCCTCTGCCTGGTTTCCCGCCTGCGTCAGCGCCTGCTGACTGACCGTGTTCACCGCACGACCCAGCGCCCTACCCACAGTACGGTAACTCACAGCGATCTGTTCGCCCGCAACAGGTGTGGCCCCCGCATAGAAGACCATCATACCGGCGCGTTCCAGGTGGCACTCCGCCGCTTCCGCTGTTGAGCCCACACGCCGTGTGTATGCGCCTCCATTCGGCGGCGTACTTACCACCCAACCCGATCCAAGATTAGTCAGGTGTATCGCGCGCATCGTGCCAATCAGGTTGATGCTGCTAGCGGCAGCCACCGTGCATGTGGCCGGCAAGCTGGCAATCGCGCCGTCATACAAGGTGACCGGCATCCCGCCCACTCCATTCGCAAACTCTTGTATCTCCAGTTGCAACTGGCCTGGACTTAGATTCGATTGGCCGCCGTAAGCAATGGCTCCGCTATCTCCAAAAGAACGATAAATAGCCAACGCTCTTTGATTCTCAGCGCAGTGCACTCTTACTCTGAGCGTGTATTGGTTAGCGGGATTCACCGCATAACTCGTCCCCGCCGCTGTCCCTCCGATCATCGGTTGTAGCGAAACTGCCCCCGTGCCCTGTTGCGCCGTAGCCTGAAAGCCCGAAATGCAAAAGTTCTGCGTATCAAGACCGACGAAGAACCCTGCCAGAATTCCTGTGCTACCCGGCGACAGACTCACACCAACGGCCTCCAGCAGCAGCGTTCCACCCATCTCCACTTGATCAAGCCAGCTCAGCACCGTCTGACCGTCGATCCCACTTCCCCCGTTCATCACCAATCCGCCGGCGCCCGGCTTGAAGAATCCGCCTCCTCCCGGGTTGCTCCACACCTGCAGATTGATTGCGCTCTCGTTGAACAGCTCGTTGATGATCGTGGATCTGGATGCATCCGGAAAGAATGGGTCAGCTGCTAGATAGAACTGCGTTGTAACTCCGTCGCCCAGGAAGTACTCGGTAACATAGGCTACCGGTTCATGCTCGCCGCATACTGTAACATCGTTGGCCAGTGCGCGCTTAACGTTGGCTGTGAATCCAAGCGCTGCCAGGTTGAGGCTGCCGCCGGTCTCGTTCAGGGGATGCACCGTGCCCGGCACGCTGGAAATTGCCAACGCTCCATTCACTGCCCGATACGCTGCCCGTGCCTGGCTCGCCACTTGTCCCGCGCTTTTGCTCCACGTTGCGCCTGGCTCCGGCACAAAGCCACTTACCGTTGCGCTCAATGCGAGCCCCTGCGTTGTAAGTGCCGTCGATCCGCTATGAGTCACCAGGTTTGTCATCAGGGAACCAGCGCTCTCGCCCGTTGCGCCCGCACTGGGCGGCATCAGCACCTGGTCTAGAAGCACTTCGTCGCTCACCGCCTGGACCGCAATCCTGTAGCGCGGGCCCTCCATCGCGAGGCCCGCATATTCAGGCAGGGGACTCGCAGCGATGTAACCGGTGAAGTAAGCTGTGCCATCGTCCCCTGTCACCGTCAGATACTGGTTGCGCGTTGGCGTTGCCATGCTTCCGTTCGCCGGGAAGCTCAACCACAACTGGCAAGTAGAAGGCTCATTCAGCTTGCGTTCGATCATCAACGGCTTCGCCGCATCGAGCGTGGCCGAGTAGTCCTGTCCCTGGATCATAATCTTCATCGCTGCTCACCCGCTCACTTGCCGACTCGTGACTTACTAACTATTTTCTTCACCCATTCACTTCTTCGCTTGCTCACACCAATGCCATCGCCGCTGGCTGGAAACTGCGATAACACACCACACGTTCCCCATCCAGTGGATCGGTCACCGGCAGCGCAAGAAACTGTCCTCTGAGAAGAACCCGGGACTGGCTTCCCTGACGCTTACCGTTCAGCGGAACCGTCGTCTCTTCCGCACTTGTCATTGCCTGCAACCGTGGATAGTGAAAGAAGATCCGTTCCCCTTGACTTCCTTCCATCACAAACAGCGCCGACCATTCTTGATAAAAGCTGCCTCCCTCGCGGTCCACAAATCCAGTAACCGCTTGCAGTTTTGCGCCCGCCGCTGGAACGCCGCCCGGCAGAGGCTCGGCAAGTGTTAGCCCCATTGAGCTTACTTGTGAAACCAACCCCACGTTGAAGGTAACTCGCCGCACATAGTCCACATCGGTAAGCGCCTGCCGCACAAATGCACCCGAAACCGGCGCACCCACATAGCCCGTCTGTCCTGTGTAGTCCGCGTCCAGCGCAATCATTTGCCCGGCCGTGAACCTTGCCGCATCTGCAGTGGCCAATACAATCGACGCAGCCGTCGATCCACTCTGCGGAACCACGGCCCCAGAAGCCTGCACTCCGTCTGCCGCCGCAATCACCCCATTCGTTCCAGCCAGCACGTTCATGTGCTGCGATCCGGTAGCCAGCGCCATGGTCAGCTTGGTCCAGCTAAGAAATTGAAGACTCACTTGTGCCTCAACCGTCTCGCGTACTTGCCCCAATGTCCCAGCCGGAATCCCGGCCAACACTGACGAGTTCTTGCTTGCCGCCCTGCGCGTAAACTCCTGAATCCATCCCAGGCTGATCCACGGAGTTGGCGGAGAATCCAGGCTGAAGCGACGCTGTATCGTAGGATCGAAGAGCACCGGCGTCTGCGTCACCCGATTCACCGGTGCAAAATACCCTCGCACCCGCCGCGTCACCGGCGCGGGAGCCGAAAACCAATTCGTCGCCATTTACTCCCCCTGCTCCTGGTAGCTGTAAACCGTCACATTTGCCGAACGGCTCAGCCTGTCTCGCTGAACCGTGATCGGGCCAAACCCCGGCTCATCCCAAAAAATCTGTGTAAGCATCGCCGCCGCCGGCGTTGCGGTGTAATTGAGCTTGGGGGTGTGGAATGGTTGAAGCATCGTCGTCAGTTCCCCGTCCATCTGGCTCAACGACCGACCTCGGTCCAACCCTCCGAAACTCTGTGTCCCGCAAGTCTGATAGAGAATCTCGCAATGCTCCGCCATCATGGTTGACTCAAGATCCATGTCGACGCCCACGCCAAGCCAGCGCAGCACGAATACGTCGTTGGGAAGCTGGCTTAAAGGCGCCTCCGCTTCCTCCACTAGAATTCCCGGCCGCACCGTGCCACGCAGTAGAATCGACCGCTCTGGATTGATTGAGGTCAGTCGTGTGCGCAGCGCCATATAAAACGAGTCTTTCGCATTCTGCATGGAGACAACTCCTAGTGCCCTGCGCCAAACGCATTCAATCTTTGAGATCCGTAAGCCGCAAGCTGATAACTGATCGTCGATACCGGACGAGTGACAGCTGATAACTTCCTTCACACCGCCTGCTGGAGCGCTTCCCGCAACAGCAACCGGTAAAGATACACCTGGCCAAAAGCTTCATTCGAAGCGACTGACTCAATCAGGTAATCCTGCCCGCCCACAGTTACGGCCAGCGTCATGGCGAAGAGAGACTGAGCTGATGCCAGATCCAGGGCGCTTACCTGTTGCTGCACACCGGTCGCCGATACAAACAGCTCCCACTTCGACTCCCCGCCTTCTTGCCACATTGGCCTCAGTTTACGCATCACCACCGGGCTCACCACCACATCGGCAAAGGTGGTCGACACAAGTCCTAACTCGGACATATTGCCGTCCGTGCTGGTCCCCGTCACCCGCAGAAGGGCTGACGTTCCTGTCATGCTTCGCAGCAAGGCATCGGCCAGCATCTGCGGTGCTCCCACCGGGTTCCGCGGCGCCGTATCGCTCATCGCTCACCCCAGCCTGTTCGCAATGTAGGGACGCAGCCACATCTGCACTGTTTCGTCCACCAGCGAACTTGAGAAATACTCCATCTGCATCGTGTCGATCTTGGTTTTGCTCGCATTCAGCGCCGGCGTCGATTGCGCATTCCGCACAATCTGTGCACACGCTGTCTTCACGTCATCTCCGATAGTTGCCAGGCCTGCCGTATACGTCACCGCTATTTCGTTGTAAGGCAGCCCAAGCACATTCCACGGCAGCGTCAGCTCTCCGGTGTTAGTGTCAAAGTCCACTGAATTCGGATCGATTGACGTCCACTGCCCGGGCAGTGAGAATGCATACGCAACCTCGAACAGAGTTTCGTTGAGAGCCTCTCCCCGCCGTGGCTTTGCGTACCGGCCTTCGATACTCACGAGCGGAGTCGTGGCCGTTCCCAGCGGTGCTAGCGGCAGATAACTCAGCAACACTGTCTGCGATCCGCTGGTCAACCGCAACCGCTCTGTGTACTGAATGACATTCAGGTCTGGCCGCCTGCAGTAGCTGTTAATCAATGCCGTGGCGGCCGTAGTCCAGTCCGCCGTCGTTCCAGCCGGCAATCCATAATTCGGGTAATCCGCTGGCTGCAGATATGCCATACCCCATCCTTCCCTTTTTGCTCCCTTGCTCATCCCTGCGCTAGATCGCTGACAGAAGAGGCCCCGTGGAGGAGCCTCTTCGCTAACACCGCTAACTCCGCCGACTACCGATCCACCAGCACCTGGTAATGCGCATAGCTGGCGCCCTTCACCACCGGAGCACCAAACTTCACCGCGACGTACTGATAAGTCATCGAGTTCGGTAGCCCCAGTTGGAAGATGCGGGGTGTCGGATCGCCCAGCCAGTGATACTCGATCAGATCCTCGGTCACGATGTAGGCCGGCAGCACCGCTGAACCCGAACCCGGTGTACCCGTATAACTCAGACTCCAGTCCGGAATCAGAGGCAGATCGCCCGCCTGCGTCGACAGCATCTTCACGCGAATTCCGCCCGTGATGTTATCGGTGTCCAACACCACATTGAACTCAGTCTTCATCTCTCGGTCAATCAGATCCAGCAGAACCGGGTTCGCATAGATGGCTGTGGGCCGCACGTAGTACCCGTTGCTCGCCACCATCTGTGCCACCGCCGACTTGATGCCGTCGACGATCGACGCCGTCGTGCCGATCGTCGTCGTGAGCCCGCCAGCCACGATCTGCGAAATCACACCCATGTATTGTGTGGTCGTCGGTGTACTCAGACTAGTGTCGTTGCCGTTCCACAAAGCCACGTCATGAGCCACCATCACGCCGCTCACCGTATCCACCAGATCCTTGGCTTGCAGGTAGGCGAACTGCTTCTGCTGGTCGCCTAACTCAATGTCGAAGAGGTTGTAGTTAATCTGCGAAACGAGCGCCTTCAGCGGCGCACTCCGCTCCACCCGCGTCGGGCTCACCACCGTGGGCACAATGCTGCGTGGATTCACAAACCCAGCCGTGCCTGGGTTGGGAATGGCTGTCTCCTCAAAAAATCGCGAAGGATGGCCCGTCGCAGGAACCTGCTTGATGCGCTGCCCAAAGGGGCTCGAACGTCGGCAAATGTCAAAAATCTCGGTCTGATACAGCGGAACTTCAACTGCGCCCGGCCCGATGTAATCTGCTGCCGCGTGAATGTCTGCAAAGGTTGCGTTCATAGGCTTTTCCGCCCCCTCCCTGGGGCCAGTCGTGGTTTCAGCCGACAGCTGACAGTTGTCAGTTCTCAGTCGTCAGGATTAGTTGCCAGTTGTAAGTCGTCGCTGTCGGCCGCTGTGTGCGGCCCTGAGCAGTCAGCTGTCAGCTATAGCTGAAAGATGCTCCTACGCGATTGCACCCGCTCGCAGAAGTTGGGTCTTCACCGCGATGCGTTGCTCCATGCTCAATCCGGCCAGCGCAGAGTCCAACGCTCGCACATCAACCGGGCCTTCGCCGATTCCATGCTTGGCCAGCATCTCCGATGTTGCTGCCGGCAACGTTCTGCGCAGAGGATTTGCGATTGTCGGTCCACCCGCCGCCTTCAACTCGGCCAGCTCCTTTTCTGCCGAAGCCAGCTTCTCAGCTAGTTCCACCTCGCGACGGCTCTGGTCCACAGTCGCCGAGATCTTCGCCACCTCGCCAGTTAGAGCACTCTGCCGCTCCTCCAGCCAGGCAAGTGTCCTCTCTAACAGACTTGTCACCGTTTCAAGCCGCTCGGTTATCGCCTTCTCTTGCTCTTCCATGTCGCTCCTCTCTTGTCTTCCGTGAATTCGGTCTGAACATCGAGCTCGTCCACTAACTTGCCAAACAAAAACAGGCTCCGCATCGCAGAGCCTGTTTGCTGACTTACTAACCTTCCAACTTACTGACCTGCTGATTCCTAACTCGCTATCCGAAAGCTAGTCCCGCTGTAAGCCGCTTTTTCCTTCAACAGGATCGCCGCGCCGGTAAAGGTCACACGGGTCAGCTTCCACACCTCAGCCCGCATGTCTTCCACCCGCGCATCTGCCAGTTCGTAACTCATCCCCATCGCTTCGGCGGACTTGGCCTGCATCGCCTCTGCCACTTCGGGAAAGTCTCGCGCATACAAATACCCGCGCACCACCAGCCGCTTTCCGACAAGGTCCGCCTCGGTCAGCAGCCCAATCTTGCGCCGCGCATCATGTCCGTCCCAGCCAGGTCGGTAGTCCACCCCCATCCCCAGCAGCGATGGCAGCGCTTTCTCTGCCGCCTCTCGCGTCAAAATCACCCGGTGCCCGCGCGCCCCCGCTGGCGCCTTGTCGCTGGCCGCATTCACCACCGTCAAAACCCCCTCGAACGGCACTCGGTTTGGATGCCCCTCTACATGGGGAATCTTTACTGCCATCGCTTCCAATCGCATGCGCTCTCCGCTCCACGAGGGAACAGGGCTCTGAGTCCCCAGTCCCTAAGTCTCTAGTCCGTAGTCTCGGTCCGTGTTTCTCTGTCTTCGCCGCCCGCCAACTGTGCCACCCCATCCTGCCCCAGCGGTCCAAGTCCCCGCATCGCCCGCACCTCGTTTACCGTCAGCACGCCGGCCTGCAATAACTGCACCTGCACTTTCAACTCCGTCTCCTCATCTCGCGCATTCAAGTCGTTGAAGACAAATTCGAACTCGCGCCACCCGACACACTTGCCGAAAAGATCCCGCGTAATATGTCCCGCCAGCAACATCGCCAGTGGCGAGATCGCTCCGCGAAAGGCTTCGTCTGTCATCTCCGCCGCGGTTGATTGATTTACATCCGCTTCCAATCCCAGCATCAGCGGCGGCAATCCAAATGCGTTCGCCACCATGCGAATCAGAAACTCCTGCCAGGCCAGCCGCATGTCCGCGTCCGTCCCCTGCGCGAATCGCAGCACCTCCGGTTTCTGTTCCGTCGAGATCAGCGGCACGCGTCCCGTTCCTTCAATCTCGTCCTGCCACCATCGAATCAACCGGTCATGCTGCGTGGGAGTTGCCTCGTTCAGCCACAGCGCGTACTGCGCCACAGTATTTGCCGCCAGCTTGCCCGCGAACCGGTGTGCGCTCAGGAACTGATTCACCGTCTCAAAGGCAACCTCCAACGGCCCAAGACCAAAAGGCGTAAAACTCCGCGGATTCATCCGGATATACATCAACTGGTCGTCGCGCAAATCCACTGCGCTCGATTCCAATTGTCCCGGCAGTGCCTGCGCATACCTGGGCGACTCCGGGTCGCCATCCCACCGCGCGTTGATGCGGATCGAAGCCCCGTCCACTGCCCAGAGCATCGCCGGCCGTTCCGTATCGCCGGTCGGCTCCATCTCAATCGCTCCGTAGCCGCCCGTCAGCGCGTCCTCGATCACCTGCTCTACCAGCGTGCGAAAACTGTCCACCGCGTTGGGTTCTTCCAGCATCCTGCGCAGCGCTCGCAGCTTGCGTTCCGTAAAGGCCACATCCCCGGGTCCCACACCGCGGCGGACTCTTACTTGCCAGTCCATCGCCGCAATGCGGTCCTTGATCACATTGATCGCCCGCCGCACCACGGGCGTCTCCGCAAATCGGCGAAGGTTCACCGGCGTCGGCTTGGGCAACGGCCGTCCAGGAAACTGTACGGGACTCAAAATCGCCGGCATCGCCAGCGTCTTGCGTTCCGCCTCTGCATCCGCTGCGTTCGCCGCCAGGTCCGCTCGCCGCAGCGCGCCGGCTCCGGTCGCCTGCCGCCAGATCTCCCGCATCTGTTCTCTCACCCTCATATGCACCTTCCCTTTTCCCCGCCAAAAAGACAAAAGGCACAACCCCGGAAAGGGTTATGCCTCGTCTTCATCCAATAAACTCGAGATGACAGCTTACAGATTGCGGATGACAGTCATGCTTGAACGGCTAACTACCATCAATCGTTAGTCATCAATCTTCCAACTTCAACCGGTCACAAACCACTAACTCAAACACACATTCCGACGCTCTCGATAATCAACCACAACCTGTCGTAGTTCAGCGACAAGTTGCTAACTCACAAAACCAATCCTACAACAAAAGCAAATAACTATCTGCAAACTCGTGCAAAATAACTTCAGCAGGGAATTGAAGCCTGCAGACTGCCATCTGTAACCTGCTTCTCAGATTCTCAGCTCCAGCCGCGCCGTCTCCGCCACACGGCCCAGGTCTGACGTTGTCAGCACCCTGATCTGGTGCTCTTCCATCGTCTCCACGCCAAACCGATACATCTCCAGCCGCTCCGGCGCATCCTCTGTTGCTCCCATTCTCGCCGCCGGCTCAATCACTGCGGTCAACTCCAATTGCGCCCTTTCCACCCGTTCCACGCCCGCTCGCAACCCTGACGCCGAGAAAGCCAGCACCTTGGCCATTTCCACCCCAGGCTCCAGGCTCACCGCGTGGAACATGCGAATCAACGGACTCTCATCGGACCTGTCCTTATTCGCAGAATGGCTCACCCCAATCGGCCGATACCCCGCATCAATCCGCAGCGGGTCTCCCGGCCGCGTGTACTCTGAAGCCGCAATTCGCTTCCTCAGCAGATCCCACACACCCGCCCGTTCAAACTCCGTCCGCATCCGCGCCTGGATCGCCGCCCGCCCACTCAACCGCTGCACTCGTTCTCGCGGCGGTGGCTCCACGTACAGCCGCATCAGCTCCTCGACCCCGGCCGGAAGACTCTCCGCCAGGTAAGCCTTGGCCTCTGTCATCTGCACGCTCAATGACAGCGATTCATTCAGCAGCTTCATCAGGCTTCCATCCGGTTCGGCTTGAAATCGTCTCCGCAACTCGCTTTCCATTCCTTCCAGCAGCGCGGTATCCGCTTCCGGATCGAGACACCGCACCCGGCGCCAGTCGCGCGTAAAGCGCACCTCGGCCGCTTCCGCGCTACCCTGCTCGCGCAGAATCACCCCAATATGCACGTACTCATTCCGCACTGCATCCGGCACATACCGGAGCAGACGAAACTCGCACTCCCGCCGCTGGTGTCCACCCGCCATTCCTGGCTCTCGCCCCCTCTACATCACCCTATCCGCAATGCTAGTCCCCCACTTCGACCCCTCCCAATTTTCTTCTCCTTTTCCCCCGACCTCGACC
>JBAWCO010000064.1:0-15340 GCA_049590315.1 Occallatibacter sp. | reverse complement strand
GTGCTGCTCAAGAACGACGGCATTCTTCCGCTGAAAAGGGGTGCAATCAAGATCGCGGTGGTGGGACCTCTGGCGGATCAGACGAAGTACCTGCTCGGCAACTACAACGGCACTTCGTCCCACACGGTTTCTGTGTTGGAAGGACTCAAGGCGGAGTTTCCCGAGGCGCATATCACTTTTGTACCCGGGACACAGTTTCTGCGCACCGACGGAGATCCGATTCCAGTGTCGGCGCTGACCACACCGGAAGGCCAGCCGGGAGTAATAGCCAAGTTCACATCCGGCGGCGGGTTTGGGGGCGGAGGCACTCCGCTGGCAACGAAAACAATGAACACCATTGATCTGAAAACGGAAGGAATTCCGCCGGAGGCCGCGGGAAAGTTTCCGCTCACGGTCACGTGGGACGCCTTTCTCACGGTCGCTGAGACCGGCGAATACAGCATCGGCATGCGCGCCAAGGGCAACTCCGCGATGGTCATGATCGACGGCAAGCCACTGGCCATGGAGTATCTCGACCCCGAACACGAAGGGGCAAAGGCCGGACACATTCACTTGGAGCAAGGCAAGAAAGCGGCGCTCAAGGTGAGGTATGAGTTGAACGAGAAGGGCCCTGTCGAGGCGCATGTGTTCTGGGCAAAGTACGAACCCAAGCCGAGTCCGGAGGCGATTGCCGCAGCCAGAGACGCTGACGTTGTGGTCGCTATCCTCGGCATTACCAGCGATCTGGAAGGCGAAGAGATGCCGGTCAACGAGGACGGATTCAAAGGCGGCGATCGCACCAGCATCGATCTTCCGAAACCGGAAGAGGCGCTGCTTGAGGCCGTGGCGTCGACGGGCAAGCCTGTGGTACTTGTGCTTGCAAATGGGAGTGCGCTCGCGGTGAACTGGGCCAACGAACACGTGAACGCGATTATCGAATCATGGTATGCGGGAGAAGAAGGCGGCTCGGCAATTGCCGAAACACTCTCGGGAAAGAACAATCCCGCGGGCCGTTTGCCAGTGACCTTTTATACCGGCCTCAATCAGTTGCCGGCATTCGAAGACTATTCGATGCAGAACCGCACCTATCGCTACTTCAAGGGGAAGCCGCTTTATCCTTTCGGCTTTGGCTTGAGCTACACCTCTTTTTCCTACGGCGATTTAACGATCTCGAAGAGTGCAATCGCGGCGGGCGATCCCCTCACCGCTGCAGTGACGATCACGAACACAGGAAAGCGCGAGGGCGACGAAGTTGCGCAGCTCTATCTCGCTTTTCCAAATGTGCCGGGGGCGCCACTGCGGGCCCTGCGCAGCTTCAAGCGCGTTCACTTGAAGCCCGGCGAGTGGCAGAGGGTGAGCTTCGAGTTGAAGGATCGCGACTTGAGTATGGTGAGCGAAGCGGGCGAACCGATCATTGCGGAAGGGGCTTACACCGTATCGATCGGCGGAGGTCAGCCGAACACAGAAGCGCCAACGGTGGCGGGGACATTCCAGGTCACTGGGACCAAGACCTTGCCGGAATAGAATTGCCACGGGAATTCGGTGCGGCACCCAGATCGGTTGTCGAGTGTGAAGGGACTCGGAATCACGATGAACAAATTCGTTCGTAATGTTATTGCGGCCACCGGTGTCCTGCTTGCTCTCATCACGCCCGTTGCTTCGGCCCAGAACACTCCTGGCATGCCACCAATGCCGCCGCGGGTGCCCAAGACGCAGCCCTTCGTCAGCTCGCTGTTTGGCGCACGTTTCGAATCGTCGTGGTCGGAAGCGGGCACGGCATCGGAGGCGAAGTGACGGACGATGCTGATAAAGATGTCGTTTACGAAGGCAGCGAAATCAAAGTAAACCTCCATTTGCAATGAGCGCAGTGCCGCGATCGAGTGAAGACTTGCCGCAAAGCCGTGTAGTAGCGTAAGCGGCGGCGAGATTTTTGAGTGCGTCCCAACAGTCCATCCCGCATTTACTATTGCAAGTACCAGAAATCCTGCTCGAATCTAGCCATCCGGTTTCTTAGAAGGAAGTCCACGTCATGCTCTTTTCAGTTCGTCCATCGCTTTCAATTATTGCCATCGGATTCTTGGCGGCCTCATCTGCCTTGTCTCTCGCGGTGCAATCGCAACAGGTTGCACAGAGGACCATTGTCGTGGATCTCAGGGACACGGCAGGCCCGGTGGATCGTTTCTTCGACTTGTCGGTAGGATCCGATTTTCCTGGCACGCTGATTCGCGACGATAGTCAGGCGCAACTCAAGCTCGCGGTCGATGAACTTGGCTTTCGCTACATCCGTTTTCACGCCATCTTTCACGACGTGCTGGGCACGGTGCGTGTCGAAGACGGCAAGACGGATTACAACTGGGCCAAAATTGACCAGCTTTACGACGACTTGCTGCGGACGCACATCAGGCCGTTTGTCGAGCTTGGTTTCACCCCGAAGGCGCTTGCCACGTCGCAAAACAGTATCTTTTATTGGAACGGCAACACATCGCACCCGAAACCGGAAGGATGGCACGATCTTGTCGATGCTTTCATTCGACATATTGAGCAGCGCTATGGAAAGGAGGAAGTGCGCACTTGGTTCTTCGAAGTGTGGAACGAGCCCAATCTGTCTGGTTTCTGGGAAGGGGGTGATCAGAAAGCATACTTCGAGCTTTACGATCTGACTGCGAAGACAATCAAGGCTGTTGACCCATCGTTGCGAGTCGGAGGACCGAGTACTGCCGGAGCTGCCTGGGTTCCCGAGTTTCTCGCACATATGAAGCAGAGTGGCGCAGCTGTTGACTTCGTGACAACGCACACATACGGCGTTCAGGGCGGCTTTCTCGATGAAGAAGGGAAGTCCGATACAAAGCTCGATCCGTCGCCGGAAGCGATCGTCGCCGACGTGCGGCGCGTTCGCGAGCAGATCTCAGCTTCAGCGTTTTCGGGGCTTCCGCTGTACTTTACTGAGTGGAGCACAAGTTATACGCCGCGCGACTCGGTGCACGATTCTTACATTAGCGCACCATACATTCTGACCAAGCTCAAGGCAAGCCAGGGTTTGCTTCAGGGCATGAGCTACTGGACCTACACCGATCTGTTTGAAGAACCTGGCCCTCCGACGTCGCCGTTTCAAGGAGGTTTCGGGCTTCTCAATCCGCAAGGTATTCGCAAGCCCGCCTTCTTCGCTTACAAGTACCTTCACGCGCTGCAGGGCGACCGTCTCAAGACGAGCGATCCGCAGGCAATGCTGGCCACCCAAGATGGAAACGTCACGGCTGTAATTTGGGATTTCGAGCAACCGGATCAGAAGACTAGCAATCGATCCTTTTACACGAAGCTCATTCCTGCGCATGCGGCCGCGCCAGCTGAGTTGCAGATAACGAATCTCGTACCGAATTCTGCGTACCGCCTGGAAGTCCATCGTGTGGGTTATCACGCCAACGATGCCTACTCCGCCTACATCGAGATGGGCGCTCCCAAGGAACTGACAAGGGCTCAGACTGCGCACTTAAGTGAGTTAACACAGGATATTCCGGAGACCGACAAGGCCGTGCGAAGCGGCTCCGATGGCAGTCTTGAGTGTTCGGTCCCAATGAACAGCAACGACGTTGTGGTCGTAAAGTTGAAACGAAGTCAGGGGAGCAATTGAAAAATCGAGAATCCGGCCTGTTGCTTACGAAAGAGTCAATGAGGAACGCTAGTCTCCCAGCATGCGATAGAAAGAGAGGACACATGCGACTCACGACGTTCGCGTCACTTGTCCTCCTCCTGGGCTCGTTGTGTGCTGTGTCTGTGGCCCAGAATGCTCCTGCGCACCCTGACTGGCCGGGGCCTGGGCAGCTCTTTGTAGGGAGTTGTTATCAGCCCATCGATCGCACACCCGAACAGATTGATCGCGACATTGCCATCATGAAGCACGCGGGATTCAACGTCGTGCGCATGGGGGACCTGTCGTGGGACTCATTTGAACCATCGCAAGGAGAATTTGAATTCGAATGGTTTGACAAGGTGATGGACAAGATGCAGGCCAACGGGATCAGGGTGATCCTCGATATTCCGGGTTCGCCGGCGCCCATCTGGCTGCATCGTGCCTACCCGGGCATCGATATCGTTAGCCAGAATGGCACGCGTCTTCCGCCTGCCGAGCGTTACACGGATAACATCAGCGATCCCGATTATGTTCGCGAGGTTAGGGTTCTTGCCAACGCGCTGACGAGACGCTACGCCCATCATCCCGCAGTGATTGCCATCGGCTACGACAATGAAATTGGCAACGGCTTCATGTCGTATTCAGAAGCCGACCGGCAGCGATTCATAACCTGGCTCAAAAAGAGATATGGAACCATCGGCGAACTCAATAAGGCCTGGGCCACACAGCGATGGTCGCGCCGATTGACCGGCTTCGAGGATGTAGACTTGCCGCTCGCAGATGGACCTGGACCTCCTGAGCGCTATCTGGATCTCCATCGCTATTGGTCCGATGTAACGGTCGCTCGGCTGGAAGAACTCGATGCGATTCGCCAGCGCAATTCGCCCAATCTTCCGTCGATTTCGAATTTGTGGGATACGGCACAGAGGCGAGGCTTCGACTATCTCTCCACGTACAAGTCCTATGTGTCCTACGGCGCTGAGGGATTCTACCCTGGAGACCCGGTCAGTGGCGCGTTTGGGGCACTGATGACGAAAGGTAATCTGGGCACACCCATCTGGTTCAATGAGTTTACCGCCGGCGGCGGAGGTTTTTACGGAGCGCCCGGGCGCAGCCGGATGTACGCGTATCTCGGGCTTTTGATCGGCGCCCAAGCGATGCTCGCATGGACATTCAATAGTCATATTGGCGGGGAGGAACAGGCGCTTTTTGGACTCGTCGACCACGACGACACTCCGTCATGGAAAGTGGACGAGTTCGCTCGGATAGCTTCTGAATTCAAACAGCTTTCGAAACTTGGGTTTCCACGCTACACTCATCCGGACGTGGCCATCGCCTATTCATTCGATTCCTTTGTCGATTCAAATCCGAACGGTCCGACCAGCACCACGCGTCAATACTTCAAGCCTTCTTATACTCAGCAAGTGCAGGGTGCCTTTGACCCTTTCTTCCGAGCAAACATCGATACAGCGATCGTTAACATCGGGCACGACAGCCTGTCGCCTTACAAACTGGTCATTGTGCCTGCCGATTACGTGATGGATGCTGCAAGTGCGAAGGCGCTTCGTGATTTCGTGAGCGGAGGCGGCACTGTTCTGATGACGGCATTCTCGGCCAAGGTTGACGAACATGGGCAATGGTTCAACGCGCCGTTGCCTGGACGCTTGGGCGATGTATTTGGATTGAAGACAAATGCGTTCTACGACATTCCGGCGACACTCCAATTTCAGTTGGGTAGTGACACAATCGATACCGGAGTACACCACTATGAAGTTTTGGAACCGTCTACTGCCGAGGTCGTTGCGCGGTTCACGAATACCGCAGACAATGCTCCTGCCGTCACGATCAACAAGTTCGGCAAAGGAAGGGCAATCTATCTGGCGACGGAGTCTCATCCTTCTGCGATCGGGCCAATAGTGAACTATCTCCAGACCGTAGCCGGTATTCAACCGGGGCCGAGGACGCCGGACGGCGTTTACGCCAGGATCGTCGATGGCCGGACTCTCTTCGTCAATACTACCGGAGAAGAGAAGAGCGTCCGCGTCGACGGCGTCAAGAAAGGACTCATCAGCAAGCGCGTTTTTCAGAGCACCGTGATCCTTGGACCGTTGGAAGCAGATTTGATCGAATGACCCATCCTCGAGAGCAGCGGCGCTTTCCTTGACCGACCTGAAGCGCGTGTAATCGCCGATTTCCAGAACCCCGATCAATGATGTGATCGGGCCGACGCCGTAGATCGTCTGCAGGGCGTTCCGCAACTTACCAATCGAGCAAGTGCCACATCCTGCTCTGAGACTATGAAACTCGCTCAATTCGATCGTGAGTTTCGTCCGGAGGTTCCTACAATCCGGTAGTGCTTCCGTGGGCAAGGCAAGGACGAGTAAGCGCCAGATCGGTTCCAATGTATCGGCCAGTGTTTTCAAGTTCAGTGCACCTGGCCGTAAAACCGGCTGCTCGGACAAGTGATCGCCGCCAATTAACTCGTTATTACTTTCTCGATGAGCGCATTATGGCCAATGCACTTGGAGTTCCCAGGTCATGCGAAGTGACCAGAATCGGAAAACACTTGCACGAATCAAAGAGACCTTCGCCCAAACATTCCGGCACATCTGGCTTGACGAGCGATGCGAAGCAGGGACACACGGTATGCAAGAATGCTTCGCCCCGTTCGGGGTCACTTCGTCCGTCTCCTCCGGCGCTCTTGGCCCGAGTGATGGCCGGGTATGGTCCAGGTCCCTGTGACAAGCGCGTCAAGCCGATCTTGCCGCCCCTTCACCCACTTGGCATAGTGCTTTTCGGTGGTGCGGATGGACTCATGGCCTAAAAGCTTGGAAACTTCCTCCATGGGGACGCCCTTTTCCAACAGGTCAACCGCAAAGGTGTCCCTGAGCCGGTGACTGACCATGTGTCCCGAGCGCACCCCTGCCGCCTCAAACAGTGGACGCATGTACCGACCACCCCACATAGTCACTTGCGCGCGGCTCTTGCTCTCGCCGTTCCAAAAGATGTACTCGGGATTGCGTGACGGGACTGCAAGCACTTCCTCAGCTACTTCGGTTGGGATCGGCACGGACACATCAGTTCCGGTCTTTTGCCGGGCGACCACCACTCGATACAAGCCCTTGGCTTTCTCATGGATGATGTCTGCTCTACGGATTTTCACGGCGTCTTGTATAGCAAGGCCACTCCACCGCATGAGTTGAACCAAAGCCCGGAGCCGCGCCTGGGTTTCCAGGCTGAGCAGCCGCGTGACGCCCTTAGCATCAAAGCGCAGTGGCCTCACCGAATCAATGGCAGCGAGCACACGGGCGTACTCCGCCTCAGTGAGCGGGAGCGTTGGAGGCTCATCCGCCTCAATCTTGGGCACAGCCGGGATGCGGTCCAACCAACGGCACTCAAAGCAATACCGTAGGAAGCTACGGAGCCGCTCCCGCACAGAGGCTCGCGTGTTGCTGGATGGATACTGCTCTTCCCACGTTGCCGCGTACCCCGTGAGCAGCTCCCGCGTGATCCGTGCGACCGTGAAGGCGTTCTCTTTCTCGCAATACGCTTGGAAACGGCCTAATTCACTTTTGTAGCGGGACACTACGCCGCCCGATACGCCTTGGACCTTCTTGTCCGTGATGAAGAGGTCAACAGCTTCCGAGACGGGATGGACGTTATCCTCCGGCCTCGCTTCGGGGGTGCGTCCGGCCAATTCGTCCTGGAGCTGGCGTTTGATTTCCTCCGCTTCCTCCCAAGAGCGCGTCCCTGCCTTGCGGCGCTATTGGGTGCCGTTCTGAGTCCAGCGGAAGTGTTTCCGGCAATTGCAACGGCGGGAATATTCGTCATCCCCATACTTGCAGGGTTTGCCTTCTAGTGCGGAGTGCCGGACAAAGATCGTAATAACGGGCCGGCTCACGATCGCTGTGCCTCCTGTGAACTTGAAAGGCAACGGTAGCACAGAATTAGCACAAAAATCAGTGACAAAGAAAAATCCCCGCTGTTTATGCGGGGATTCTTCGTCGGTAAACTGTTGGGATTGGACTAAGGCCATCGCGCTGCCGCGAGTGCCATTGGCCCGGCGGTTGATACTTTCCGCAGGGGCTTACATGGGGTCTGGGGCGCGATGCCCTAGGCCTCAGTCACCTCACGTACGAAACAACTGGAATAGTCACTTTGCATCAGCTGGATCAACCTCCTTTCCCGTGTAAGCTCAAACTACCGCCTGCGGCGCGCGGCGTCAAGTGCTCTCTTGTCTCGCACCATCTCAATGCGTTCTTTGGAAAATAATGATGGTGGGGTCGTGCGCGTTCTCACCAGCTATGGAGCCATTCCTCATCGCGACCTATCCGAACCGGTGCGTTGAATAACTCACTGAGCCGCGCCTCGGTTAGCATCTCCTCACGCGAGCCATCTCCGACAATGCGACCGGCGCGCATCAAAATGATGCGGTCAATCTCCGGCAGAATATCGCCGAGGTGATGAGTGACGAGCACTAGCCCCGTTCCTTCGCGTGCTAGACGCCGCAGCGTGTCGCGCAGCTCGCGCTGCGCCGCGAGATCGAGAGCATTCGAGGGCTCATCGAGAAGCAATTGCCGAGGACGATGAACCAGCGCACGCGCAATCAGAATACGGCGCTTCTCGCCAGCGGACATTTCGCCTACCAGCTGTCCGGCAAGATGAAACGCCTCGATGCGTTCGAGGGCCTCGCGGGCACGGTCGCGCATTTCCTGAGTGACATGCAGATTGGGCCACAGCGTGGATGCGGAAAAGAAGCCTGCAATGACCGCGTCTAAGCCGGTGGTTACGGCGGTGCGCTCCCCCGGAAGTTCCGCCGCGACGACGCCAAAATGGCGGCGCAAGTGAGTCAAATCCCAGCGCTCGCGTCCGAAGATACGCACGACCATTCCGGGTTGCACAATTGGGTAGACCTGGCAGGTGATGGCCATAATGAGCGTGGATTTTCCGCAGCCATTGGGCCCGAGAATCGCGACGTGCTCGCCCGTTCTGACAGTCAAGTTCACATCGTGCAAAACGACACGCTCGCCGCGCGCTACATTTACGTTGTGAAGTTCGAGGAATTCGCTCTGGTCCGCAATATCGATCGGGTCTTTACCGCTCGCTGTCATTCCACCCCCAACCTGCTAGATTAAATGGGGCAACCATCATGTCCGACACATCTCAATTCCTCATCCCAAGTGGCTTTCGATTTGGAGCGACCAAGGCGGGACTCAAGAAGAGCGGCCGCACCGATTTCGCCCTGATTGTGGCCGACGCTCCAGCCAGCGCTGCCGCCGCTTTTACTGGCAATCGCGTCATCGCGGCACCGCTGATTGTGGACAAAGAGAACCTTCGTACGAGCTGCGGCAAAGTCCGCGTAGTGGCCATCAACGCGGGAAACGCCAACTGCGCCGCCGGCGAACCGGGCCTGACTGCAGCGCGCACCACCTGCGCGGCTGCCGCGGAAATCTTTGACTGTCCGGCAGAGCAAGTGTTTCCCTCGTCGACCGGGATCATCGGCGTGCCGCTCCCCGCGGAAAAGCTGATTGCCGTCTTGCCCGCGCTGGCTGCCGCGATAGGCCCTGAAGTCGACCACTTTCACCAGGTAGCGCAGGCGATTCTCACTACCGACACAGTGGAGAAGACCGCATTCGCGCGAATTGAAGTTGAAGGAGCAGACGGAACGCCGCGCGAAGTTCGCATCGCCGCGCTGTGCAAGGGTTCCGGAATGATTCACCCTCAGCTTGTTCCGCACGCAACCATGCTGGTCTACGTGATGACCGATGCACTTGTTGAGCCCGCGGTGCTCGACGGATACCTTCGCCAAGCTATCGAGGTAAGCTTCAATCGCATCTCCGTGGATGGGGACACTTCGACCAACGACACTGTGCTGCTGCTTGCCTCAGGAGCGAGTGGCGCCGCCATCGAGGCGGATCACGCGGGGTTTTCGGAGGCTCTAACACAGGTCTGCACTTCGCTGGCCCGCCAGATTGTAGCCGACGGCGAAGGGATTACGCACGTTGTGGAATTGCGCATTGAAGGAGCGGCAACTGACGCGGACGCGCTCAAGATCGCCAAAGCGATTGCACATTCCCCGCTGGTGAAGACCGCCTGGGCTGGCTCTGATCCAAATTGGGGTCGGCTTGTCGCGGCCATCGGCTACTCCGGTGCGCAGATTGACCCAAATCGCATCGATATTGACTTTGGGGATCTGCCAATCTGCCGCGATGGCGGACGCGCGTCGGAGTTCGATGAGTCTTCTGCTCATGCTTACATCGCGCAGCCGGAGTTCTCCATCGCGATCCAACTCCACCAAGGCGCAGGCTCATGCGTCTTCTGGACGACTGACTTGACGGTGGAGTACGTGCACATCAACGCGGATTATTCCACTTAGGTGTTGCCCTGCCTGTTACGACTAGAGATTGTTGGCTGATTCAAGCGAAAGCTATCAGTGCTGCGCTCGCGGGCGACAGGTCGATCGCTGCCATACCGTCTCTGATCGGCAAATCCTCGTCTGCGCCGACCCACGAACCGCTGGCGCCGACTGGATTAGTACCCAGGGTCACGTCCGTGGTGTCGTTGAGACGCGGCGCAGAGAGACGCAGCGCGCGTGCCTTCGTAGTTTTTGCTCCGGGGTCGACTGTGATGCGAACCGTTCGATCCACATCCTTATTGAAAATGACAGCTTTCACCGGACCTGATTCGCTGCGCAGACCATATGCCGTTAGCAATAGGTCATCCTGCTGATTATCGAAGCGGGATTCGATGAGGTGGCCGTGGCCGGCCTCGGCAAAGAGCAGCATACCGTAGAAGATTGGCCGGGCAACGAAACCGTTGCGAACCGTCCCGGCTATAGGGGTGTACCAGCCATAGCCGCCGCCGTGAAAGTTGATACCGATACCGCCTACGCTGGCAAGCTGATACATGAGGTCGGCTCCCCATAGTGCGGATGCGAATGTGTCGCTGACGCCCTGTTTCCCAGCCTGATAGCAGGAGTTAGTCTCGGTGAGGCGAAAGGGCAGCTTCGAGTCTTGCCGAGTCTGTGTCATCCCTTCGAACTCCTGCACTAGCTTCGGATTGGGTCGCAGCAGGCGCTCGATGGTCATGGAAGGATCGGTGGGCGGACCCTCTGCGTAGTAGTGCTGGGAGAGGAACGCTGCCTGCGCGCTAAAGCGTTTGGCGAAGGGCACCAGCCACTCATTATTGAATGCTGTGTCAGGCCCGGCGAAGGGCGCATTCGGTACGCGCTTCCGAATTACTTCGTAAAAATGTTGCCACTCTGTGGCGAACTGGGCAAAGTCGTAATCGGACTTGCGGATTCCGTTTCGATAAAAGAGATCGGGCTCGTTGCAAAGCTGAAAAGCGATCAGCTTTTCGCCCATGATCTTCATGACGTAGTCCGCCTCGTCGGCCGCAGCCTCCGCAGTTCCCGTGCCCATATTCAGGCCGTAAATAAGTTTCCAGCCGGTGGCGTCGATGAAACCGCGCAGATTGCGAACCGCCAGGGGGGTGATTTTGCGCCGAGTCGCCGGTCCCTTGCCGGTATCCGGGCCAATGGCCTGCTCGAGTACTGTGGCGGCGTCGCGGTTTCTGCTGTTGGAATCCTGCGCAGGGGTCTGATCAGGAGTCCAGTAGCAGAACTCGCTGGTGTTTCCGCCAATGCGAAGCACACCTGAGGCCCCAAGGCGGCGAATGAATCCAGCCAGCTCTGTGTTCGACGACGAGAAAAATTCCGGATCGGCCAACTGGGAGGTTTCATAGCTGAGGCCAGTGAAATCAGCCGGGATCGAATAACCGGGTCTCCGAGGATTGAGGGTGAGCCGAAGCGACGCGGTAGAGGGTTCTGCGAAGCCGAGGGGCGCGCTCACTGCAACGCCCGACGCAAGAACTGAGAACTTGAGAAATGTCCTGCGATCCATGCCGGGTATTTGAGCATACCGAGGTTGTGTGTGCAAAGCCGGCAACGCAGTACATCGCATTAAGAACGAATCAGGCGAGTCAGTGAAACCACTAGTTTTGATCGCCAAATCGCGCCATCAGTCCTGACGCAGTGCAACCATGGGTTCCACCGCCATGGCTCGTCGAGCAGGGAAATAGCAGGACGCAAGTGCGGCAAGTGCGAGTACCACGCCCACGAATGCATAGGTTGCCGGGTCCCACACGTTGACTATGACGACGGCACCCACGGCGCGCGCTGCGAGCAAAGCAATCGCCAAGCCAACTCCGAGACCGATGGCAACAATCGTTATCGATTGACGGTAGATCATGCGGAAGACGGTTCCGCGAGTGGCGCCCAACGCCATGCGCAGGCCGATCTCGTGAACGCGGCGACTCACCGAATAGGAGACAACGCCATAAAGGCCAATCACAGCCAGAGTCAATCCAAGCCCGCCCATGATGGCGGCCAGCGACGCCCCGATCTGAAAGAGCAAAAGCCCATTCATGGTATAGAGACCCTGGCGCATGGATTGCACTTGGAAGATCGGCAGTTGCGGCGAAAGAGCGCGGACCGTTTTCTCCACGGTTGGAATAAATGACAGTGGATCACCCTCGGTCTTCAACTGGAAAACCATAAGGGTGTTGCCCTTAATGTGCTGAGCGTAGGGAATGTAAAAATACGGCCTCGACTTGCCACCAGCAAAAATCTGGAACTCAGCGTCGCGAGCGATCCCGATGACCTGCATCTTGCGATCCTTCTCGCCCGCCATGCTGAATGTGCGGCCGATGGGGTCCTGATTGGGCCAGAACTTCTTGGCCGCGCTCTCGCTCATGATCGCCACATCGCGGTTATGCTCGTCGTCTGCGTCTGTAAACGCTCGGCCGCCGGCAATACCGATGCTCATCACATTGAAATACTCAGGCGAAACGACGTTGTAACCTGCGTCTCTATCGGTGGGATCGGTTGGAGCCGGGGCTCCGTCTATTGTCAGCCGATCGCCACTGCCGAAGTAGCCGAGCGGAACGGAGGTAGCGTGACTGACTGAGTCGACTCCGGCAAGCTGATGAAGCCGTGCCGCGATGTTGGCAGCGAGGTCGCGCGTTTGCACGTCGGTCAGCCCTATTTCATTGGCGTCTAGGGCGAAGTTCAATACGTGGTCCGGATTGAAACCGAAATCCATGGTCTGCATTGCCGAAAGGCTGCGCACAAAGAGCGCAGTGACAACTAACAGCACAAGAGAACCGGCGATCTGCAGCGCCACCAGGCCGTCGCGGAGCCAGTGACGGCCAGCGGTAACTCCACGGCTGCCTTCGTGAAGAACCGTGTTCACGTTGGATTTGGCCATGCGAAGAGCGGGCACGAATCCCACCACAACGCCGCCGAGCAAAGCGGCAGAGAACGAATAGAGGAAGATTCGCCAATCGAAATCAAACGCAAAGTTCACTGGAATGTCGGCGTGAATGTCCAGGTGACTCAATACACTGCTGGACCACGTTCCCAGGACCACACCCATGACTCCGCCAATAAGGGCGAGAGTGATGCTTTCGGTGACCATCTGTCCGATGAGGCGAGTACGCCGGGCTCCCAAAGCCGTTCGGATGGCCATTTCACGTTCACGCACCGTGGCGCGCACCAAAACCAGATTTGCGACATTGACGCAGGCCAGCAGGAGCACCATGCCCGCAAGAGATAAGAAGAGTCCAGCTACCACGTACATCGTTGTGGAACTTCCGGTATTAATGCGTAGGACGGGTTCGGGATAGGCCTCGATGCCGAGTTTCTTCTCAACTTCCGGATGCTGGCGCATCAAGTCCTGGGCGACAACATTTAGGCCGGCGTTAGCCTGCTTCAGGCTCACTCCGGAGAGAAGGCGTGCGTTGACATTGAGCATCCGGGTCTGCCAGTTATTCATGGCGTCAATCGGAGTGCCGGAGAGTGGCAACTCGGACAAAGGTAAATACGCTGCGACGGATACAAAGCTCTGCACGCCATGAAAGCCCTTCGGAGCCACGCCGGCAACGGTCACTGGGTGTCCGTTGATCGTGACCGGCCGGCCAACCACACTGGCATCGCCATTGAATTTCTCTTTCCAATATCCGTAGTCAAGCACGATGACGGAGTCGCGGCCAAGAACTTCGCCTTCACTGGGCAGCAGGAGACGTCCAGCAGCCGGCTTCAGCCCAAGGCCATCAAAGAAGTTGCCGCTGACATAGCAAGTCATGATTCGCTGCGGTAGCTGGCCCGCCACTGCGAATCCGTCGAGCGAGATCGCATAAGCAAAGACGTCGCTGAAAGAGCGCCCGCTCTGAGAACGGATTTCCTTAAACTCCGGCCAGGACAAAGATTGCTGTAGAGGTCCGTTATTTTCGCGGGGAACGAGCGTGGTGATCTGCTCGGCGTTGGGCACGGGGAGCGGCTTGAGCAGGAGGGAGTTGACCAGGCTGAATACAGCAGTGTTCGCGCCAATCCCGAGTGCCAGCGTCAGCACCGCGGTGACGGCGAAGCTGGGCGCACGGCCCAGTTGACGGAACGCAAAACGAAGATCCTGAAGCAAGGTCCCCATCGAAATCCTCCGCGCAGACTATGGTGTGCGCTCTAAAGAGCACGTTTTCTGCCAAACGGCTTCTAACGTAAGTAGTTCAAATGCAAGGAAGTATGTTCGCCCACCGACTCGATTGAAAGAGCACCTTTGTGCGGATTCGTGAATCGTTGTCCAAAACCGGACAGAGGGACCGAAACCATACAGTCGAACCAGGATCGGGACATTTCCGTGAATGCAGCTGCACTTTGGCGGTTTTTTCATCGCCATCGCACTTCTACAGCCGTACAGTTGAGGAACCACTTCAGGCATGGGAGATTAGTGTCTTAAGCGGAAGCGAGGTACTCGATGTCCGAAGTTCCAATCTCCGTTCTGCCGCAGCTCGGTTTGGTCAAAGACCTGAAAACCGCCATGACCCCCGACGCGCTGGCCCACTCGTTTCTGAACAACCTTTTTTTTGTGCAGGGCAGATCGGTGGAACGGGCTACAGTGAACGACCTCTATATGGCCCTGGCTCACACGGTGCGCGATCACCTGGTCGAGCGGTGGATCTCGACAGTGAAGAACTACCAGGCACAGGATGTACGAGTGGTGTGTTATCTGTCGGCAGAGTTCCTGACCGGTCCGCACCTGGGCAACAACCTGATCAACTTGGGCATTTACGACGAGACCGACCAGGCCATGCGGCAACTGGGTCTGAACCTGAATACTCTGATCGAACAGGAAGAAGAACCGGGGCTGGGCAACGGCGGGTTGGGGCGACTGGCTTCTTGCTTCATGGACTCTCTGGCCACACTGGACGTCCCGGCGATCGGCTACGGCATTCGCTATGAATACGGCATCTTCGACCAGCAGATTCGCGACGGCTGGCAGGTGGAAACGACAGACAAATGGCTGCGACTGGGTAACCCGTGGGCGCTGGAACGGCCGGAAG
Organism: Occallatibacter sp.; assembly: GCA_049590315.1. Lineage (GTDB taxonomy): Bacteria > Acidobacteriota > Terriglobia > Terriglobales > Acidobacteriaceae > Telmatobacter. Next base: position 339 of record JBAWCO010000064.1, on the reverse strand, counting down.
ACGCCTTCGAAGTAAAGATGGGCGGACGGACCGAAAGGCATACGGATGCTAATGGGCGGCAAGGCGTGCTTTGGATTCCGCAACGATTGGTACGCGGCATTCCGCACGACACGCCGATTCTGGGCTACAAGACCAACACGGCAAATACCATGCGGCTATGGTCGGCGCAGGCAGTCGAGAGCTTCGACTTTGGCACTTTCAATACCGGAGATTTCTTTGGTGCGGTTGCCGACAAGGTAGCTTCAGAGAACATCTCAAAGATTCTGTATCCGAACGACGAAGGCTTTCAAGGCAAACAACTACGGTTGGCACAGCAGTTCTTTTTCGTCTCGTGCAGCC
>JBAWCO010000063.1:0-1965 GCA_049590315.1 Occallatibacter sp. | reverse complement strand
TGCGATCAATGCGGAATGCTGCCTCTGGCAGCTCTACAGATTTACGGATTGAGCGGTTTCCCACATTTCGTGATGAACATCACGTGACTTAAGTATGCAGTTCATCCTTCTGAATCTACTACTTCTGCTGGTCTTCACCCACTCGCAAAACTGCCAGGAACGCCTCCTGCGGTATGTCCACTTTACCTATCCGCTTCATCCGTTTCTTGCCCTCCTTTTGCTTCTCCAAAAGCTTGCGCTTACGGGAGATGTCGCCGCCATAGCATTTGGCCAGGACGTTCTTGCGCAGAGCGGCCACGGTCTCGCGTGCAATGATTTTGGCGCCGATCGCGGCCTGGATGGCGACCTCGAACTGCTGGCGGGGAATGAGCTCTCGCATCTTCGAAACCAACAATTTGCCACGCTCGTAGGCGAAGTCGCGATGCACGATGATGGAGAGCGCATCCACGGGCTCTCCCGAGACCAGGATGTCCATTTTCACCATCGGCGATTCCCATTCGCCGGCGAGCTGATAGTCCAGCGAGGCATAACCGCGCGAGATGGATTTAAGGCGATCGTAGAAGTCCAGGACAATCTCGTTGAGCGGCAGTTCGTAAGTGAGCATGACGCGGGTAGGCGTGACGTACTCGAAGTTCAATTGCTTTCCGCGCTTCTCCTCCACCAGCTTGAGAATGCCGCCCACATACTCTTCGTTAGTGAGAATCTTGGCGGTGATGACCGGCTCACGAATCTCCTCAATGTTCGTGGGTTCCGGCCAGCGCGAGGGATTGTCGACTTCGATAACGCTGCCATCGGTGAGCTTGATGTGGTAGCGCACGCCAGGTGCGGTAGTGATGAGGTCCAGCTCGTATTCGCGCTCAAGACGTTCCTGAATAATTTCCATGTGCAGCAGGCCAAGAAAGCCGCAGCGAAAGCCGAAGCCGAGCGCAACGGAGCTTTCCGGTTCGAAAAAGAAGGACGAGTCGTTGAGGCGAAGTTTCTCTAGTGCGTCTCGTAACAGCGTGTGTTCGTGGGAGTCCACCGTGTAGAGGCCCGCGAAAACCATCGGCTTGATGTCTTCAAAGCCCGGCAATGGCGAGGCCGCCGGACGAGTCTCCTCGGTGACGGTATCGCCGATCTTGGTATCGCCCACGTTCTTGATGGTCGCTGCGAAAAAGCCAACCTCACCGGCAGTGAGTTCGCCGATCTCCACCGGTTTGGGCATCAGCACACCCATCGACTCGACTTCAAACGACTTCGAATTCGACATGAGGCGAATGCGTTGGCCTTTACGCATTGTGCCCTGCATTACGCGAACCAGTACAATGACGCCGCGATAGGCGTCGAACCATGAATCGAAGATGAGCGCCTGAAGCGGAGCGTTCGGATCGCCGGTCGGCGGAGGAAGCCGATGGACGATGGCTTCAAGGATCTCTGCCACGCCCTGCCCGGTCTTGGCGCTGCAGGGGATGGCGTCGGTTGCGTCAAGCCCCACAGCCTTTTCGATTGCTTCCTGAGTGCGCTCGATGTCGGCCGAAGGCAGGTCGATCTTGTTGATGACGGGAATAATTTCGAGGCCGTGGTTGATGGCGAGATAGGCGTTGGCGAGGGTCTGCGCCTCAACACCCTGGCTGGCATCCACCACCAGCAGCGCGCCCTCGCAGGAGGCCAGCGAACGCGAGACTTCGTAGCTGAAGTCCACATGGCCAGGCGTGTCGATGAGGTTGAGTTGATAGGTGATGCCGTCGCTGGCCTTGTACATCATGCGCACAGCGTGCGCCTTGATAGTAATACCCCGCTCGCGTTCGAGGTCCATGTCGTCGAGGATCTGGTCCTGCATCTCGCGGCCGGTCACGGAGCCGGTGAGTTCGAGCAGACGGTCGCTCAGCGTCGACTTGCCATGGTCGATGTGGGCGATGATCGCGAAGTTGCGAAGGAGTCTTGCGTCCATGAGGGAGTTGATGAAAGGAGTTTTTCGCTTTCTAT
>JBAWCO010000062.1:0-2618 GCA_049590315.1 Occallatibacter sp. | reverse complement strand
GATGATGAAACGCTACAAGACCGAGGATGAGTACAACCGCCAGGTGATTGATGCCTTCATGGGATCGGGCGACCCTGAGATTCTGATCGTCGTATCGAAGCTGCTGACAGGATTCGACGCGCCGCGCAATACAGTGCTCTATGTCTGCAAGCCGCTGCGCGAACATAATCTCTTGCAGGCGATCGCCCGCGTGAACCGCCTCTATGAGGAGAACGGCGAAGATAAGCAGTTCGGCTTCATTCTGGATTACGAAGGATTGCTGGGCGAGTTGGATAGCGCACTGACTGAGTACAGCGCCTTTCAGGAGTATGACGACGACGACATCGATGGAACCGTGCATGATGTTCGCGGTGAGATTCGCAAGCTGCGCGGATTGCACGACCAGTTGCTCGACCTCTTCAAATCCATCAAGAACAAGAGGGACATGGAGCAGTATGAGCAGTTCTTGGCAGACGATCCAACGCGCCAGGATTTTTATATGCGTCTGCGCGCCTTCAGCCGTTGCCTGCATATCTCGCTCTCATCGGACAAGCTACTGGACATCTACACGGACGCGGACGTAGACCGAATGAAGCGGGACTGGAAGCAGTTCTCTGAGCTGAAACGCTCAGTACAACTGCGCTACCAGGAAATTGTGGACATGAAAGAGTTCGAGCCAAAGATTCAGAAACTCCTCGACGATCACGTCGTTGCCATGCCCGCAGAAGTCGTCGTGGAGTTGGTGAATATCAACGATCCGAATGCGCTTGAGGCAGTTGTAAAAGAAACAGGCGTGTCGCCTGCCTCCAAAGCGGATCGAATTGCCAGCGCCACGCGCAAAGTGATCTACGAGAGGATGGAAGCGGACCCTGCCTTCTACAAACGCTTCTCTGAGTTGTTAGAGGAGACCATTCGCGATTATCGCGAAAAGCGAACCTCGGAAAAGGACTATTTGAAGCAGGTTATTGATCTAGCCTCCAAGGTGGCGCACAAAGATCGCGGACAGGGCATTCCGGGCGGCATCAAGGGAAATGAAGATGGCCAGGCATTTTATGGGCTTTTGGATGGCGCCCTTGTCTATTCCGACGGGAAGCCCGTCGATAAGGACGAGATTGCACAGATTGCTTTAACGATCATCGAGATCATCAAAGAACATCACATCGTCGATGTTTGGCGAAACGATATTGCCCAGAACAATATGCGCAATGCCGTGGATGATTATTTCTTCGATGTGCTGCGAGATCAAAAGCAGATCAACCTACCAGCCGAAAGGATGGATGACATCGACGAACAGATCATGAATCTGGCTCGCGCGAGGTTCCCAGGATGAAGTTCGAGCAATACAGCGCTAAATACGGATATTTCTCGTTCAACTACACAGTGGTTCGTAGAGAGCGAAAGACCCTGGAAATTGCGGTCGAGCCGGATTCCACTGTCAGAGTGGCCGCGCCGAAATCGGCGAGTCCAGAGCGTATAGCCCAGAAAGTCAAGAAGCGGGCATCTTGGATACTCCAGCAGCAGAGATACTTTGAGCAATTCGCACCTCGAACGCCAGTGCGCCGCTATCTCTCTGGAGAAACACATCTATACCTGGGTCGGCAGTATCGGCTGAAGGTAATCAAGGCTGTGAGCGATTCCGTTAAGCTGCTTCGCGGCTATATTGTCGTTCAGACTACAAGGCCTGGAGAGTCCGCTGAAACGAAGAAGTTGGTTGAGCTTTGGTACGCCCAAAAGGCAAGAACGCGTTTCCAGGAAAGAATTGAAGTATGTTTGCAACGATTCCCTCGGCCAAATTCGATGATGCCAAGTGGAGTGACGATACGCACGATGCAAAAGAGGTGGGGATCTATGTCGCAAGGGCGAATGCTCATGTTAAATCAGCGCCTTATTCAAGCTCCTGTCGATACGATCGACTACGTGATTACTCATGAGCTGTGCCATCTCTTGGAGCGCGACCACAGCCCTAGATTCTTCAGACTTCTAAAGCGAGTCATGAGCGACTGGGAGCAGAGAAAACAGATGCTGGAGCAGTTCTTGTCGTAGCCTGGTTGGCGGGTAGCCGCCAGGGGGTAGGAGAAGGAGGCGGCCTGGTATGTCGCTGGCGATAGTAATTCTCCTAGGTAATGGAGCTTCGGGGTCACGGTGAGGACGATATGGCAAGAAACTCTCAAAAGAAGCCGACTAAGAAGAGCGTAAAGAACGGCCTGAAGGCCGAGGTGACACGCTCTGCTTCGGACAAACGGTCGGCAAAAAGGAGTTCACAACCAGTAGCAAAGAAGGCGGGAAAGACTCCCGAAAACAAAGCAAAGAAGCTCGCGAAGATCAAATCAACGGGTGGGTACGGATTTACTTTTGAAGACAAGGTTGCGGGCAAACTCCTTATCCGGATGTTAGACGGGCTTGAGCCGTGGAACATCAAAGGTAGTCGTGTCGAACGTCTCAGTTTTCAAGTCGCTGCGAGCGGCTGGAAATTTGACGATCTGCTTTTGGAAATGCGGAATGATGCAGGGCCTTTATTCTGCTCAATTTCGGTAAAGAGCGCCGCGTATCTGACTAAGGATGGATTCAAAAGTGAATTCGTTTCTGATGCCTGGGCACAATGGTCTGAAGGAACTCCCTTCGAGCGAACACGGGACTAC
>JBAWCO010000061.1:0-11893 GCA_049590315.1 Occallatibacter sp. | reverse complement strand
GCCGGACACACACGGGATCAGTTCAGCATCCATCGCTGATCCGTGGCACATTCGCACGAAATCACCAATTCATCGACAGGAGATATTACATGAGCAAACTGAAACTGGAACACGGCGTCAGCAGGATTCGGCGCGCGAAGCTGCAGTCTTCCATCGACCAGACCGTCGCCGAGGACATCGAGCTACTAGCGCAGTGGTCGAACAACGAAACCAACTTTGTCGTCAACGAGCTGCTGCGCTTCGCGTTGACCCAAGAAGAGGACTTCCTGAAGTACAAAGCCAGCTCTACTGCGAATGCTGCACGGCCTGCCAGCGGCGCAAAACCGGCAACAACGCCCATCAAGTCTGTATCCGAATCCGCAACGAAAACGGATGCGTCGGCAGCGGTTCGAGCATAGGAGAGACATCGACATATGGGCTTCAGAGTTCCTCTTCAAACCATCATCCGTCCGCTGGTCGAGTACCGGACCGTGCTCGCGCTTGGAATAAGCGTGGCCAGCGGCATTGTCCTCAACAGTATGTTTCCAATCAATACTGCCAATCCGTTTCTGCGTCTGATCGAGCTGGAACGGCCTCTGGTCTTTCGCGCAGTCGTCTGGAGCTACGATCTGTTTCTGTATTCGACCCCGTTTATTGCCTGCTCCATGATGTTTTCGTTGCTGTATGTCCATCTATATAGGAGTGAGCAGGAACTGGTAGCTGGTTCACTGCCTCCGTATCCGAACCCACGGACCCGAACAGACCTGACCCTGATTGTCGGCGAGGTCCATCGCCAACTTGTCCCGGAACCCAGCCCCACCCCGAGTTGGCTGTCGATTCCAGAGCGCGGACTCTACACCGGCATCGCATCCTTCGGCTCCATTGGCAGTGGAAAGACCTATGGGCTGATCCTGCCGGCGATGCGCCAGTTGTTTGCATACAAGGCCGGCGATCCAGCCCGCAAGCTTTCCGGCATCGTTCTGGAAGTTAAAGGCGATCTATGCCGCCAGCTTCAGCGCATCCTTAAATGGTGCGGGCGGGAACAAGATTATGTCGAAGTCTCGCTCGACGGCGATATCCGCTACAATCCGCTGAACAACTCGCTCGATGCCTATGCCCAGGCATTCAACATCGCCTCCATCATCACGTCGATATGGGGCAAGGGCAAGGAACCCTTCTGGCAGCAGTCGTACACGGACCTTGTCCGGTACGTGATCATGCTCCATCGCATCCGCGACGGATACCTGACGATGGTCGATCTTTTCCGCACCGTCATCAGCGCAGGCAAGCTCGAAGAGATGCTGACTGAAGTTGGGAGTCGCTTCAGTACCACCAGCTATATCGGCATCGATAAGGATGCGTACCGGGAACATGAAAGCCTGCTGTCTCCGCTCGGCTTCGAATGGAATAAGGATGCGGATCTTTATCTGATCGCATGGACCGAAGCATTGGAAAACTTGCTGACACAGGAGACCTCCGTGTTATTCGACGTGTTCACTCGCAAGCGGTACCGACCGGAGCAGCGCGACCGCTTCGACAGTATCCAGTATTGGTATTGGGAGCACTGGAAGTTCTTTCGCTCCGAGGTCAAGACCAGCATTGTCCAGGGCATCGCGGTATTCCTCTCGCTCTTCGAGACTGACCCGGACGTGCGCCGTGTCTTTTGCCCACCAAAGGAACTCTACGACGGCAAACCATACCACTCCGATCCACACGGTATCGTCCTGCAGCCGTTTGATGAGCTGATCGAATCGGGCGCGGTCGTTGGCCTGAACTTTCCCGTGGCTCTGAACCCTGCGTTGGCAAAGACCATCGGCACCATGATGAAGATCGACTACCAGCGTGCCGTCCAGTTGCGTATCCCGAAGATGGACAAGTACCCAGAGAAATACTTCCGTCCGACCGTCTTCATCTGCGATGAGTACCAGAACTTCGCCACGGTCGGCGGCGACAATCCTACGGGCGATGAGCGATTTCTCTCGCTCTCCCGGCAGCCGAAGTGTATTCCCATTGTCGCCACGCAGAGCATATCGAGCCTCAAGGACGCGTTACCCAACGAAGGAGTAAAGACTCTCCTGCAGGCGTTTCGCACCAAGGTCTTCCTGACAACATCCGATCCAGAGACCGCCAGGTATGCATCGGAACTGTGCGGCAAAGCCGACCGCACCCGCATCAGTTACACCGTCTCTGAGTCCTCGACTAACGCCAATGTCGGCTGGCTCAGTGGCCGCACTTCATCCAACAAAGGGTCTGTTTCGGCTTCCAAGCAGTATCAGAAACATAAGGAACCACTCTTTGAAGAAAAGGTCTTCTTCGATCTAAAGAACGCTCAGACTATCGTTGCCGCCTTCGATGGCGTGAGTCCGCTGCCACCGACCTATTGCTATCTCAAGCCTGACTTCCTGCCCGTCACCATGAGCTGGTTCGACCAGGAAAGAATCGCCTTCGATCCAGAGAGGATACCCGCGTGAGCTTTGACATTATCATTCCGTTCCTGAAGCCGATCGAGCATCTTCTCATGAACACCACCATCTCCGAGATCATGGTCAATCCCGATGGCTCGGTATGGATCGAAGAGCAGGGGCACATCGTATTGCAGCAACGCATCCGGTTCGATGAGGGAGCATTATTGACGGGTCTTGAAGTCATCGCCAATCGTTTCGGCAAGAAGCTCGACGCCGACTCGCCCATCATGAATCTGCGCCTGCCGGACGGCAGCCGCATGGCCGCGCTCATCCCGCCAGTTGTCAATCCAAGCCCGATGATGACTATCCGCAAGTTCACCTCGCGGAACTTTACCATCCATGATCTGATCGAGCGGAAGGCTCTGACGGAAGAACAGGTGGAGACGCTAACAGCACATGTCGAACGCGGCGACAACCTCTTAATCTCAGGCGGAACTGGCTCAGGTAAGACAACTCTGACCAATGTGCTGTCCTCGTTTATCCCTGATGGCGACCGTATTTTAATTCTTGAAGACGTCTCCGAGCTCTATATTAGGAAGCCACACGTCATCTCCGCCGAGGCCCAGCTCGATACGCATAAGAGCCAGATCGGTTTCGCTGACCTGCTCAAAGCTGCTCTTCGTCACAGGCCTGACAGAATCATTGTCGGAGAGATTCGCGGGCCGGAAGCGCGGGTCTTCCTTGATGCCCTCAACACGGGCCATCGCGGATCATTGACGACCATTCATGCCAACAGTGCCAGCGATGCGCTCCGGCGCTTGGCGCAGCTTGCCATGCGCGGTTCGGGCGGGAGTGTCCCTTTACGCGACGTCGAAGAGGAGTGCGGCAGGTCCATCGATGTGATAGCGCATGTGATGAATGAGGATGGTTGGCGCCACGTCACGGAAATTCGTGTAACCGCGTCCGAGTAGCTGACCATCTACTACGATTTCTCTCGGTGATCCATTTAGAGAAGCTTTTGGCTTCCAGGTCCTCCCGCGAGCCCGCGCTACCTGCGCGGCTATGGTAAGGGACGCTGCATCAGGATGTAAACCTCGCCGCTATACTCTGGAAGATGAAAACTCTCACCTTGTTGCTTAAACCCAAGTGAACGATAGAACGGAGCCGTTGTCATCCGGGCACTGCACCAAAGCAACGTGCCTTGGCTATCCGTCGCATACTCCAGACAGCGCTCAGCTAAACACCTGCCCAATCCGCGCCTCCGAAACGCTTCCAAGGTCGCCATCCCGCGGAGACGCCATTGGCATCCATTTGATGTCCCGGGCATCAACTCGTAGCATACCGTTGCCACCGCAGCAAGCTCGTCGTTCACAAATGCACCCAGATGCAGGGTGTCCGGTGCATCGTCACCTGGATAGATGCTTCGACTCGCCGGCCCGCCCACGCATAGCACCTGAGCACGGAGTGCCCTTGCCTCTGCCACGGATATGCAATCAAAAACCATTCCAATTTCGACATCTCTCAAGCCTTGAGGCACGATTCCAAAACCACAAAGAGTCGTTCTATATCGGAAGCGTCGTTATACAAGTGGGGAGCAATGCGTATGAAATCTCCACGAATGCTCACGTAGATGCCAGCAGCCGTAAGGTCAGCCGGCAAACTTGCTGGAACGCCCCCAGATAAGCGGATTCCAATCATGTGCCGACAGCGTTGTTCATACGGCAGAACCTCATAGCCAGCGCGTGCGGCACGCTGGGCGATGTCGTCCGTTAAGCTGGACAGCGTGTGTTCGATCGTCTCGATGCCCCATGCCATAATCTGCCGGAGTGCGACGCTAGCCATTGGTGCTAAGACAAATTGGGGAAACTCTCCCATGTCGAAACGTCTGGCGCCTTGACGATATTCGTCACGGTAGTCGATCAGTCGGGCGAAGTCTTCGCTTCCTTTCCGAGTAAGCCACGATTGCTCAAGAGGAGAACCATTGTCATGCCACCTTGGAGCCACATAGAGATAGCCAAGCCCGTATGGCCCTAGAAGCCATTTGTATCCAACCGAGATCAGAAAATCTGGTTGTACTCGATTCAGATCCAATGGACATGCACCCAGGGACTGGCTGGCATCAATAACGAATGCGGCTCCAACTTCACGCGCCCGCTCTCCTACACGAATCAAATCGATGGAGCTGCCATTCGCCCAATGACATTGAGGGATCGATACTACAGCCGTTGCCTCATTGATCGCCTCCAGTAGAACCTCGGTCCAGCCACTTCCAGGATGACGTCGCACTGTGAGTAGCCGCGCATTCCGCCTATTGGCAAGCGCTCGCCATGCGTAGACGTTAGATGGAAACTCCTGCTCAACAATAATGATCGACTGACCGCGATCAACCGCGACGTTATTGGCCGCGACGGCGATCCCGTAGCTGACAGAAGGGACCAGAGCGACATAACCCGCCTGCGCTCCCATAACGTGGCCAGCAAGCGTTCTTAATTCTTCCGCTCCAGTAAACCAATCAGCAGAAGATAATTTCCAGGGAGCGGCTTTCTCGCGCACTGCATTGAGCCCGGCAGTAGTGACCGACCGTAGCTGCGGTGCCATATTGGCGCAATTCAGATAGGTGACACCCTCGGGGATTTCGAACATTTCGGAGACGGCAAGTCCGTTCATATCTATCTAGGATGACAGACGCATATACTGAAATATATGGATAACCTGAGGTTAAAGGCAAATACTGCCTAAATAACTAAGGTGAATAAGGGGTTTAACTTGAAACGTAACGGCTCAGTTGATGAAACCGATCTAAAGCTTCTGTCCATCTTGCAGGCTAACCCGCGGATGACGATGTCGGAGTTGGCGAGACGGCTAGATATGTCGAGTCCTGCAGTAACAGAACGGGTGGCGCGTCTGGAGGAGGATGGCGTCATAGCCTCGTATCGACTGGAGCTCAACCCAGCTGCTTTTGGCTATCCATTGATTGGATTTGTTCGAATTCGTCCTCTACCAGGACAACTTGTTAAAGTTGCAGACTTGGCAAAGCAGGTGCCGCAAGTGGTAGAGTGCCATCGAATCACTGGGGAGGATTGCTTCATTCTTAAAATTTATTTGGCCGATGTTTCCTCGTTGGACCGGATTCTCGATCGTTTTCTAGCTTTCGGCCAGACCACTACATCGATAGTCCAATCATCGCCCGTACCACCGCGCGCCCTTCCGCTTCCAAAGAAGGCCATCTAGGCCGCCAGTTCTACCGACCGAGTTCGCCCTTCCCCTTCCACGGTCTTCGGTTCCTGCCCGCTCAAGTCGTTTGACGAAGAATGCGTCCTAAAGAATGAGCACCCAATGAGACACGAACAGCGTTTCTTGTAATTGTGGGCATTCCACATTGAGTGTGATGCGTATCATGTTGGCGGAACTTCCCAGCCTCTGCTGGTTAATTGCAATCCCGTGACCTCTGTTGTCTTTGATGCTCCGTTGACGGTCGTCCGGATGTCCGAAAATGCCTGCTGCACCTCCGGGCGCTCCGCCCAGCTTGCGAAATCGACAATCTTGTAGGTGTAGGTGACCTCAGTCTGGGAGGATGTTCCTACGGACGCCACGTCTGTCCATTTCACGATGAAATCGACGCTCTTCTGCCCGTAGCAGAACCCGCTGGTTTGTCCAAGTGCACCGGGAATCTGCTGAAAATACTTCCCGCCATCCGCCGTCAGTTCGTATCGCTTCACACGTTGCGGCGGAGTTGAACCACGTAGGGGATCGAGCATTCCGTGAACCGCCGCTGTCGTGTCACTCGCATGCACTAGGCCGACCTGCTCCAGAGCCGCCAGCTTTGGCCCGATCCCGAACTGTTCCTTCTGCTCCGACAGAGGAAGATCAATTGGGAATTCGCGACCGATCATTGAGCAGGCTTCGCCGTGCTTCGTCAGGTACTGATTGATCGCCTTCGTGAAATTTGACTTACTCGGTCTCTTCATGTCGTTGCAAGCTGCAACGAAGAGCAGACATGCAATTGAGAAAAGATAGAAGCTTCTGGGCATAAATTGTCCTCCGGGGTAGGCTGACCGAGTTGCAGCGCTCAAGACGCGCAACGAAGTTCATTGAGCTTCTGCTCATTTGGGCTTCACTGGTTTTGGTCGTAGTGCAGCTGTCGCAGTCCACGCCATCTCGATGAAGTCCTTGATATAGGTGGCACGTTGATCGCGCCGGGCGAAGATGCCACTCTTTACCGTAAGAAATTGGGAAGACAATGGTCGTAGCACAATATCAGAGCGTATCGGCACGGCGGAAGAGCGGGTCATCAGCGTCAAGCCAATTCCCCTGCTCACCAACCATAGTGCTTCTTTTGGCAGATAAGCGTCACTGACGAACTTGAGGTTGACGCCCTCGCTTTCAAAGTATTCGACAATTTCTTTGTGCCTACCGGGAAGCGCCCGGCGGGCTACGGCGATCATCGGTTCATTCTCGAGATCTGCCGGTTCGATGTTCTGCTTGACAATCAATCGATGGCCTGCTGGCAGGCATGCTATCAGCGGTTCGTGCATGAGAGGCCGCACGATGAGTTCTGATTGGTCAATGGGTAGGAAACCAAAACCCACATGCAACTTGCCGCGAAGCACTTGCGAGACTACCTGATAGGTCAGCAGACTCTCAACTCCAGATGATACAGAGTTTTCTGCTTGCAACCGAACAATGATATCCAATAGGCGCTCGCTAAGATGACTCGAATATCCGATACGCAGATCTTTTGTCTGTGCTCTGACAAATGCCTGTGCACGATCCACACCAAGCCGTGCATGTCTGACAGATTCGCGGGCCTCCGGAAGATATATCTCGCCGACAACGGTTGGCACCAGCCGACTTCCTGAGCGTTGAAATATCGGTGCCCCAACTTCAGTGGTTACGCCTGCAACCTGTTTGCGAACCGCAGATTTGGTGATGTCCAGGGATTTCCCTGCTGCCGAGTACGAACCTTTTTCCGCCACAGTGAGGACGGCGATCTGTCCATCCATTTTTAGGTTGAATCGGCGCATGGCTAGACCAGTGGATGCAAGTACGGGTCAGCCACTTGCCGGTCGTGGGGAGCGCCCGACATGCCTTCTTGATGTGTTTATGGCGTAGAGCGTCGAATCCCGACCTGCACGCTCCATGTCACATGGTTGTAGCACAATTCTTTTCTCTGAGTCATGCCATTTCCCTCACCGGAGGCGCTTCCACGACAAAAAACGACAATGCACACGCCACAACTTAAGATGAAGCTCCTATCGGCCTAGCCTGCTTCTGGACTTACGTTGTCCCTTTCAACTTCGTGCGAATTCTTGTCACTGCTCGCGATAGGTTCGCCTTCATGTAGGCCATCGCTTGATTGCCATGTAGAGCGCATATTCGCTGCCAGTTCACCCAATCTCCACTGGCCAATTCCCTCTGCGCCCGCCACGACAAAACTCGACAAATACGAGGCACCGCTCTGGAAAGCCGACCCGTCTGAACTTATACAGACAGATTCTCTGAAGCGGGGGGCGTCGTTAAGTCTTGGTGTTCGTGGTCGATTCGAACCCTCGGAACACAGCCCCGGCTGCCAGCTACCGCTCCTCAAACTGTTGGGTACAAGGAGTACGATAGTATCGCTCTGGCGCTAATCGTTGAAGAATTCGTTCGCACCGAGGTCCGAGCATAATGCGTCCTGTTATCGAATTCGTCTCAGATATCCGAAAAGCCGGGGTGACGCGCCGAGGTTTCGCATTTGGAGTTCTGCTGATCAGTCTGGCGGTCATTCTAAGTTTTGGTTTTTCGCAACCCCACATTCCTTACTTATCAGGCCCTGCCGTATTCGCTTGCGGAGCACCGAATTCAATCTCCGGTTGGGAAAATGGTGGCTCATTGCCAATGGCGGTTCCGCCGATCATTTGGACGAAGTCGCTGACAATCGATTCGACGAGCTCAGGGATCGGCCACATTGGTGGAACAGAGCTCCGCGCCCTTGCCGTCATGGATGGAGTCCTCTACGCGGGCAACGGCTATTGGCGGGATACAAGTGAACGGGACCCTGCTCTCCCCGGACCGCAGGTACTAGTGCTGGACTCGCCCACGGCGTCCTGGAGAGTGGATACAGAATTTGACGATCGTATCACCGGGGGACTTCGTGCGGGCGTACGACGTTACCAGGCAATTGGTGCTCTCTATGCCGTCCAATTCCATTCAGACCGTAGCGGCCATCCATTGCAACCTTCGCGCTCGGTGCTGCTGGCGAGCGTTTGGGACCGGCTGGGTGGCTTGCGAGTCTTTTTCAAGAATGGCCGTTCCGGGAGTTGGTCGCACACTGATCTTGCGTTCGGTGTCCCTCCCGGCTCCCAAATTCGAAGCTTCGGATATCACCGTGATTCGGTGACAGGTGTCGAGAGGGTTTTCGCGGGGACGAATCCAAGAGGGATTATCAGCGGCGCCTATGACTCAACAGGTTCGGGTGGAATTCATTGGGACACAGAACCAGAACCGGGAATGCCCAAACTAAGAGACGAGCAGCGTGTGATGAGCTTCGCCGAATGTGACGGAAGATTGTACGCAACGGTCGGATGGGAGATCTACGAGCGCGAGGATGGAGCCGCGCCTTCTTGGAAGAAAGTTTTCACCTGGGGCAAAGGACTAGCGTTTACTGGGTCCGGAGGGTTGAGAGGGCTTACATCCATCGGCGATCCATCTGGGAAAGCACAATTCCTTCTGGTCGCCGCCGAAGGACCTCAGGGTCTCATACTTCGGATCGCACCGCTCGAAGGGTTTAAGGCCGTAACTGACCTGGATGTACGTAACTTTCTGTCGCGAACCTGGGGAACTGCGGTCTCTGCTGAGATTGTGGCCTACAACGACATGACCGTTTATCCCGACACCACTCACTCCGACTCTGCATGTCCGTCTCTCCTTATTGGTGGCTACGACGCGAAGACTCCAAATTCATCGACTTGGATCGGGGCGAATCACAAAGCTCCTGGCGCCTACTTTCTCGTCCGCGATTGCCGAGGCCATTACAGTTCACGCGAGATTGTCGATTCGAATATTTCACCCAAGCCTCTGCTCGTCGCGACGCGCACTATGATTCTCTCACCCTTCGCGGCTGATCCTAAAGGAACGCTCTACGCCGGCGGATTCGACGCAGGAAACATCGAGCCCCACAATTCCGCATGGCTCTATCGCGGCGTGCCTGCCTCTAACAAAGAATTTCGCGAGTATTGACGAAGATAGGCCATTCCAGGCCATGCCGCCAGCGCGTCGCGCAAACTGCGCGCGGCATCTTAGGTGAGCAGGAGGCGCCGTAGGCCAGCACAAACGCGGTATGTAGAATGGGCGGAGGAAGCACGGACAACAAAAAGATGGCGAGAATCGAATGTCGCGCTACCCACCTGCAAACAGGCTCAACTATGTGTGTCCGCCCATAACGGCGTAATGCCGGCCGCTCTCCATTCCAGCCGATGTGCCATGTGGTGTATCCGCCTAATATGCTGCCAGCTACAGCACTGGGAACTAACAGCCAGGGATTTCCACCGCGTGACACCAACCAGAGGGGCGACAGATCCGTGCTCCCCGGCAAGGCAGAGAGATGAGCGAAGAATCGAAGACGGCAAGCGCGAAAAGCCCAAGGGCTCTCAAATGAGTGAGCCAGAGAAGTGAATGCAGGTGACGCGCGGGGGGAGCGGCGATAAGAGCGGTCTGAGGATTGAGGGCGCTCATAAATGCTCAGACGATCCTCCGCAGCGGTCGACCGCAACTGTAACCCGATAGAATTCCAGTTCTCCAACATGGTGGAAGAGAACGCGGCTTTCTGTCTCGACAAAAAACGACATATTGCGCGTCGCACTCAAAAGGCGAGTCTCGTCTATTAATACATAGGTCAATTTGTTTCACCGGAGGTGCTTGTGAAGTTGTTCTCTCCCGTTCCATTTATGGTGTGCTCTCTGATCCTGGTGGTTGGAAGTTTCAGCGGTGCATCTAAAGCAACTGCGGAACCGACGGCTGTCGCGCCGTCAAGCGCAATCGCGCAAGATTCTGCGCAGGCGAACGATGCCGCTCCCCGCATTTCAGGCAAATGGCAGGTATCGTGGACAGCGTCGAATGGGAACCAGCGCCAGGCCACGCTCGCAATCAAACAGCATGGAAACAAATTGAGCGGTACATTCCAAGCCGGGCACAGTTCGACTTCCATGAAGGGGAGCCTCGATGGAGCCAGGGTTTTGTTTAACGCGAAACTGCCAAAGCGAGAAATCTCTTTCACGGGCACGGTGGATGGAGACAATATGAACGGTACGACTGAGCATGGGGCTCCCTGGACAGCCACTCGCGAATAGGGGCTTTTCGCCTGAGCCGAGATGGTTGACGATCGCACCAGCAAGACGCATCCTTTGGCAAGGTGTCGCGACGATGCAGCAAGCCGACAGTTCACGAACTTCAGTATCCTCCTTGCCGGATGTGGAGGTGCGCCAAATTCTATTGATCGACGATGACCAGGACATGGGTGAGATGTTGGCCGAATATCTTCTCCCGGAAGGATTCGCTGTCCATCTGGCCTGCACCGCGAAGCAGGGCCTAGGCCGCGCCAAAGAAGGCGGAATTGTGCTCATCATCCTCGATGTCATGTTGCCGGATCAGGACGGCTTCAGCGTTCTTCGCGAGATCAGGCAAAGGAGCCGCATTCCGATCATTATGCTCACGACCAGGTCGGCTGTCGGAGACAAGGTGAGCGGCCTAGAGGCTGGCGCGGACGACTATATTCCCAAACCCTTTACGCCGGTCGAATTGCTGGCAAGAATTCGCACTGTGCTGCGCCGTGGCCAACCCTCACGATTTGGCGGATCCTTCCTGAACGTTGACGACCTGATCCTAGATGCGGGATCGCGGACCGTTGAGTGTCATGGAGAACCGATCGATTGCACCGCAGCAGAGTTCGATGTCTTGCACGCTCTTGCCTCGTGCGCCGGCAAGGTAGTCCCGAGAGAACATCTCACCCGCATTGCGCTGGGACGTTCTCCATACGCAGGCGACCGTGGGGTCGACAATCTGGTCAGTGCACTGCGCAAGAAGCTCGGGTCCGGAACAGATGGACGGGAACGGTTCCGCTCCATACGCAACAAGGGCTATGTGTACCTGCTTCGCACTCCGCCGTCGGCAAAGGAGCAACGGGGATGAAGCTTTTCAGGAGAATCTTTCTGAGCTTTTGGATTGCCACAATTCTGATGATTGGGGCTGTCCTTGGCGTCGGTGAATTCTTGCCAATAAACTTTCCCGGAGACCGCGGAAGTATCTTTGAGCCAGCACTGGCTGAGTCCGCTCTGGCAAAGACTATCGATACATACGAGCGGCAGGGATCTGCGGCGTTCCTCTCACAGATGCAGGAGCCGTCGACTATACGCCATGACGCAATTTATCTCTTGGATAAGCAAGGGAATGTACTGGTAAAAGACGGAGTTGCTCCGCCCTTCTATGCACAGTTAGCCGCGAACGCATTACAGACCGGACATTCGGAGGTCGTT
>JBAWCO010000060.1:0-20071 GCA_049590315.1 Occallatibacter sp. | reverse complement strand
TGCGATCACCGGGGCGCAGATCCAGTTTTCCCTGAACTGCCACGTAGATGCCCGTTCCTTCATCCTGAACGAAGAGATTCGTGGAATAGTTGAACTTGTCGTAAAAGGTCACGATCGCGGGGAAGTCGACTGGAAGCCCCTTGGAGGCTTCGGCATTTGTAAGCTCGTGGATGGCGCGCAGTGAGGTCAGCGGCGCGGGCAGAGCTGACCAGGCTGCCAATGCCGATCCGAGAACGATTACGAACGCTGGAACCAACCTCTTCATCAAAAACCCGGCCGAGCTGGCATTCAGAAATCGCCGCCTTAGGGTGATATCGGCAAAAAGCGAGTCAAAGTACACCTAAGCGGCAAAGACAGAAACTGCCTACCGAATGAGGTGGGTATCTGCGCAATCATCTTACGCCGAAGTCAATTAATTGGCCGTGCGACGTCCATGTAGGGGCGAGCCACTGTGGAATCAGCTTGAGGATAAATGCGGAGTTTTGATCTGGATACAAAATTCAGGGCTGGATAGAGGAGCGGGTGGAAACAGCCAGCAATTTCGCGATTTGCCGTTTGGTGTTTTTTGCCTTGTACATGGCAGCATCGGCAGCTTTGAGGAGTCCGTCCTTGGTGGTAGCGTCCTCAGGATAGAGGGCGAAGCCGACGCTGGCGGCAGGATGGAGGGTGACGCCTTCAGCAGGATAGGGGGTGTCGAAGCAGCGTTCGAGCCGGTGGGCAATCTCCTGGACATCGGAGCGGCTGCGGACGACCGAAACCAGGACGGCAAATTCGTCGCCGCCGAGGCGGGCGAGTGTGTCGTGAGGGCGGAGCTGTCGTTTCATGCGCAGTGCCATCTCCTGCAGATACAGGTCTCCGATGTGGTGTCCGTGGAGGTCGTTGACGCGCTTGAAGTCATCAAGGTCGATGTAGACGAGTCCGAAGATGCCGGCGACCTGGCGGGCTTCGTCGATTTGCGTGTCGAGGGCCTTGTCGAGGGAGAAGCGGTTGTGGATGTCGGTGAGCAAATCGAATTCGGAGCGGCGGCGAAGATCGGTGTAGAGACGCCGGGTTTCGACGGCCAGAGCGGCTAGCTCGCTAGCTGAAGAAAGAGCGCCGGACTCGAATTCGCGCGGTTTGGTGAGGGGATCGAATGCAGCAAAAAGTTCGCCGAGGGGCGGGCCGGAGCGAGCGGGAATCTCTTGGCGAACGACGCGAAGAGCATTGAGATTTTTGGGACGGTTTCCCAGGAGTGCTCCGCCCGCGATCTGGCACCAGCAGGGCGCACCTTTCAGCTTGAAGGAAACCAGTTCAGTGATCTGGTCGATGATTTCGGCGAGGGGCCGCGAGCCGTTGATGTCCTCAAGGATGCGACTGCGACGACGCTCAATATAGGCCATGGCGGATGTTTGCCTGCGAACCCGATGCTCGATGAACCAGGCTCTGACGCCCAGGGCCAGGAACGCAAAGAACAAGACGCCCAGGAGAATCATCAGATTGCGAACTGTGAGCAGAGAAGGGCTGGCAACGACGGCGATGTCATCGAAATTGCGCAGCAGGATGTTGAAGGGAGCTTCCTCGCCAGGATTACTTGTGGTGGAGTCGACGATTACGCAGATTCCGGCAACACGGATTTTTGAGCCCAGGGGAATATCCCGCATGGGAGGAGTCGCGCCGGACGCGGGAGGGTGGCGATAGATGGCGGTGAAGAGGCGGCCATCCGAGGCGAGGATGTACTCGTCCTGGGAGGCTTCCCGGACTTGGGTGACTACCTGGCCTTCAATGGAGACCAGGTCGTACATATGCCCGTCGGGCGAGTTGCTGCTCCAATAACCCAGTTGTCGCCAGTTGGCCGGAAACGGCGTAACGGGCTTAAAGATGCCGCTGTCCTGAATTTGGCCGTCTGTCAAGGTCAGGAGCCGATCGCGTGCCTCTGGAAAGCCGGTTGCGTCCGCCAGGTCGCCGATCCGCAATGGTTCGCGGGTGTGAGTTGCGATCCAGAGGCTCTTGGAACCATCCTGGAGCACGATGGCCGAACCCGGCTGGTAATAAGTGATGGTGCCATGAACGCGAACCCTGGGAGTGAGGTTGTTTACGTGGTAGACGGCAAGAACCTCGTCCATGGGGGTTACCGGCAGGGACCATGGGCTGGCGCTTGAGCGCTTGAGGACCTTTATGTTCGCCAGGGAGGAAACGTAAAGCACGATGCCGGTTTGCTGCATTTTGTCGTCGAATTTCCCGGCGGCCGCACCGGTGATTTCGACTTCGGCGTCCAGGAGCCCTTCGAGAGCAGCGGTATCGTCACTATCCAGATTTGCCTCAAAGTGTCCGCCCTCAGTAACTAACTGGAGGCGGGCGCTGCGAACAAGGTTTTGCTGGGGGCCGCTCACGACAATGTCCGCGGCTCGGACAAAGGCATGGAGGGTGACCAACAAAGAATCACGCTGGGCGCGAATCAACTCGTCAAACGAGGATGGCAGAGACCTGGGAGGGGGGCCGTGTTCGAGCAGGGTGATGCGATTACCCATCACGAACGGACGGAAGCTTCCGAACATAGTTCCCTTGATGAGGACTCGGTCTCCCGGGATCAATTGAGTGCCGGCGGGGGGGATGACGAAGATGCCAACGCCATCGTCCTGCACGAACAGGAGACTTTCATACCAGCGTGCATAGCCGACCGTGGCTTCGAAGGAGACAGGGATCTTCTGGCTTGCCTGTTCATTGGTCAAAGCGTGAATGGCGTGCAGAGTGGTAAGCGGGGCAGGCGACTGCGCACCGAGAGATGGGGCGCAGATCAGCATGACCGCGAGCGGGATCACCGCGATGGAAGCAATCGGTGACGCGGCAACCAGTCTCTTTATCTGTGGAATGATCGTCACAAGTGCAAACAGCCCCTCCGATTTGTACTATCGGCAAAAACCACCAAAGGAATCAATCTGCCGCTTAAAAAAGCGTATACCCAGGAGAACCCGGTGTCTCTGTCGAAGTGAGTGAGTGGATCAAAAGATGGCGGGGGGAGGAGACGAGGCCCGCCGAAGACTGCCAAGAAGCCGGGCCGGGACGACTTCAAATGCGATCTTTGGGGGCGACTGAGGACCGGCGCTTGGTGTGCTTTGCGACGTACATTGCTGCGTCAGAGGCGCTAATGAGGCTGTCCCTGGTGATGCCGTCCTCAGGATAGAGGGCGAGACCAACGCTGGCCGAGCCGTGCAATGTATATCCTTCGACTGTAAAGGGATCGTCGAAGCAGCGTTCGAGGCGGAGGGCGATTTCCTCGATGCCGGCCCGGCTGCGAACGACGGAAACCACAGCCGCGAACTCGTCGCCGCCGAGGCGAGCCAGCATGTCGTGCGAGCGGAGCTGCCTCTTCATGCGGGTGGCAACTTCCTGAAGGTACAAATCTCCGACCCGGTGGCCATAGAGGTCGTTCACCTGCTTGAACTCGTCAAGATCGATATAGATGATGCCGAAGATGCCGGCTTTCTGGCGGGCCTCTTCAATGAGGGAATCGATGTGCTTTTCGAGAGAGAAGCGGTTGTGAATGTCGGTGAGGAGGTCGAACTGCGAACGGTGAAGCAGATCGGTGTAGAGGCGTCGAGTCTCGATGGCCAGAGAGGCAAGCCGAGCGCCGACGGTGAGCGCCTCGACCTCCGCTTCGACCGGGGTTGAGCCGAGATCGAAACCGGCAAAGATTGCGCCCAGGGGTGCGCCGGTACGCCCGGGAATCTGTTCGCTTACAACGCGCAGAGTTTCAGGCGAGGCCGGAAAGCTTCCCAGCCGGGCTCCGTTCGACACTTCGCACCAGCTACGCGCGCCTTCAAGGCGGAAAGAAACCAACTCGGTGATCGACTCGATGAGCTCAGAAAGAGCCATTGATCCATTGATGTCCTCAAGGATGCGACTGCGCCGCTGCTCGAGTTGGGCCATGCGCCGCTCCATGGCGGCTTCGGCTTCAATGCGAACCGACAGAGCATGGGTCTGGCGGCGCACTTTGCGATTAAGGGTAAAGGCCCAAAAGACCGCGGCGACAATGCCGAGCAGTAATACGCTGGCGACGCGCGTGAGGTTTTGTATGCTGAGCCAGGACGGCTCAGCAACAACCGCAATGTCGTCAGGAGAGCGCATCAGGATGGTGAATGGAACCTGTGCATTAAAGGGGTTGGAGTCGTCGAGCATGCAGATTCCAGTGACCTGAATGCGAGACCCAACCGGAACCTGCCTCATAGGCAGAGTGGTCGCCCGACCAGGGTTGACAGCCAGTGGATGACGGTAAATTGCAGAGAACATTTGACCATCGGCGACCAGGACATACTCATCCTGGGAGCCCTCGCGGACTGTGGTGACCACCTGGCCCTCGATGGAAACCAAATCGAAGACATTATGGCTAGACGCCAGTTGGTGCCAAGTAGCCGGCTGTGGAGTGATAGGCGCTTGCACATTGCTGCTCTGGGCCGCGCCGTTGGTGAGGGTGAGAAAGCCATCGTGCAGACCTGGGAAGCCGGTGACGTCCGCCAAGTCGCCGACCCTCAGGGGAGTGATCATCTTGGTCTGGATCCACAGGCTCTTGGAGCCGTCCTGGAGAACGATTGCGGATCCCGGCTGATAGTAGGTGATGGTTCCATGGACCCGGAGTCTCTGAGAGAGGACCTGGACGTGATAGCCGTCGAGGATGCGATCCATGGGCGTGACCGGAAGAGATGACGGGCTCGCGGCGGCTTGCTTAACTATCTTCAGACTGTCAAGCGAGGAAACATGGAGTTCGATCCCCGTTTGCTGCATTTTGCCGTCGAATCTCCCCGAAGCGGCTCCTGTGATCTCAAGCTCGGAGTCGAGCAGACCCTCAAAGCCGCTCGCATCATCGCTGTCAATTACCGCGTCGAGTGCACCGCCAGGCATGAGCAACTGCAGGCTGCTGCTGCGCACATCGGAGCTGTAGACCAGGTCCGCCGCCCGCACCCTGGCGTGAATCGTGACCAACATGCAGTCGAACTGGGCGCGGATCAACTGGTCGAATGTGGCAGGGATGGATTTGGGAAGCGGCCCGTGATGGAGGAAAGTAATGGTTGCTTCTTTGACGATGGGGTGAAAGCTTGGCTCGGTTACACCGCGGATCAGAACGCGGTCGCCGGGAACTATCCCATACTCTTTGGGTGCCTGAATGTAAATGCCGACATCCCCGTCCTGAACAAAGAGGGTCCTTTCGTACGCCCGATAGTAGTTGACGGTGGCTTCAAACTCGACGGGGAGGTGCTGGGCGGCTTCGGCGTTGCTGAGGCCATGGACGGAGAGCAGAGTCTTGAGGGGTTCCGGCGTTGCTTTTACCACGGTCGAGACGCACAGGAAGGCGATGATAGCCGCGGCAATCGACCTGGCCATCGTGCGTAATCGGGTCTTGCGGGTACGAAACATTTTGACCTGACGTTCTCTATCGGCCGAGCTTGTCAATTTTTCCACTCGGAGGCAATGAGTTTTCTTCTCAGCCGTACGAGAAGCGGAGGTGCCGCAATTCGGTGTTTACCAATCTTACTCTCATGTGAATCTGATCTAATAGCGAATTTGGACGGGTTGGACTCATCCTGGGCACTGCGAGCCGGATTGGACGCTGCTTGCAATGATGTTGGCGGCCAGTCGCGAGAGTGGGTAAATCCGATGACGCTGTGAGCAGTCGGACAAGGAGTGGTGGTATGCAAAAGAACGTCGAGAATCTCGCAAATGCATCTTCGTTTTCGCACAGTGGAACCCAGGCTCTGCCGACGCGGCGTATTCGTGTGATTGGCGTTCCTTTGGACATGGGCGCCAGTCGGCGCGGCGTGGATATGGGCCCGTCGGCGATGCGGGTGGCGGGCCTTGAGGCGCGGCTGGAAGCGCTTGGGCACCAGGTGACGGATGGAGGCAATATCCGGGTGGAGATTGCGGAGACGCGGGCGTCTGGGGACGAGCGCGCGCGCTACCTGACGGAGATTGCGGAGACCTGTACGCGGACCGCCGAGGCGGTTGTGAAGACGCTGGAAGAGGGGATGACGCCGCTGGTGCTGGGCGGGGATCACTCGCTGGCTGCGGGATCTGTGTCGGGGGTGTCGGAGTTTTATCGGCGGAAAGCGGAGAAGATTGGCGTGATTTGGATTGATGCGCACTCGGACATCAATACGCCGGAGACTTCGCCCTCGGGGAATGTGCATGGAATGCCGCTGGCGGCGCTGGTGGGATTGGGACCGGAACGGCTGGGGAACATCTTCGGCTACTCCCCGAAGGTCGCAGCGGAGAACACGGTGCTGATCGGGGTGCGGGATATCGATTCTGCAGAGCGGGAGAATATTCGCCGTGCCGGGATTGCCGAGGTGTACACCATGCGGGACATTGACGAGCGAGGAATGCGGACGGTGATGGAGGAGGCGCTGCGAGCGGCGGGGCGCGGAACGGCGGGGTACCATGTGTCGCTTGACATGGACTGGATTGATCCGGAGGATGCACCGGGTGTGGGGACACCGGTGCGCGGCGGGGCGACGTACAGGGAGGCGCATTTAGCGATGGAGATTATCGCCGATCATGGACGGCTGCTGAGCTTTGAGATTGTGGAGGTCAATCCGGTGATCGACGAGCATAACCGGACAGCGGATCTGGCGGTGGAGCTGGCTTGTTCCGCGTTTGGGAAGAAGATCCTGTGAGAATCCGGGATACTCAGCGGCAAGCGCCAAGTGTCTGAAGAATCTCGGAGAAGAGTTCTCTGTTTGCACACGCGATCGTCAGGAAGTCCCCGTCTGCGATGTAGAGTTCGGGGCGGATAACATTCATTTGCTTCCAGAACAGATCAACAAGAGTCTGGTCCTCGGTCCGATGGAGGGCGAACCCGCCAAAATTGACGAATGTGAATAACTCTCCCTCACCGACCGACGATTCAAAGATGTTCTTGCCTTGGGGTGAAAGATGTCCCAAATCTATTGGGCCTGGGGAGACGTACCACTCGTCGTAAAGCTCATGGGGCAGTTTCGCAACGTCGACCACCTGCGGGCTGTAGGCGATGTGGTTCCGTACATCCCAACCGAATGCTTTCTCCTCGTCGCTCAGCGCAAGCGGGCCACTGTCGAACGACGTGACGGCAACGAATTTGCCAAGTACGGCTTGCGGGCAGCCGCGCAGTATGTCGCCGAGATCATGGTCCCGTGTACAGAGCCAGTTGTAACTTTCATGCGTGCCGATCGCATTCACGGGCTCCCGCTGGTTGATTCTGAGAATTGCGGCGTGGTTTTGCCATGTTTCGAGCCCGCGCAACTGGGCGACGAACAGATCAACCGCCGACGCTTCAACAGATGCAGAAAGAACTACAGATTGAGTCGAACCCGTTTCATCCGGCTCCGACTCCATGTTTGCCCGTATCATTGCATGGCCAGCGCTGTCCCTGCAGAAGAAGCGCACGCGTACGATTTCTCCTTGCGACCCCTCGTTGAACGGGCCGAACACCAACTCACGGCTGTCAGAAGGGTCGCGCGGAAAACCGTCGAGTTTCGCAGCTGCATCCGAGAGGCTCCCTATAGGCAAGAGAATGTCCGTTGAGCCTCCAAAAGCCCCGTTCCATGCGGAGAACCGAACACCGAAGACGTTTGCTCCGCCCCACATTACTTGAAATCGAATTTCCGGGTCCATCGGTCTCTCTTGTCTTTCTAAGTTGTGAGGCATTTGAGGAAGCAACCGGATGTCTGAGATTGAACCTAGTCGATGCTCTTCGACCGACCTCTCGTTTTACACTGAACAGTGCTAACTCTCTAAAGTCTGATGAGGCGATTCTACCGAAATGGCAAAGAAACTGCGGGTTGGGGTTTTGTTTGGGGGGCGGAGCGGCGAGCATGAGGTTTCGCTGCTGTCGGCCGCCTCTGTGTTGAAGGCGATTGATCGGAAGAAGTTCGACGTGGTGCCGATTGGAATTACCAAGGACGGTCACTGGCTGGCGGCCGGGGATGCAAATCACCTGCTGGCGGGCGATCAGGGCGATGTGGTGCGACGGCTGCGGGCGGGCGATCCGAAGGCTACGCCAGGAGCAAAGCTGTTGCAGGAAGGGATTCCTACGCTGCTGGCGCCGGAGCCGGCGGCGCTGACGGCGGGGAGCGCGCGGCCCACTTCGGCGAATTTGGACGTGGTGTTTCCCGTGCTGCACGGGACGTTTGGTGAGGACGGAACGATCCAGGGGCTGTTTGAGCTGGCGGGGATTGCGTACGTGGGCTCGGGGGTGCTGGGGTCCGCGGCGGGCATGGACAAGGATGTGATGAAGCGGTTGTTCGCCGAGGCGCGGCTGCCGATCGTGAATCACGTGACTCTGCTGCGGGCGGAGTGGGAGAAGTCGCCACGCAAGTCGGTTGCCCGGATTGAAGCGGCGCTGATGTATCCGCTGTTTGTGAAGCCGGCGAACCTTGGGTCGTCTGTGGGGATCAGCAAGGCGCATGACCGGAAGGAACTGGGACCGGCGCTGACACTGGCGGCGAAGTATGACCGCAAGTTAATTGTGGAGCAGGGGGTGGGCGGCAAGACCCCTCGCGGCGGACTCGCAGCCAAGGCGCGGGAACTGGAGGTGGCGGTGCTGGGCAACGACGACCCTAAGGCCAGCGTGGTGGGCGAAATTATTCCAGGCAAGGAGTTCTACGACTACGAGGCGAAGTATTTGTCAGAGGGATCGGTGCCGGTGATTCCGGCGAAGCTGAGCAAGGCGGAAACGAAGCAGATTCGCGATATGGCGGTGGCGGCATTCAAGGCGTGTGATTTGTCGGGGCTGGCGCGGGTGGACTTTTTGATGGAGCCGGACGGGAAACGGCGCATCTATCTGAACGAAGTGAATACGATGCCGGGATTCACGCAGATCAGCATGTATCCGAAGCTGTGGGAGGCTACGGGATTGCCCTATGGCGAATTGCTGACGCGGCTGATTGAGCTGGCTCAGGAGCGCCAGGCGGAGAAGGAACGCACTTCTTATAGCAGGGAAGACTAGACGAGATCTCTCCGAAATGGACTCCGGGAACTGTTGGGCGCGTCGGGGTGTCTAAAGAGAGAGTGAACCAATCAGGGATGGCTTGCGCTGGAGATGGCTTACGCTGCTGATTACTGACAACTCGCCAGAGATCGCTGGTTCGCTGCCGTATTCTGGATTCGAGGAAAATGTTCGATGACCTTGATGGATGCTCCGAAGTTTGACGAGGTTCGTGATCAGCGCAGGCGGGTGATCCTGTACAGCTCTGCCGGTGGTTTGTTCTTGCTGATTGTGATCGGGTGGCTCGTAGCCGGGCGGCCGATTGACTGGCCGTGGAACTGGAACAAGCACCTGGCGGGTCGGTCTGCGGTGAACGATTTTCTCACGGCGGTGGAAAAGAACGATCTTCCGAAGGCGTATGGGATCTGGATTCACGACAAGAAATGGCAACAGCATCCGAACCAGAATGGCGCGTATCCGTTTTCACGATTCCAGGGAGACTGGAGTTCGACCAGTCCGGATAACGAGTACGGGAATATTCAGACACACAAGATTGTGGCGGCACGAATGTATGGGAACGTGTTGCTGATGGCGATTCTGATCAACGGACGGAAGAGCGGGGCGCTGAACCTGGATTATGATCCGAAGACGCATCAACTGAATTTTTCTCCGCCGGGGGTGGAGCTGTACCTGGGACCCTAGAGACAGCTAGTCAGCAGGTTAGCGCGCTGCGCGAGTTAGCACCGCTGAGGCGGTGTTGGCGGAGTTAGCTATGAAATCCTGGGCTCCATTCTCTTGGCTGGAACGCCATGGGAATGGGGTCTTTCAGTTTGTGCAATGGAAATCCTGTTTATGAGAGAGGTGGGGGGCCTGATAGCGCAGCCATTGTGGCTTCCAGGCTGGCGGGGTCTTCTACGTTGAGGAATTTCTGCGTTGGATCGATCTGCTTGAGCAGGCCGCAGAGGACTTTGCCGGGGCCGACTTCGATAAACAGATCGGCTCCGGATCCCACAAGCGACTGCATACAGTCGACCCAGCGGACTGCGCCGGTCACCTGGCGGATGAGGGCATCGCGGGCGGCATCGGCTGTGGTGACAAGGCTGCCGGTGACGTTGGCGGCTACGGGGATACTGGGATCGGCGAGAGTGAGAGCGGCGAGGACACGGGCAAGTTCTTCCTGTGCGGGCTGCATGAGCGCGCAGTGGAAGGGCGCGCTGACAGGGAGCATCACTGCGCGACGCGCGCCTTTTGCTTTGGCCAGGGTCGAGGCTTTTTCGACGGCGGCGAGCGTGCCGGAGATGACCGTCTGGCTGGGCGAGTTGAGATTGGCGGCAGCTACGGGCTGGCCGGTTTCTGCCTCGGCTTCGCGGCAGGCTTCGGCTACCTGATCGGCGGGGAGCGCGAGGATGGCGGCCATGGCGCCCTGACCGGCGGGGACAGCCAACTGCATCGCGCGGCCGCGGGCTTTGACGGCGCGAACTGCATCAGGGAAGCTGAGGGCCCCGGCAGCAACGTGGGCGGACCACTCGCCGAGGGAATGACCGGCGGCGAGCCCGGGATGAACGCCGTGCTGGGCGAGGACTCGGCTTGCGGCGACGCTTACGGTGAGGATGGCGGGCTGGGTGTTTTCAGTGAGCTTGAGATCTTCTTCGGGGCCTTCAAAGATTAGCTTGGAAAGAGGGAAGCCCAGGGCTTCATCGGCTTCGGCGAAGGTCTGAGCGACGATGGGGAAGCGCTCTGCGAGGGCGCGGCCCATGCCAACGGACTGCGAACCCTGACCTGGAAAGAGAAAGGCAATTTTGGTGGACATTTCAGAGAGGATTGTAACGCTTTACCCATAGAGCTAAGCGCAACGACCGGGACAGAGGCAATTCGATCCCGGCAATCAGTTCCAGCGTTTCTTGTCGTCGTGGTCTTCGTCGATCTGCTTGCCTTTGCCGTCGAAGCGGACGGTGCGCCCCTGCGAGCGCATGTATACCTCGAACTTGCGGGCGGCTCTGCGGCGCTTCCAGCGGTAGTAGCGATTGCGCAGGGCATACCACTTCTCGCTGAACGCGAAGGAAACGCCGCGACGCGGGGCGAGGCGAAGGTAGAACACACCGGCGAGCGCTCCGCCGAGCTGGGCGAAGGCGTACATGCCCAAGGGGCCGAAGAGCATCGCGATAGCGATTAGGCCGTAGATGGCGGCCATGTAGCGCGCCTTGATGGGGAAGGTGAGCAGGAGCAGGAATTCCATCTCACCGTAGAGGACGCCGATGGCAATGAGCAGGCCGAAGATGCCGCCGAAGCAGCCGTAGAGAGGGATTTCAGGTAACGAGAACTTGAAGAAGCTTCCGGCGGCATAGATGACGACAGCAGCGAGCGCGGTGCCGACGACAGAAGTGGCGTAGAGGCCTGTGACCCAGCTTGGGCTGTGCATCTGCTCCAGGAACCCGAGCATGAACCAGAGCGAAATCAGCTCAAGCGCGGTTCCGAAGATTCCTGAATGAATCAAGCTGTAGGTGATGGGCTGCCAGAGAGCGCCGTGGACAAATGAAGTGGGCGAGAAGCCAAGGTGGCCGAACAACCAGACTGCGCCGGCTTGAGTGAGGACGCCGGTAAGGAGCAAAGCAAAGTAAGCGATGACGTTGAGTAGGACGAGGCGTCGGGTTGCGCCTCGGAAGGCGGGGAAGGAGATCGAACTGGTGCTGGACCGAGGCATCGTAGTCTTCAGGGTAAACGCTGAATGGGGAAGATGTCATTCGTCGACCGGGTGAACGTGCGAGGTTTTCCTAAGCGGCTACGGGGCGGCTGGAGGCTGTGCAGCGACGGAAGCTTTCGTGGGGGAGCCCTGCGTGGGCGGGGCGACGGGGCATGCGACCGGCCAAAGACGAGGAACATCAGACCAAGCGAGCGCATCGAGGCCTCCAGACGGCAATGGCGGGAGAGCTATGACAGACGGACCACCTACTACGAATTTTAGCTGCGTCTATAGTTGCAGGCAGTCTAATGCATCGTGGTTTTGTGGCTTGGGTTTTCTGGTGTTACTTAGGTGCGAAGATGCATGGTTTGAGGGATATGGATAGGGTATTCTCCATTGTTGGGGGTATCGGTTGCGGGCGGGAGTTGCGACTCTTGACCTGAGGCCGGTTTTTCCCCAAGAATAGCGGTGTCGTACTGCGAAGTATCGTCATCTTTTACTGTGAATTGTTTGAAAAGCGAGGAGGCTGCCATGCCCAACTGCTCTGAGTGCGAGAATGATCTAAACATTGAATTGGACGAAGTGGAAGAGGGCGACGTGGTCGCCTGCGAGGAATGCGGAACGGAGTATGAAGTCGTCGGCGTGGAACCGCTGGAACTGGCGCGGGTAGACGGCGATGTGGATGATGACGATGAACCGTTTGAAGAGGAAGAGGAGGAAGAGTGAGATTTAGCCGCGGGGGTACGGTTGCCGGGCTTGTGTTTGCAGTACTGGCAGCCGGGATGGTTCCGATGGGATGGATGGGCGGAGAAGTGGGACCGCCCATGGCCCGGGCGCAGAATCTGGGAATGCGAGTGGTTGAAGGGTTCGTAGTGAACGGAGACTCTGCTCCCCTGCCAGGCGCTACAGTGTTTCTGAAGGACCTGAAGAGCAAGAATATCCGCAGTTATACCTCAGACTCAGGCGGCAAGTACCGCTTTACCCAGGTGAATATGGCCGAAGACCACGAACTCTGGGCAGAAAAGGACGGGAAAAAGAGCGCCGTCAAAACCGTGAGCTCGTGGGATACACGCAAGGATTTTGTGGCTGAGCTGAAGGTGAAGTAAGACAGCTTCGATGTCTCAAGCTGTTTTTGCCCAATATTCATGGGAAAGAGCTTCGGCTGTTTTGTAAGGATGGTTAGTTCCGGAACGGCCTCATTCCTGTTTGAGAATCACATCGCCATTGACGGTCTTGATGGTTACATGATTCAAGCCACTTCCGATTCGACCCTTGGCGCGGATATATTTTCGCGGGGAGCCCAGCGAATTGTCCCAGTCATTGGTGGACTCCTGAATGAGGCCAACGCTGTCGACGATCTGGAATTGCCGAGGGGCGTTTTTCGTATAAGCCAGAACGATCCGCACCTCCATAGGGAAGTCTTTGGGCACGAATAGTTCCACAGTGCCGCCCTTCGAGCTGAGCTCGACGTCCCGCTCAGAGGTAGAAGCGCCAACAACTCGAGCCTTGATATCCCCACCCATCGTCGATGCATGAATCGAGCCACTGGCCCGGCCGATGGTAAGAGTGCCTCCCATGGTTGATGCTTCGACAGACCCATCTGCCTGATCGACGGCGATATTGCCTCCCATCGTCTTTACCTTTGCGTACGAGCCCACGCTGCCCAAATGGATGTTGCCGCCCATTGTCGAGAGGTCGGCTCCTTGCAAAGCCTCGGACACGTCTATATCGCCGCCCATCTTATGAATGCTACCGATCCGGGACCGGAGCCGCCCTCGGGATTGCCGGCACGTGCCGATGCGATATCCTCGCAACCACATAGCGCTACAGTTGACGCGCCAGCAAGGATGAGTAAGAACGCAACGCCGCTTTTAGGGATTGTCATCGCGCGGACCTCCCGGCCAAAATTGCAGGTGGCCTTCTCCACACTACGGAATCGGCGTCATGGAAGTTCCGCCGATGGCAGGCCCGTCGCAGGGGCGATTTTCGCGGTGGAGCTGACGCCCAGCCGCTCTATCCTTCCAGCTTTTTGGTGACGAGCTCATTGAGCAGCGCAGGGTTGGCCTGGCCTTTGGACGCTTTCATGACCTGGCCGACGAAGAAGCCGGCCATGGTTTTTTTGCCGGCGCGATACTGCTCAACCTGCTTGGGGTTGGCCGCGATAACTTCATCGATCAAGGCTTCAAGGGCCGAGGCGTCAGTGATCTGCTGAGGCTTCTCGCGGCCGTAGACGGCTGGGAAGTCTTCACTCTTCTCAAAACACACGTCGAATAATTGCTTCAGTTGCTTGGAGCTGATCTTGCCCTCGTCGAGCAGGTCGGCGGCCATGACGATTCCAGCCATGGAGACGGGGGACTGTTCCTGTTCCAGGTCGAGCGCTTTGAGGCGGCCACCGATCTCGCTGAGGAGCAGGTTGGCGACGCGGCGGGGGTTGCGTGCAGTTCGGGCGGCTGCCTCAAAGCGGTCAGCGAACTCGCGCGAGGCAGTGAGGGTGAATGCGTCCTTTGGATTGATCTCGTACTCGGCGATCATGCGGGCGCGACGGGCTTCGGGAAGCTCAGGAAGTTTCTTTCGCGCTTCGGAAAGAAAGTCTGCGGAGACAATCACGGGCGGCAGGTCCGGCTCAGGGAAATAGCGGTAGTCGTGGGCCTGCTCCTTGGAGCGCATGGAGTAGGTGCGGCCTTCGGCGGCGTTCCAGAGACGGCTCTCCTGGATGACACGACCACCGGACTCGACCACTTCAATCTGGCGCTCGATTTCGTATTCGAGGGCGGCGCGAACGAAGCGAAAACTGTTGACGTTTTTGACTTCGACCTTGGTGCCAAAGCGCTCCGCGCCTTTGAGGCGAACGCTGACGTTGGCGTCGCAGCGGAGTGAACCTTCTTCCATGTTGCAGTCGGAGACGGCGGTGTAGAGAAGGATCTCCTTGAGGCGCGTGAGGTATTCGAAGGCCTCGTCTGGGGTTCGGATGTCAGGCTCGGAAACGATTTCGACGAGCGGGGTTCCGCAGCGGTTGAGGTCTAGATAGGTGCGAGTGGCGGAGTCGGGAAAGCCGTCGTGCAGGCTCTTGCCGGCGTCTTCTTCCATGTGCAGGCGGGTGATGCCGATGCGTTTTACGGTGCCGCCAGCCGTAGGAACTTCGATGAAGCCGTGCTCGGCGAGTGGCTTGTCGTATTGGGAGATCTGGTAGCCCTTGGGCAGGTCAGGATAGAAGTAGTTTTTGCGGGCGAAGATGGAACGCTCGCGTACTTCGCAGTTGATAGACAGGGAAGCCAAAGTGGCAAACTCCACCGCCTTGGCGTTGAGGACGGGGAGCGCGCCGGGTAAGCCGAGGCAGACGGGGCAGACGTTGGTATTGGGAGCCGAGCCGAAGTGGTTGGCGCAACCGCAGAAGGCCTTCGTGGCGGTGAGGAGCTGGACATGGACCTCGAGGCCGATTACGGGCTCGTATTTGCTTAGGACTGAGGGGGCCAAGGCTGCGGGCATAGGTAGATTTTAGCGCGGTGGGCGGGGCTCCGATGATCTGGCCTTTGGGTCCCCGCGTCAACGTAACGCCATTCGGAGGTCAGCGGCATCAGGCCTTGATTTCGAGTGCGCCTTCAAATGATTTCGAGAGCGGAAGATTCGCGTGAATCGCCGCGATACATGAGTCAAAGTCTGGCAGGTCGGGAGCCAACTCAAATCCCTTCGTTTTGGGGCCTCTATCGCCTTCAAATTCGATGCAAGGTAATAGGCAGTCTAGACGAATTGATTCCGTGACAATGTCCTGGATACTGACGCTTTGACGTTTTCGGTCGCGGATGAAATGTGCGGCTGGGGCCATCCATATCGAGGGTGGTTGACTGATTCCCATGCAAGAATTGCCGCAACCGTGGATTATGCAGTTGACCGGCTGGCGACCGCATGACGGGTTGGCGTTGAAGCGTGCGAAGGTCGCAATCCAAGCCTCAAGGTTTGGTAGGGATGCCCTGTCCACCGATGCAGAATCAACCAATTTTTTCAACTGGTCCATCTCAAGGTCGATTCTTCCATTGTTGTCTGAGTCTCCCAATGTGTCGCGTTGGACTCGCTTCGCCTGGACCCTCGCATGAATCGCACGATCACCAATCTGAATACGCCAATACCAGTCCGCTCCGTTACGTGCCTCTTCAGAGGCGGTAAAGAGCGTGAACTTCACTTGGCCCGGAAATCTATCTATGAGCGTTGTTGCCATCTGCTCGGTGATGGATTCCTCCCTAATAATCTGGTGAGAAGTACTTGTCGCGCTGCGTAGATGTGTGGCCAGTCGTTGATCTTTGCTCAACAGATCGCCAACCACCCCCATTGCGCAATTTGCGATTTGACAGAGGATCGCTCTGTTGTTCATTTGCTACTCGGCCGGATCGTCCGCAGTAAACGCCGAGCAGCATGGCTTATCAGTCGCGTGGAAGTTCATCAGTTCAGCGCGTATTCCATCCGGATCGTAGAGGTTGAACTGATACTTGCCGTCCTTGCCGATTTTGGGTTGTTCGTCGTGACGGCCATCAAGGCGATTGCTATCTGCAAGCACTTTGTAGGCCTGGGGAACCGAGTCTTCGCCAATGGAGAAGTGGTCGAGGACGCCGAGATCGTGCTGGGTCATGTCGACCGGAATGCCAACGCTGGCCGAGAGCGGGGTGCTTCCGTGAGTCAGCATGTATTCGAGCCAGTCGTGGCCGTCGGGGGTCTGCTGGCTGACCCAGTCGGTGCGGCCTTCGACCATGCCGCCGAACCAATAAGGTTTGAAGCCAAGCAGGTCGCGATAGAAGGTGTCTTCGACCGGGCGATTGTGCACCAGAATGCCGATGTGGATGATGTGGCGGCCAATGGCTGAGGGCGCCACAAGAGGCTTGAGTTCGGCGGGGGATTGAACGAACTGGACTTTGTTGCCTTCGGGGTCCTTGACGGTGAACCAGCGGCTGCCGTCCGCGCTGCGCTCGACCTGGCCGGGTACCTTCCACGCTTTGGAACCGAGGAATCGGCGCAGGACTTCAGCGTCGTCGGTTTTGAATGCGATGTGGTCAAGGCGGTTGATGCCCTGGTCTGGGGGTAAGGGCAGGACTTCAACGAACTGGGTGGCGCTAAAGGCGTAGCGGACGCCCTTGGGGTTTTCTGGATCAGGCTGCTTCACTCCGCCTAGAATCTCGCGGTAATAGTGATCCGTGGCCGCGAGGTCTGACGCGTAGACGGCGATGTGCGAGATGCCAGAGATGCGCGGGCGGGTGAGAGGCTTGTCGGGCATTTGAGCGACGGCGGTGACGGTAAGGGCGGCGAGAAGAACAGCAGTATGGAACCTGGAGGACATTTTGAACCTCGAATGTTGTCGAGGACCACGATAAATCGATTCTGCGCCGGGCGCAAACGCGCTGCGACCTGCTTTTCCGGCGGGTTTTCAGCTCGACAGTGACAATGAATGAAACCGATGCAATATTCAGCGCGTATTTCCGTCAGGAAAGTATGCGACCCGGTCATTCCCCATCGGCGATCTCGTATTTTGCGCGCGCACGCGGCAAGGAGAGAACGAAATGGCGGAGCATGTGTGTCCATGGTGGATGGGGTACCTGCTGGCGAGTCCGATCCGGCGCTGGATGGCTAGCCCCGAGGAGCTGATTGCGCCCTACGTCCGAGAGGGGATGACGGTTCTGGAGCCTGGACCGGGAATGGGATTCTTTACCATGCCTATGGCTAAGGTGGTGGGTGCGGCGGGGCGCGTTGTGGCCGTAGATATTCAACAGAAAATGTTGGATGAGCTGTGTCGCCGGGCTGCGAAGAAAGGGCTTTCAGAGCGCATTGAGGCGAGGCTGGCCAGTGCCGGGTCGCTGGGGATTGACGACTTAAAGAGCGCGGCCGATTTTGTGCTGGCCTTTGCAGTGGTGCATGAGATGCCTTCAGCAGGGAGATTCTTTACTGAAGCCGCGGCGGCTCTCAAGAGAGGCGGGTTGATGCTGCTTGCAGAACCGGCTGGCCATGTGAATGCGGCGACGTTCGAGCGCGAACTGGAGGAAGCGAGAGTTGCTGGGCTTGAGCCGGTGACGTGGCCGGAGATTCGCCGAAGCTTTGCGGCGGTTCTGCGCAAAAGCTAAATCATCTTCTCGCTGGAATGGCGGGCGGAGTCAGTGGATTTGCCAGGACGAGTGGATCTTTGTCCCGGGGCGGAGCATGTCGATTACGGGACAGAACTGATCCTCGGCGATTCGGAGCGTCCTTTCTACCACTTCGGAATCGAGCGATTCACCGCACAGATGATAGATGAGTTCAATGGCCGTGAGGCCCGATGGGTGCTCTCCCCGCCGTTCGGCATTGACCTCGATCTCAAGGGACTTGAGCCTGGTTCCCACTTTCCGGCTGAGCAGCGCATGGAAGGTGCAGCCGGCGCAGGCCGCCAGACTGCCCATGAGCACCTCAAGGGGCGTGGGATCCGCGCTGGAAGTGGCTGGGTAGTCCATTGGCAGAACCTTGTTGCGAATGTGGACATTCATGCGCATATCGCGAACGTGCACGGCGCGGACGGAAAGATCTGTTCGCATGAAACACCTAATTCTTGGGGAAGGAAGGATGATAACAGACAGGGGGAATTCATGCTCCTCTCAAACACCGGACACGCAATTCGTCATCCTAAAAAATGAGGCGCGGAAAAACGGGGAGGTCCGAGGCAGGGATTGCTGCCCGTACAATGCCTTCATGCATAGAGAGTTCTTCCCTTTCCGCCTTGTGCTGCCTGCCATCGCCATTTGCGTATGCGCTTCTTCGCTTGCCCAGGGTTCACTGCCCTCGGCTTCAGCGGGGGATCGCGCAGAGGCTTTGGCGATTTTCAAAGAACTGATTGAGATCAACACTACCGATACAGCCCTGGGGAATGTGACGACGGGGACCGTGGCGATGCAGAAGCGGTTTCTGGATGCCGGATTCGCGGCGGAGGATGTGCATCTGCTGGGGCCGGATGCGCGGAAACAGAACTTGGTGGTGCGGTTCAGAGCGGCGGGGACGGCGACGGAAAAGCCGGTCCTGTTTCTTTGCCACATGGATGTGGTGGAGGCCTTGCGCACGGATTGGTCCACCGATCCTTTTCAATTTGTGGAGAAGGACGGCTACTACTACGGGCGCGGGACGCAGGATATGAAGAACTCCGATGCGGCGCTTGTTGCGACGTTTCTGCGGCTGCATCGTGAGGGGTACAAGCCGAAGCGCGATTTGATTCTGGCACTGACTGCGGATGAAGAGGGCGGCAAGTTCAACGGCGCGGACTGGCTGGTGAAGGAGCATCGCGAACTGGTGGATGCGGCGTATGTGATCAATCCCGACGCGGGCGGGATAGAACTGGATCATGGACGGGCGGTGGTGGCGGACGTGGAGGCGACGGAGAAGGTTTATTCCGATTTTCAAGTGACGGCGACCAATCGCGGTGGACACAGCTCATTGCCTCGGCCGGACAACGCAATCTATGAGCTGACGACGGCCCTGAACAAGCTGGCAGCTTATTCGTTTCCGTTCGAGATGAATGAGGTGACGCGGACGTACTTTACGAATCTTGCAGGGCAAGAGGCTGGGCAGATGGGCGCGGATATCAAGGCGATCCTGGCCACGCCCCCGGATATGGATGCGGCGGCGCGGCTGAGCGCTGAGCCTAGCTTCAATTCGAACTTCCGCACCACGTGCGTGGCTACGAGGCTGAGCGCGGGGCATGCCAATAATGCCCTGCCGCAGACAGCGCAGGCGAATGTGAATTGCAGGATTTTTCCCGGGCACTCACCGGAGGAGATCCGGCAGCAACTGATCGGGCTATTCAGGGATGACAAACTGACTGTGAAGTATGTGTCGGATGCCGGGATGGTAAGCGATACGGCGCCGGAACGGAAGGCGATGGCGCCGCCCGCGCCGATCCCCGAGGTCTTTGAACCACTGACGCGGTTGACGCAGGCGATATGGCCGGGGGTGCCGGTGACGCCGGTGATGGAGAACGGGGCGAGCGACTCGATCTACTTTGCGCAGGCGGGGATTCCTTGCTATGGGTATTCAGCCATTGCGCTGGAACGGGATGATGAGCGCGCGCACGGACGGGATGAGAGACTGCCTGTGGATTCGTATTGGAAGTCGCTGAATTTCTTTTATTCGTTCTTGAAAGAGCTGGGAGAGAAGTAAAAAAGAAGCAGTCCAGCGAGTCGGCCGGTCAGCAAGTCAGCACCGCCAGACCGTTTGGGGCTTGTCCTTGAGGCGGCTCGTCTAACTCAGTAAGGGGCTGGCGCGTGTGGCCCTCCAGAGGTAATTCGGATGAAGCGATTGGGAATGGTGATTCTGGTGGCGGGTTGGGTGGCGCTTGCGGCGCAGGTATTTGCGCAGGGCGAAGACTCGGGCCAGGGTCGGGCTGTGGTGACGATTCTGGCCAAACATAACGAGGTGACGCCGACGGTATCGCAGCAAGATGTGAGTGTGAAGGTGAATGG
>JBAWCO010000059.1:0-2923 GCA_049590315.1 Occallatibacter sp. | reverse complement strand
GTCCGGTTCCAGTATACGGACCCGAGCAGAAAGCGTAAAGACTAGGCGTACAGCGCGACGACAAGGATCGCGGCTGCAAGCGGGATTATCGCCTTCAAGGCTGCAGTTCCGGCGTCACTGACCCATTTCGCGTGTAGCGTATGACCTCGACCCGCGACATGGCCACCAGCCCTTCATTCACCATCGCGTCCAGATGCGGAATCAGCTTCTCAATCTGCTCCTCTGTATCAATGATGCTCAACATGATGGGTGCATCCTTTGAGAAGGTCCAATGGCTGGCGTGCCGAATCCTGGTGCTCGACCCGTAACCCTCAACACCGCGATACACCATGACACCTGCGATCTCCAGTTCTCGACACTTGGCGACAATGGCTTCATGCAACGGTTTGCCCTGCCACTTATCGCTCTCGCCAAAGTGGACGCGAAGCATGCACGCCTGAAATTGTTCTTTCATAAGTGAGCCTCCGACTATGTCGAGACGAATTCAGGTTTCCCGAAGGCGATTACGGCCGCTCGGTTTCCAAGGCCCGATAAGAGTACTTGATAATGTCCACGTCCGACAGAACGACCAGCCCCTCTTCCACCATCTGATCCACAAGCGGAAGAAAAGCCTGCAGCTTTTCGTCCGTGTCGATCACCGAAAGCATGATGGAGCAATCCTGAGAGAGGTGGAGAGGTTTGCCCTTGTGAATACGCCGGTGCGCGCCATAGCCGAGAATGCCGCGATAGACGGTGACGCCTGCAATATCGTTGGCCCGCATTGCCTCAACCAGCGCCGTGTGGAGAGGCTTGTCTTTCCAGCGATCCGAATCACCAATATAGATGCGCATCATCCTGGCTTTGCCTTCCATCTTCATGTGCGCGGGTGGGACGATCGCTTTTTTCTTTGACGCCTGGGCAGGCTTCGCCACGGTGGTTTCCTGCAGCTCGATCATCCCGGTGCCGGCCAGTTCCTCGAGCTTCCCAAGCAGTTCATTCACCTTTTCGCGCGATTCAATGAATTCGATTTTGAGCGGCAGGTGATCCGAAATCTCAACAACGCTGGCCGAATGAATGTGGTGATCGGCGCCAAAGCCGGCGATCCCCTTCAGAACAGTTGCGCCGGAAACGCCGCGGTAAAAAAGAAAGTCGAGAATGCTTGAATAAACAGGGACTCCATGGTGCTTCGATCCCTCACTCAGATAAATGCAAACCTTCACAGCATTTCCTGGATTCAACATGCGTCCTCCTCAGTAGTGAACCTGCACCGCGAAAGCTAAAGGCTTGCGATCGAAACCTCGATGCGGCTTCGGCCAATTGATCTGGGCCGGACTCCAGTGAGCCGCAAAATACCCATACTTGGTCTCACTGCGGGCGACAGTTCTGAATGATAGACCCGATTCGAACGGCCCGCACGTTTGTCGCTTACTGGTTGACTGAACAGAAACCGGAGACTTGAGGTCACCTCCCAGCGTAGAATGGCACCGCCCGGGAATACGCTTTCTGGCGTTGCTCTAATCGCCCTGCCAGTGTGTGACGATTCCGGAAAATTCAATTGCACTCAAAAGGAATGGATCGAGATGAAGCTACTCCTTCACGCACTTGCTTTACTTCCCTTTGCCCTGTCCTTTTTGATGGCGGGAACGCTGCTTGCGACGGGCGAGGCCCAAACCGCGACCGAGATCGGTGGCCAGAAGGTCGTCACCATCAGCCGCGCGGCCACCAGCACCACTAAGCCGGAGTTCACCAGCGTCACCCTCGCACCGGGGCGCGGCATGGAAGTACTGCAGATTACGGCCAACTTCCCGGGCAAGGGCAATATCGATGTGCTGGCCTCGCCAGACATGGCCACCATCAAGAAGATGCTCGACGTGGAAGACACCGCCAACGGCGACTTGGGCTACCGGCTAGGCTCTGTGTTTCTGGTTCCCTACCCCAATCGCATCCGCGGCAAGCTTTCCGCAGACGGCAAAACACTGACCACCGAGTGGCAGGGTCACACGCTGACCTTGCCCGCCAACAACATCGGCAGCAAGCCAGGCAATGAGCGCCACGCCATGCACGGGCTCATTCTGAAAGCCAAAACCGACGACATCCACGTGAAGGAGATCCCCGGCGGCCAGGAGGTTTCCGGCGTCATTCACGCAGGAGATTTTGCAGGCCACTGGCTCTCGAAGACCGACATCGTCATCACTCTCCGTCTCACTGCCGAGGCTGTCGATGCGATGGTCGAAGCTCGCAATGTGGGCAGCGAAGCCGAGCCCATTTCCATCGGCTGGCATCCGTATCTGACGCTTCCCTCCGGAGACCGCAGCCAGGTCAAGATACAGATTCCCGCGTCGAAGTTGGCCGAGGTGGACGGATATGACAACGTATTCCCCACCGGAAAGCTTTTGCCCGTTGAGGGAACGCGCTATGACCTGCGCGCAGCAGGTGGAGTTCCGCTGGGCAGCAACATGTTCGACGACAACTGGAGCCACATCGATTGGGTGAATCACGCAGCCACCGTGCGAGTAATCGACCCCAAGGCGCACTACGGGGTGGAACTGATCGGCTTGTCGCCGGAACTGAAGACAATCCAAATGTACGCGCCGCCAACTAAGCAGTTCGTAGCCATTGAGCACCAGGACAACTTCGCCGATCCGTTCGGCAAGGAGTGGGGATCAATGGACACCGGCATGGTGACGCTGAAGCCGGGAGAGAACACGAAATGGCACGTGCGGGTGAAGGTGTTTGTGCCCTAGGTTTGCAGATGTTGGGAACTCCCAGGTCTCATGATCGAGGCCTGGGACGCGCGGCATCATGTGGCCTTGAACTTGCGGCGCGACTAGAGCCAAAGAGGGGATTTGGATCTTATGCGAATGCGACAAGCGGTAGTTCCGAGTCTTTTCGGTATCATTTCTCTGTTCCTCATTGCCCGCGCCTTATGGCTATCGCCTGATCA
>JBAWCO010000058.1:0-8163 GCA_049590315.1 Occallatibacter sp. | reverse complement strand
GCTGATTCCCGTACAAACCAGCAATGCCACAATCGACGCCGGAACGCGCTTGAAGAAGCGCGGCAGCACGATCAGCATCGCTAGCGTGCCCAGCCCCAGCCCAAGTGCCGCAGGATTCAGGCTCTTGAAATGCTCGGCCAGCAATTTGATCCGAGGCAGAAACTCGCTCGGAACAGCGCCGGTCCGCAGTCCGAAAAAATCCTTGATCTGCGTCGAAGCAATCAGAATCGCAATGCCATTGGTGAACCCGATCACCACCATCCGCGGGATGAATCGAACCGCCGCGCCCAGTCCGGTCAGGCCCATTACCAGCAGCAGAATCCCGGCCATCAACGTCACCAGCGCCAATCCGCTCATACCGAACCGGGCCACAATTCCCGCCACAATCACAACGAATGCCCCGGTAGGTCCGCCAATCTGCGTGCGTGAGCCGCCAAGCGCCGAGATCAGAAAGCCCGCCACTACCGCCGTGTAAAGCCCAGCCTGCGGAGTCACCCCTGATGCAATGCCGAACGCCATCGCCAGCGGCAGCGCCACCAGCCCCACCGTGATGCCCGCCAGCAGATCGTGAACAAACATCTGGCCCGTATATGTCTTGAAAGCCAAGATCGATTTAGGCAGGTTGGGATTGCTGATAGACATGGGGTGTACTTCTATTCTACTCGCGATTCAAATATCGAGGCTGACCCTCGTCACATCTCTTCGAACCACTAACTCCCCCGTTTAACTCCCAGGCCTAACTGCCCAGTCCCGTCTCCAGCGACTTTAAGTAAACCAGCGCCGCGCGCCCCCGCGCATAATAGTCCTCTTCTCTGCCATTGAGCCGGTAGCCATGCCTCTCGTACAAACGAATCGCGCCGAAGTTCTCAGCATCCGCATGAAGCCATATCCGGTCAGCGCCTGCCTCGCGAGCAGATCCCTCAATGCGTCCCAGCAGTTTCGCGCCCACGCCGCCTCCGCGTTGCTCTGGAGCCACCTCCAGAGTTTGAATGTATGCAATCGTCCCGTCGACATCCGGTTCCCATTCAACTATCGCAAAGCCCGCCATCCGTCCCTCTTCCTCGGCAATCCAGGTAGCCGCATCGGCGCTGCTCACAAGCTGCCTGATGTACGCCCGACTGAAACGGAAAGGCGGCTGGAAGCAAACTTGCTCAATCGCATAGAGCGCGGCAAAGTCCTCCGGCTTGTAGAGTCGATAGTTCACACCCCACTGTAACGCAATCGCTTCTGACTCCCCGGCACGCACACAAAGCAAAAGGCCACCCTCGCAATGAGGATGGCCTTCGCATTCTGAAACTAAGTATTCGCTTAGACCTTCGCTTCCAGATCCGCAATCACATCGAAGAACCGCTGATCCAGCCGCCGATTCGAAGCAATCGCTTCCTTGATCGTGATGTCGGTAACGTCCAACCCCTTCAACACCGCAATCCGGCCCCACTTCTTGTCGTGAACCATGTCGATCGCGTGCAGTCCGTAGCGCTGTCCCAGGACGCGATCAAAAGCCGTAGGAACCCCGCCACGTTGCGTGTGTCCCAGGTTCACTGAGCGCGTTTCAAATCCGGTCTTCTTCTCAATCAACTCGGCAAGCGCTTCGCCAATACCCGAAAGCCGCGCGTGTCCAAACGAGTCCACTTGCGTCGAACCAGTCACCTGCCCAACCTCAGGCAGATGGCAGCCCTCGGCCACCACCACCACGCCGTAGTGCTTGCCGTGATCGTAGTTGTACTTCAACAGCGCGCATACGTGGTCAATGTCGATTTCTTTTTCCGGAACCAGTATCACGTGCGCGCCGCCGGCCACACCGGAGGCATAAGCAATCCACCCCGCATCGCGGCCCATCACTTCAACCACCACAACGCGGTTATGCGAGTCGGCAGTGGTATGAATGCGGTCCACAGCCTCGGTAGCAATCATCACCGCGGTGTCGAATCCGAAGGTCTGATCGGTGCCGCTGATGTCGTTATCAATCGTCTTCGGAACGCCCACGCTCGGCACGCCGTGCTCGCTTAGAAACAGCGTCACTGACTGCGTGTCATCGCCGCCCAGTGCAATTAGCGCGTCGATCTTGTTGATCTTCAGCACTTCCTGCACCTTCTCAATTCCACCCGGAATCTTCTTCACGTTGGTTCGCGAAGAGTGCAGAATCGTTCCGCCCTTCAATTGAATGCCATCGGTGTTTTCCAGGGTCAGCGGGATGAAGTTGTTATCCAGCACGCCGCGCCAGCCGTTCAGGAAACCAATGAACTCATCGCCATAGTGGTTGATGCCCTTCTTCACGGCCGCGTAGATCACCGCATTCAGTCCGGGGCAGTCGCCGCCGCCCGTCAACAAAGCAACACGCATCGTAAAATCTCCTGGTCAAAATTGCGCAGCCACTCAAAACTTCAATTTGCAGCCGCGCCGGGAGTAGCCCCGAATCTGTTCGCCTCCACCAGGCAGAATTGCCCGGTCTCGACGCCTTAACCAGTGTACGCCGTTGCTGTAAAGCAAAATCGTGACAACGCTCACGCTCCTCGTAGATATTCCCCCTCGACCGCCGCTTCCCCGGCAATCACGCTCCATAATAGTTAGATATGCCCGGAACTGGAGCCCTGTTACTGCTGGCCTTCGCCGGCCTGGTTATCGTCTTGTTACTGGTGTTGCTCCAGTTGACGCGCCTTGGATTCCTGGTCCGCACCACCATCCCCGACCGGCCTCGCCGCCGCATGTTTCTCGCCTCGGTCTCTTTCACCCTCACCTTCGCCGGCGTGCGCTTGCTGGTCAGCGGCATCGTCCATCAACAGGGCCCATTCCAGTGGGTCATGGTCCGCGGCCACCATATTCATCACCTGGTGTGGGGCATCCTCATCCTGCTGCTTGTAGGCTATGGCTGGCTGCTCGACCTGGGACAGAAGCACACGGAGATGTCCATCTTCTTCAGCCGCTTGATGTCCATTAGTTATGGCGTCGGAGCCGCACTCACCCTCGACGAGTTTGCCCTCTGGCTCAACTTGGAACCCGGCGCCTACTGGTCCGTTGCTGGTCGAGAAAGCATCGATGCGGTCGTCCTTTTTGGCAGCCTGCTGGCCGTCGGCGCATGGGGAGCCCCCTTCTTCCGTGGCCTCCATCGCATGTGGACCAAGCGCGCCCTCTTCGGCAAGGAACTCGGCAGAGGTCTTACCTATCCCGTTCGCCTTGTGCGGTTGCTTCGTCCGCGTAGAGCTCGGCGATCACCGCCGCGTATCGAGCCATAATCGTGCGTCGCTTCAGCTTCATTGAAGGCGTTAGCTCTCCCGATTCCTGGGTCCACTCGTCGGCCACCACCTTGAACCGCTTCAGCGTCTCAAAGTTCGCCAGCCCTCCGTTAACCTCGCGCACAATCTCGCCGTAAAGCGCAATCACCTGGCTCTCAGCCACCAGGTCCGCTCGCGGCTTCACTTCAATTCCGTGATCCTTCGCCCAATTTTCCAACGCTACAAAATTCGGCGACAGCAGCGCGCAAATGAATTTGTGTTTGTCGCCAACCAGTGCCGCCTCTGCCACCAGCACATTGTTCTTCAGCTTGTTCTCAATCGGCTGCGGCGCAACCATCTTGCCGCCAGAGGTCTTCAGTAATTCCTTCTTACGGTCGGTGATAGAAAGAAATCCATCCCCGTCCAAATGAGCTATGTCTCCAGTCCGGAAATACCCCTCCTCGTCGAAACACTCCGCAGTCGCCTCAGGCTTTTGCCAGTAGCCGCCGAATACCGACGGTCCGCGAACCAGCAGTTCTCCATCCTCAGCCAGCTTCAATTCCACATTCGACAACGGAAGCCCCACGGTGCCCATCCGCTGATGCAGCGGAGTATTCAGCGCAATCACCGGCGAGGTCTCCGTCAGTCCGTAACCCTCCCAGAGGGCAATACCCACTGAGGCGAACCAGTGCGCAGTGTCGATTCCCAGTGGCGCGCCTCCTGAAACAAAAATCCTTACCCGCCCCCCGAATGCTTCCATCACCTTCGAATACACCAGCTTTTGAGCCAGATTCCACAGCACCGACGACGGCTTGCGCCCGTGGTAGACCGTATCTTGATGTTTCGCGCCCAATCCAATCGCCCACGCCAGCATCCGCTTCTTCACCGGCGACGCCGCGGACTTCTGTTCCACAGCCTGGCGGATCTTCTCGTACACACGAGGAACGCCCACCAGCACCGTCGGTCTGATTTCCTTCATCGCCTGCGGCAGCGTGTCGAACTTCGAGCAATACGCCACTTGCGCCCCGTAGCTGTACATCACGTAGTCCAGCGCGCGCGCTGTAATGTGCGAGAGCGGCAAAAACGAAATGCACGCATCCGTCGGGCCAAAATCGAAATCCGCGGCGGCAATGTTCTGGTTCGCGGCAATATTACCGTGCGTCAGCGCCACGCCCTTCGGCTCTCCGGTTGTTCCCGACGTGTATATCAGCGTAGCCAGATCCTTCGGTTCCACGCTGCGCATTAGCGCGTCGAAGACCGGATCGTGCTCGCTTCCGCGTTCGTCGGCTCCTGCCATTACTGAGCTGAAGGCAATCGCTCCCTCCGGCGTCCCGGGGTCCATCATCAGGATCCGTTCCAGTTGCGTTTTCCCGCGCACCGCATTCAGCTTGTCGTACTGTTGCCGCGTCGAGACTAAAGCAATGCGGCAACCCGCATCTCGAATCAGACACGCAACCTGCTCGCCCGTCAGCGTTGGATAGATCGGTACATCTGCGGCGCCAATCGCCAGGGTGGCAAAATCGCTCACCGCCCACTCCCAGCGGTTCTCGCAGATCAGTGCAATACGATCGCCCTTCTTCGCGCCCCAGCCCAGGAAGGCCTCCGCCAAAGCACGAACTCGCTGGTAAATCTGATCCGAAGAAATCGGTTGCCATTTCCCAAACTCGTCCTGCCACAGAACGGCGCGCGGGTTCGCTGCTCCGGCGA
The DNA here is from genome assembly GCA_049590315.1 of Occallatibacter sp. GTDB lineage: Bacteria > Acidobacteriota > Terriglobia > Terriglobales > Acidobacteriaceae > Telmatobacter. The sequence continues at coordinate 3,244 of JBAWCO010000058.1, read as the reverse complement.
TCCGGAGAAAAAGGTCATTGATAGTTGAAATCGGAGCGATTTGCGTCATTTTCCTGAATAAGGGTCGCGAACAATCCTGCAATGCGGCCAGTCGAGAGTGTATCAGCGCGGAGTGCCCAAATGCTTGCACTACGTCTCCGAGCAACACTGTCTGTCCCCTGAAATGGCCTCGACGCCCCCTCCAAAGTTGCATGATCCCGGGCTTCAGCAGGTCGATCTGCGCGATACACTTCAATATAGGTCCACGAAGAATCTCTCTCACAAATTGCTGACTTAGGATTGCTGCGCCTCAACGATGCCTCTATCTATTCCGGCTTTGTCGACGAACGAACCCGATCCAGCCTTGTTGAAGAGGCTTGAGCTGGCCAAGCGCCCGGCGCTGATCGTGGCGATTGCGATTGCTCTCTTTACACTGTCCGGATGGCTCATCCCTTCGCTCGGCCGGACATTCCCGCTCGGCTGGCAGGCCATGAAAGCCGACTCCGCTATCGCCGTCTTGTTCAGCGCGTTGAGCCTTCGACTCTCGGAGCCATGGCACAACAACCGGATACACAGGCTGAGCCTCATTCTCGCTGTCGCGGTGACGCTTCTAGCCGTTTTCCGGCTCATCGAGTGGGGATTTCATTTCCCCTTTGGCGTCGATACTCTGCCTTCTTTCAGCAGCAAATTGCTCCCTCTGCTGCCAGGTAAAATGTCTCTGCAGCCAGCGGGCGCCTTCGCGCTTCTGGGGCTCTCCATGATCTTCGTCCGCGCGAAACATCGCTTCATCGTTCGCGCTGCGGACATTGTCATCGTCTGCCTTTGTCTTCTCGTTCTTGTACTGCTTTCCAGCTTTGGCTTTGGCGCACTTCATGTCTTTGGCCAATCCGCATCCATTGGGACATCGCCCCAGACACTTTTTGCTCTTGCCCTCCTGACCGCGGTGGCGATGCTTCGACGCGCCGAGCACGGAGTCTTTGTCATTTTCCTTGGGCGCGGGATCGGAAGCACGATTGCCCGAATACTATTGCCAATTCTTCTGGTGTTGCCTTTTCTGCGCGAACTCGGAAGAGCTCGGATGCTCCACGCACACGTGATTCCTGAACATTATGTCACTTCGATTTTTACGTCCGTAGCCACCGTCCTTGCGGTAGTTCTGCTAGTGGTTCTTGCCTGGCGCGTCCATGCTATGGAGAAGAGGATTCAGGACCTCACTCTCCGGGACGAGTTAACTGGGCTCTACAATCTTCGCGGCTTTTCTCTACTGGCCGAACAGGCGTTGCGCCTGGCTCGTCGTTCCCAGCTCCCTCTATCCGTCCTGTTCGTCGATCTGGATCGCCTGAAGGAAATCAATGATTCCCTGGGCCATGTGACAGGCTCCGCGTTCCTCGCCGAAACAGCAGAGATCCTTAGGCAAATATTTCGCGAAACCGATGTAATGGGGCGCATCGGTGGCGATGAATTTGCCGTGGTCTGCCAGTGCAGCCATGTGGAAATCTCAATTGCCGCACAGCGCCTGGAGGCGGCCTCAATCGCGTGGAACTCGAAAGCCGGCCATGGTTTACCCTTCAGCATCAGCGCCGGCTTCGCCACCATGGAAGAGCACGGCAAGCAGTCCTTGAAGGAACTGATGACCCTGGCCGATCAGGCCATGTACGAAGAAAAAAAGAGCAAGAAGTTAGTTCGCGTCTAAACCGCAACCCTCGCTGGAATCCCGGCCTCATTCCCTCCTCCCTATCTGCCCCTGCTACCCTGAAACCATCGCCATGCCTTCGCTCTCCCGAACTTCGGCCTTCTCAAGAGTCACGGCGCTGGCCGCGCAAAGGCCTGTCCATGCCGCTTTCGCCTGGCTCCACGGAAATCCAAAAGTGATCATGGATTGGCAGGCTGACCTCGTCGCCATTCCCGCGCCGCCTTTCGGTGAAGAAGCCCGCTCGGCCTGGCTCTCCGCACGCTTTACCGAGATCGGGCTCCAGCAGTTGCAAACTGACTCCGTCGGTAATGTCTTCGGATTTCTCCCCGCCCAGCAGCTTTCTCCTGAGAGTACCGGCCCAGTCGTCGTCCTCTCGGCGCATCTCGATACCGTATTTCCCGAAAAGACAGGCTTGAACCCGATCATCAACGGCGACCGCCTTGAAGCTCCCGGCGCATGCGACAACTGCGCTGGCGTCGTCGGCATGCTGGCCATTGCTCATGCTCTGATCCATGCCAAAGCTCAGTTGCCCGCGCAGCTCATCTTCCTCGGCAACGTAGGGGAGGAGGGCGAAGGCGATCTGCGCGGTGTGCGGCACCTTTACAACCAAAGCGCTCTCGCAGGCCGAATCGCTGCGCACATCGTCCTCGATGGCGCCGGCGCGGACACCGCCGTGACGCAGGGTCTGGGCAGCCGTCGCTTCCGTGTCAATGTTGCCGGTCCCGGCGGTCACAGTTTTACTGATGCGGGCACTCCGAATCCCATCGTTGCTCTCGCATCGGCCTTGGCGGTTCTCACCCAAACTCCGCTTCCCGAAGAGCCGCGCACTACACTGAACATCGGAACCATCCAGGGCGGCACCAGTGTCAATTCCATCCCGGAAAGCGTTGAGGCCTCCATCGATTTCCGTTCCACCAGCGCAGACCAGTTACTTCGCCTTGAAGTTGCTCTGTACCGCGCCGTTGAAGATGCCGTTGAAATATCGAACCGCGCCGCAAAAGCGCTTCCAGGCCGCAACCACGGCCCACTGACTTTTTCCATCGAAAGAATTGGCGACCGCCCCGCGGCTCACCTTCCCGCCGACTCGCCCTTACTCGAAGCTCTGCGCGCTGTCGACCGTCATCTGGGCCTCCGCACCGATCTCCGCCTTGGTTCCACTGACGCCAACATCCCGCTCTCCCTCGGCATTCCATCCTTATCCATGGGAGCAGGAGGCGAGGGCGGGGGCGCCCACACGCAAGCCGAGTGGTACAGCGCTAAAGACCGCGAAGTGGGCCTTCGCCGCGTATTGCTTCTCACCCTCGCCATCTCCGAGTGGGCAGCGGAACAATAGTCTTACAGCATCTTTTCAGAATCCGCACAAATTGACCGCCGTCAGGTCAATGGTCATGCGGGGAATCATCCGTACCATCCGACCACTTGCTGACCGGAACCATAAATATGGTCAGTCGATCGGTTCCAACCTCATCTGCAATGATCGGAGAATCCGCCTGATTCGCCCCCCAGGTTTCGGCGCTGGCTTGTGAAACGAAAAACATCAGGTGCGGATGCCAATGTCCCGCGCGATCGTTC
>JBAWCO010000057.1:0-11782 GCA_049590315.1 Occallatibacter sp. | reverse complement strand
TAAGAACAGAACGGCATAATCCTCAATCCATTGCCACACTGCGACGCCAGATCGCAACCCACCTCGCCCACTCACTGCCTCGTTGTCCGTGCTGTCTTCGTGGATTCTTATAACACAGTAGTACTAGTGTCGCGGGGGTCGAAGAGTATTCGGCTGGGCTAGGGCTTGGGCTCCGTGGATTTCAGAAATTCGATGAGGTAATTCTTCCAGACTGCTGCGACTGTATGAGTGCCGTGGCCGCGTGTGGCGTCGGAGATGGGAATCATGATGAAGCGGGCGTTGGGCATGCGTTTGACTTCTCTTTCGGCGATGCCGAGTTCGGGCGGGTTGATGTAGTCGTCTGCTGAGTTGATCCAGAGAAGGGGCGTGGTGATCTTTTCGAGATTTGGGCTGGGGTCGTAGTTGCGGCTGGCGTTGGTGTAGTAGATCAGGTCGTTGGCGTCCGTGGTGGCGAGAGTGCGCGCCAGGTACTGGTCGACATATTTTTCAGCCTGGTCGCGGGTGGGGGCCTGCTTCTGCATCTGGAGCGGACTGGAGCCCATGACGAGCAGCATTTCGTTGGCATTGCGCAGACCTTGAATCGGCTCAGATTTGTATTCGCCGTCGAGCCATGCCGGGTCCTGTTTGATGGCCTGAATGGCCATGTAGCGCATCATGCGGTTGCGGCCGGCGATCTGGACGGGCAGGCAGGCAAAGGGCGCGAGGGCGTCCATGAAGCCGGGGTAAGTTTCACCCCAGACGAAGGACTGCATGCAGCCCATGGACGTGCCGAGGATGAGGCGGAGATGGTCGATCTTCATTTCGTCGAGCATGAGGTGCTGGCTGCGGACCATGTCGTCGTAGTCGTAGGCGGGGAAGTGGGCGTGCAGGCCGTCGGATGGCTTGGAGCTTTGGCCCTGGCCGATGTCGTCGGGAAGGATGAGGAAATACTTGGTGATGTCGAGAGGTTGGCCGGGACCGAAGAGGACGTTCGAAAAGAGGGGATTCATGAGGGAGTGGGCGTTGCCGCCGGTGCCGTGGAGCAGGAGAATCGCGTTATCGACGTGGCCGTTGGCGTTGCGGTGGGGTGTGCCGAGGGTGAGGTAGTGGAGCTTGAGTTCAGGCAGCGTTTCGCCAGTGCCGAAGCGGAAGTTGGGGAGGACTACGGTGCCGTCGGAGGTGGGCCAAGTGGCGGCGGCTGGCGGCGCGGCGGGCGCGGTTGCCGAGGGCATGGACATGGTCTGGCTGAAGGTTGTTGCGGAGAAAAGGAGAGTGGCCGCGAGTGGCAGATGGGTGATGCGTGAGGGCATTCGGGCTCCTGTGGCTTGCGATTCGAGGATAGCTTCTTGTCTTCAATTCGCAAAGGAGATTGAACAGTCTGAAACGGTGTGGTTCCTAGATTGGCGATCACCCGGCCGGAACTCCAAATTAATGGAGTGCTTTCTTTACATTGTTAATGAATCCGCAGGCGGCATTCCCCGACCTTGAGGTCCGGGCAGCACCCTATACTGGTCATATAACTCGGACTGAATTCAACACGCGCTGAGAGATTACTACCTCTCATGCAAGTCCCGTCGAAAGCGTCTACGCGTTCGACGGGCAGTCTCTATTGCCCGAGGCGAGAAAGTGACGCGAAATGGATGTCCAAATCCCAAGTGAACTTACCGGCCCGCTGCCGCGAAGGGTACGCGCGACGGGAAACGGTATTTATTTAACACTCCTGGCTCCGGCGTTTCTGGCCTTCGCCGTGGCTGCCGCTGTCTGGGCTGGTATGAACACCGTGCGACAGACAGAGCATAGGGCGGCGTTGCGCGGTGACAGCAGCGTAACTGTCGGTGAAATCACCCGAACGCGGAAGATGAAAAACTCGGAGATTGTTTATACCTTCAGTGCTAACAGCAAGTCCTATAAGGGCGAGGCGGAGCTGCCTTGGCAGTTGCGAAACGACGTCGAGCAATTTAAGTCTCTTACCGTCCGGTATCTTCCGACAGATCCAGATGTAAACCACCCGGCTGCCTGGGAGTGATCTTTCTTTTGGTGGTTGCCTCTCAGCACCGATTTAGTTCACCTACCCGAATTCAGCAAAGAATCTGAATGGTTTCTGGCTTCTCTCATATTCGGGCCGTCTGTTTTTGTATTCTTGATGGGCTTGCGCAGTGAACGGAGGTTGTTAGCCGAGGGCCTGCCAGCGGCGGGTCTAGTAACAGGGTGTACCCGTGGAACCCGGGGCAGTTATCTGGTGAAGTACGAATTCCGTACGGAAGACGGGCGCGTCGTGCAAGGGAAGTGTGGAAGCGAGCGTCGGGAGATTGCTGCGGCCGTATGTGTCCTTTATCTTCGGCAGGATCCCCGCCAAAATCAGCTGTACTCGAAGGGAAACTACTTTGTGGCCGCATGAGCTTAAGTTGAGCCGCTAGTGGTTCTTGGAGTCTTGGTTCAATCAACGGCAAATCGGACATTCCGCCGCCAGCAAGGGTTGTGGCTTGCGAAATGTGGGTTCTTTGCTTCTGAGCGGCAACCGAAGAGCAACCGCAGATCTTTCGACTTCGCTACGCTTCGCTCAAGATGACAAGTCTTAACTGGGTTTGGGCTTCGTCGTAACCCATACTAACCACAGAGAGCGCGGTTAGTATGGGGCACCCGGCCCGATTTCGACGTTCCGGTTGGACTACCCACAAACCAGAGACCGCGCCAGTGCCGAAGATTGTGGCTTGAAAATGCGGCTTCCGTGAATCGCTGCGGCGCGCTAGAATTTTGGTGTGCGCTATGTTTAGCCGTTCCGCAGTTCGCATTTCCTCGACGCCTGTGTTGAAGCGGTTTCGCCGCGGCCGGCCTGACCGTGGACGGCGCTCCTCCCGCTGAGTAATCTATCCCGTTGACAGTTTTTCGGATATCCCGTGGCCTGCGCGCTCCGGGAGGGCGTTTGGCAGGGGCTAAAGCCCGGCTCATTTTGTTGACGTTATCGGCCCGACTGAAGTCGTGCCCTTGTTACAAGGCATGTCTGAAGTCGCGCCCTTGTTATAAAGCACGTCTGAGGTTGTGCCATTGTTGCAAAGCATGTCTGAAGTCGTGCCCTTGTTACAAAGCGTGTCTGAGATTGAGTCCTTCCGTAGCCCGTCAAGCCTTAGTGGTGATATTGCGTTTATCGGCTCGGGCAAAGCCGCGCCGTTATTGCAAAACGCATCCAGCCCGTTTGCGGACAGGTTTGATTTTGACTTCTCGTGATCCATCCGCCGTTGGGCGGATAGAAAGGCTTCCTCAATATGAACAGCTTTGCCAGCCGGACTACGCTTACTTCGCGTGGGCGGACCTATACGTTCTTTAGCCTGCCGGCGCTGACGGCGCGCGGCTTTAACCTGAGCCGCTTGCCCTTCAGCTTGAAGATTCTGCTTGAAAACCTGCTGCGCCGCGAGGATGGCGTGAATGTGACGGCAGCGGACATTGAGTTTCTGGGCAAATGGGATGCAAAGGCCGAGCCCAGCCGGGAGATTGCTTACATGCCGGCGCGGGTGCTGATGCAGGACTTTACCGGGGTGCCGGCGGTGGTGGACCTGGCGGCGATGCGGGATGCGATCAAGACGCTCGGCGGCGACCCGGAGCGCGTGAATCCGCTGGTGCCGGCGGAGCTGGTGATTGACCATTCTGTGCAGGTGGATGAGTTTGGGACGGCGGGCGCCTACGACGCCAATGCGCTGCTGGAGTTCCAGAGAAACCGTGAACGGTATGCGTTTTTGAAGTGGGGACAGACGGCGTTCCGCAACTTCAGTGCCGTGCCGCCGGGGATGGGGATTTGCCACCAGGTGAATCTGGAATACCTGGCGCGGGTGGTGTTTACGACGGAGATTGGCGGGGAGATGTTTGCGTATCCCGACACGCTGGTGGGCACCGACTCGCATACGACGATGATTAACGGGCTGGGTGTGCTGGGGTGGGGTGTGGGCGGCATTGAGGCCGAGGCGGCGATGCTGGGGCAAGCTGTGAGTATGCTGGTGCCGCAGGTGGTGGGCTACAAGCTGACCGGCAAGCTGCGCGAGGGCGCGACCGCGACGGACCTGGTGCTGACGGTGACGCAGGCGCTGCGCAAACTGGGAGTTGTGGGCAAGTTTGTGGAGTTTTATGGGAGTGGCATTGCAGAGCTGCCGCTGGCGGATCGGGCGACGATCAGCAATATGGCTCCTGAGTATGGGGCGACCTGCGGCATCTTCCCGGTGGACGCCGAGACGTTGCGCTATCTGCGGCTCACGGGGCGCAGTGAGGATCAGATTGCGCTGGTGGAGGCTTACTACAAGGCGCAAGGGCTGTTCCACAGGGCCGAGTCGGCGGAGGCTGAGTACACGCAGACGCTGGAACTGGACCTGAGCGCTGTTGAGCCCAGCGTGGCGGGCCCGAAGCGGCCGCAGGATCGCGTATTGCTGAAGGACGCGGCGGCGAGTTTTCAGCAGCAGTTGCCCTCGCTGCTGGCGCCGACGGCGAAGCCGCTGGGAATGCGGACGGCGGTTCCCTGGAAGCGCGATGCGGTGATGGACACTGGTGTAGCGGATAGAGTTCCGGTGCACCTGACGACTACGGTGAAGGAACGGTTCGGGGTCAATCCGGACACCTATCTGGATCATGGGTCGGTAGTGATTGCGGCGATTACGAGCTGCACCAATACGTCCAATCCGTCGGTGATGGTAGCGGCGGGAATATTGGCGAAGAAGGCTGTCGAAAAGGGGCTGACGGTGCCGCCGTGGGTGAAGACTTCGCTGGCGCCGGGTTCGCGGGTGGTGACGGACTACTACACGAAGGCGGGGCTGCTGCCGTATCTCGAAAAGCTGCGGTTCAACGTGGTGGGGTACGGATGCACCACTTGCATTGGGAACTCAGGGCCGCTGCCGACGGATGTTTCAAAGAGCATTGACGAGCATGGGTTGGTGGCTGTGAGCGTGCTGAGCGGCAACCGCAACTTTGAGGGGCGCGTGAATGTGGATGTGCGGGCGAATTACCTGATGAGCCCTCCGCTGGTGGTGGCGTATGCGTTGGCCGGCCGGATCGGGCATAACTTCGATATTGAGCCATTGGGTACGGACGGGACCGGGCAGCCGGTTTATTTGAAGGACATTTGGCCGACGCAGCAAGAGGTTGCGGATGCAATTGAAAAGGGGCTGTCGAGCGAGAGTTTCCGCAAGGAGTACGCGACGGTTTCAGACGGGGACGCGAACTGGCAGGGATTGAAGTTTCCGACGGGCGATGTTTACCAGTGGGAGCCAGACTCGACCTACATTCGCAAGGCACCGTATTTTGACGGGATCACGCAGACGCCTGCACCGGTGAAGGATATTGTGGGCGCGCGTGTGTTGGCGGTGCTGGGCGACTCGGTGACCACGGATCATATTTCTCCGGCAGGCAACATCAAGGCGAACGGGCCGGCGGGGAAGTATCTCTCAGAGCACGGGGTGAAGCCGTCGGACTTCAACTCGTACGGATCGCGTCGCGGGAACCATGAAGTGATGGTGCGCGGGACATTTGCGAATGTGCGCCTGCGAAACAAGCTTGCGCCGGGGACTGAAGGCGGCGTGACACGGTTGCTGCCTGAAGGCGAGGGAATGTCGATCTTCGACGCTAGCGTGAAGTATGCGGAACGGGGCGTGCCGCTGGTGATTCTGGCGGGCAAGGAGTATGGCTCCGGCTCGTCGCGCGACTGGGCGGCGAAGGGGCCGAATCTGCTGGGAGTGCGAGCGGTGATTGCGGAGAGCTTTGAGCGCATTCACCGGTCGAACCTGGTAGGCATGGGGATTCTGCCGCTGCAGTTCGAGGAGGGGCAGAGTGCGGCTTCGCTGGGGTTGATGGGCGAGGAGATTTATGACTTTCCTGGATTGGCGGCGCTTTTGACGGAGCGGTTTGCTTCGGGGAAGACTCTGCGCGTAAAGGCAACCACGACTGAGGGCGAGGTGAAGGAGTTTGATGCGAAGGTGCGCATTGATACGCCTCAGGAGATCGAGTACTTCGAGCACGGCGGGATTCTGCAGTACGTCGTGCGACAGTTGGCGGCGAAATAGCGGCCGGCGCACTCGATCGCCAAACACGAAAACGCCACTCCCAATCGAGAGTGGCGTTTTTGTGTTGTACTTGGCCGACTACTTGTGGCGGGGGCTCGACTTGGCCGGCGTGGGTGATGGGCGTTTCGGCTTGGCGGGTGCGGGCGACTCTTCCGCGGGTGGCGTCGGGACTGCATCCTCATCGTGTGGAGTGAAGAAGCGGATGCCTTCCTGGTTGTGTTCGCCGAGAACGTGGAGGCGGAGGAAGTTTGTGGAACCAGATTTGGTGCGGGTTCCGGCAACGATGGCAATGACTTCGCGAGGCCGCACGTACCCATGCTGCTCAAGCAGGCTCTCGGCGACGTCGACCAGGGCCTCAGTGGAGTTGACCTTGGGGCAGCGAATGGGAGTGGTGCCCCAGAGCAGGTTCAGGCGGTTGATGGTGATGTCGAGAGGGCTGAGCGCGAAGATGGGCGCTGAGGGATGGTACTTCGAAAGCTGACGGGCGGTGGCGCCGGATTCAGTGAAGAGTGCGATGCCGCGCAGGTCAAGATCGTCGGCGGCGTGGGCCGTGGCTTCGCAGATGGTTTCCGCGATGGAGAGACGGCTGAGGCGCTGACGAGGCTCGGAGTAAGTGAGTTCCTTGATGTGAATCTCGGCTTCAGTCACGATACGCGCCATCATGGCGACGGTCTCGACGGGATACTTGCCAACGGCTGATTCGCCAGAGAGCATGACTGCGTCTGTGCCGTCATAAACCGCATTGGCGACGTCGGAAACTTCGGCGCGCGTGGGCCGGGGATTCTCGATCATGGATTCAAGCATTTGCGTAGCGGTGATGACGGGCTTGGAGTACTCGGCCGCGCGGCGGATGATGTGCTTCTGGATGGCGGGAACTTTCTCCGGTGGAACCTCGACGCCCAGATCACCACGGGCGACCATGATGCCGTCGGCTGCGAGCAGGATGCTGTCGAGATGCTCAATGGCCTGGGGCTTTTCAAGTTTGGCGACGATCCAGGTCTCGCTGCCGTAGGCGGAGACGCGATTGCGGACCAAGCGGACGTCTTCAGCGGTTCGAACGAAGGAGACGGCGATGGCGTCAACGCCGTTCTTGAGCGCGAATTCAAGATCTTCGGAGTCTTTTTCAGTGAGCGAGGGGACGCGGACCGCAATGCCCGGCAGGTTGATGCCCTTGTTTTCGCCGAGCATGCCGCCGTTGATGATTTCGCAGACCACATCGTCGTCAACGACTTCATGCACGCGGAGTTCGATGAGACCGTCGGAGAGCAGAATGCGTGAGCCTTGTTCAACGTTTTCAGCCAGGGTTTTGAAGGTAGTTCCCACCAGGGACGCGGTTCCCGGAACGTCACGGGGCGTGATGGTGAGGCGGCCGCCGGCTTTGAGCAGTACCGGCTGGTGATCCTTAAGTTTGGAAGTGCGAATCTTGGGGCCTTGCAGGTCGGCAAGGATACAGAGCGGCTTGCGCTCCTCGCGGCTCACTTTGCGGATCATCTGGATGAGTGTCAGCTTCTCCTCGTGGGTGCCATGGGAGAAGTTCAGGCGAACCACGTCGACGCCGGCGCGAACCAGGTCCCGGAAGACGGGCTCGGTATTGGAGGCGGGCCCAAGAGTAGCTACAATTTTTGCGCGGCGTTGTGATGGAACATCATTCGGGCTAAGTTCTGCGTAGGGCATGGAGTTGCTCCAAAAAGGTTCAGTTGGGTAAGAAATTCTAGTGGATTGGGACCCGTTTCATTGTACACGGGGGGGTAGTGTTACACCCCATGGACGAAGCGCTGTCCGTGGGGGCTCCGCCACTTCACCCCGCGGTCAAAACCTGTAGCTGGAGGCTGGGGAATAGACCTCTGCTTCATCAAGTATGCACGGCGGGAGGGACGTTGGTCCGTGAGTGGTGTCACTGACCGCGAACGGCCGAATCAGATTTGGCCAGAAGCCTCGGATTTCGATAGGCGATTGAGGAAGATGGCTCCGTTGAGCTCAGCACCGATGAGGACGCTGAACGCGGTGATATAGAGCCAGACAAGGGTAGCGATTCCGGCGCCAAAGGGGCCATAGAACACGGAGTAGTCGGCGATGCGGGTGACGTACCAGCCGAAGGCGAGCGTGGTGGGAAACCAGATCAGCGTCGCGGTGATGGCGCCGGGAGCGACCCATAACCAATGCTCTTTGCGCCTGGTGCCGAAGTGATAGAGGGCGCTGAGGACGGCGACGCCGGTGAGCAAAGCGATGGACCAACGCACAAGCCTCCAAAAGACGAGCACGATGAGGCGCAGCTCGTGGTCAGCATTGTTGATCATCCAGGTTTCGATCTGGTGGCCAAAGACTACCACCAGGGTAGCCAGAGACAACGGAAGCAGAGCAAGAGGGACCAGCATGAAAGCGCGGATCCTGCGTCCCCAAAAACTCCAGGCATCTCGTGGGAGATGGTAGGCGCGGCGAAAACCCTCCATGAGGGAGAGCATCATGCCGAGGCCGGCAAAGACGCTGAGAGTGGTTGCGGAGAGGATGACCTGGCCGGAATGGTTGCTGCGAGACAGTAGATAGGACTGCAGCAGGCTCAAAGTGTCAGAGGGCAGAAACTGCAGGAAAGTGGAGCGAAACTCGCTTCCCAGCGTGGTCCCCTCCGGCACGAGGGCAAGGAGTGTGGTGAGGACGAGGACTGCGGGAAAGAGCATGAGCATCCCGGAGTAGGCCACAGCCTTGGAGGTGTTGATGACGTCGTGATCGAGGGCTTGGACGACGGCATCGCGGAGATTGATGAGGAAGTCTTTCATGCGCTTCAAAGGCAAGAGTAGAGCATTTACTGGGAGTGAGGCGAGAGGGGTGGGGAATTTGCGTATGGGGAGGCGCCGGGAGTTGTGGTTTGCATCCGTTGGATGCGGGAAATTGGTTCGGGGCCGGGGACGCCCGATCGACTCCATTCATATGTGATTCAAAGCGGTCTATCTATGTGTGATTCAAAGTAGTCTCCAGAAGACGAACCTCGGAGACATTTGATTTGGGCCAACTTCGACACGATGTCCACGATCCGGTTTTTCGACGAGTATTTTTTGGACAACATACGATTCGTGTGTGCTGGCATTTGAGCCTTACCTCGCCAATTTATTCAAGAATATGCGAATGGGTCGTACTAAATAGTAAAGTGGGCTGAGCGATTTCGGCAGTTGGATGGCCGCAAGATCTCTGTCATTCGGTCGCCAAAAGTCTCGCGACATCAGAAATCGGATGCGATCACGAAATCCCAGCATTTGGACGTAATAGGGTGTGTCGCAGGCCGGCAGGCCTCCCGGCTTATCAAACAAGTTATCTTCGATATACCTCGCCAGACGACCTACACTAGCATCCGACTCGAATCGCTGCAGGAGCCGGATTGGAACAGCAGAATCCGCGACTCTATGCGCTAGCAGCACCCCCAGGGCAAGAGCTCGCCACAACCCGGACCGTTTGGCCTCTCGAGTGACCTCTCTCCAATCCAAGTCAGGGAACGATTCCAGTAGTTGCGCCACGTCGCAGATCCAGATCAGGCGAGACCATGCATGTTTGCATCCATGCATGCAGAGCACCAGCAGTGTCATCTCCGGCCGGAGATCCGGAACTTCTGCGCCCGCCAGCATTGCGGTTCGCCGTTCAGGCCATACCCAATCCAAACCGAGATTCCGTCTGAATCCCGGCTGTGTAAATTCAAGTTTCCAGCGCTGCTCAGCCACCATTCCGTCGGACTGTCGCACGAATGTGTATTCGCACGTTTCCGCCGTGAACGGTTTTCCATCGGCCGTCATCGGCCTCTTCAGCTTGTAGCCTCTTTCAAGCATGAGAGCACTGGCCCGCGCAAGGTTCCGGTAATGGATTAGCACATCCAAATCTCCGGCTGGACGCGTGGTGAGGTTGCAGTAGGCCGTCGCAGCCAGTACGACGCCCTTAAAGGGGATAGCCGGGATTGTCTCGCGATCGAATGCTTTGAGTATGGCAATCAGTTCCGAGGCATTCGCCAAGCTGTGGAACGCGTTGCGGTGGAACTCCGCTTCCAGACGCTCTTGAGCCGCTGGCGGGGCTGTCGTACCTATCTCTGACAACCGCGAGAAAAGCATTGCCAAGACACCATGCTGACTCGCTGTCGTGATTAGCGAATCCCAATCGCAAACACTCTTGGCAAGCCGATCTAACAGCAGGTCATCGCCCGGACGCCGGACAAGCGCTCGCAATAATTCGCAACGCTCACGATCCGCGGGCATAATTCCCTCCGTCTCGCATTGCACATCCTCGTGACTTCGGAGCACAGCGGAGAAACCCCAATCTGATTCATTCAATCGTAATTGTGAAGCCCCGGAGATTTCGGAAGGAGTGCGGATGCCGACACCACCGGAGCAGATAAAGGACAATTCAGTTGCTGCCCTGATTTTCGACTAGTATAAGCGCAACGGAAATCGTGCTAATCGCGGCGCGCGCAGAGATTCGGGGAAACGCGAATGCTAAGGACCTAGAGATGCCTTGGATAGCGTAGACGTTAGGTTACTCGAAAGTAATAGTAGAAAGAATTACTAAAATGGAGAAGATTCCCTCATCTAATTCCGCAACATAAATCGGGGTCGTGTATGCTCTTTCCAGCCGTTAGTATTCAGTCTTCCTCCACGAACATCCAAATTGAGATTTCCTGATTGAAGAAGGAGAGGTCTATATGCAAGTGGAACGCGCGAATTTAAGCAATTTGGTGATCAACCCCTTACCAGACGGTTCAAAGGTCATCATCGACTCAGAGAACGAAACGGTTTTCGCTTTGAACGCGACGAGTGGTGCAGCCTGGGACGCCTGCAACTGTACAACGACACTTTCCAAGATAGCCGAAGACATGCAGAGGACGCTTGACCCAGGAATAACCGAAGAGATTGCGGAGGCAGCAATTCTCCAGCTACAGGAGAGGAAGCTGGTTACGGTTTCGGGGCACTCCTCGAATATCAGCCGGCGCGCCGCCATAGGAAAGCTGGGTGTTGTCGCACTGCCATTGATCGTCTCGTTGACGATGGCGCAGCAGCGGGCACACGCACAGAACGCGAACTCCGGCGGCGGCGGATCGATAGACTAACAATCTGGGCCTGGTTCTTATGGCCTGGCGTGTGACAATTTCGAAGATTGTGCTTTTAGAGATCGCGCTCTAGCTGGTCAAGCTAGCGTCACGCGGATGGTTGTGCGCTCAAGGAATATTTTGCTTAGCACTCTTGGTTTCAGCGTTTGCGCTTTCGGCTGTAACATCCGAGTGGCGACCGAGTCTGTTGAGGCGCACACCATCCTGGAACGCTACATTTTTCCGACGTTGCCGAGAATGGACGACGCGGCCTGCCAACCGGATGTAGTTCTTCGCATCGTTCAAGTCGCAGCGGAGCTTCATCTGTTGGTTGACGGCTTGACAGTGGCATCGGCCTGCAGCGCCATAGGCTTGGTGACCGCCGTGGTAAGGGTTCTGGACACTGCCGTGCTCCAGCGCTTGACCACGCTCCGGGCTTTGCATGCAGGCGTTGTCTTGTGCGGCAAGCGAGCTTTGCTTCTGCCGGGCGCCACACACGCGGGAAAATCTTCGCTGGTGGCCGAACTCCTGCGCCAAGGCGCCACTTATTTTTCCGATGAGTATGCACTGATCGATTCGGAGGGGCAGGTGCATCCTTATCCGCGCCCGTTGCTGCTCCGGAATGGTTGTCCCGAACAGTTTCCTGCGCTTCCAGGAGAGTTCAATTCTTCAGCAGGGATGGCGCCTGCACCGGTTGGTTTTATTC
>JBAWCO010000056.1:0-8657 GCA_049590315.1 Occallatibacter sp. | reverse complement strand
GGACGGCCTGCGGCGCAAGCATAAAGCGGAGGCCTGTTGAAACCAGACCCTCGCCGGTGATGATGCCGGTGAAAGCGCTCTCATGCTCCTGATACGCGGAGGCGACGTAACCTCGATGGGCGGCGCGAAGTATGAAGTTGCCGTCGGTGAGATGGGCGAAGGAGAAACGGCCTTCCTCATCGCTGGTTGTCTCCGCTATAGTCTTGCGGCCCACTGTGTCCAAAAGGGTAACGTCGGCTTCGGCAAGTGGCTGACCGGTTTTGGAGTTGAGAATAACCCCGCTGATTTCGCGAGTGCCGGTGGAAGTGCGAATGCCCGCGGGATCGACCGGTGTGGATCGCGACTGTGCATATAGGAAACTGCAACTGGCGCAAGCCGCGACCAGGGCCAGGGTCAGGACAATCGCCTTGGCAATCGACCTCACTGGGTAGCTCCTTCCGCGCGGCTCTGGGTCACGTCGAGTTGCACGCTGGCCGTTCCGCCGGATTCAACTGTGACCGTTTGCCCCTTGGTGGTCAATCGGGACAGCTCCTGCGCTTCTGCGGTATCGATCTCTTGAAAACCATCGAACGCGACGACGCGGTAGGAGCCGGGCGGGAGATTGGGGAGGGTGAATTGGCCGCCATTCTGCGCCATTGTCTGCGGAATCTGCGCTGAGGTTGGAAAAAGCGGAATGGCGTAGACAAAAATGGCGGCTATCTCGCCCACACTCGATCCGATCGCAGATGCACCGATAGAAGAAGTTGATTTGACCATTCCTGAAATCTGGCCTCCGTCGTTGCGTATTGTGATCTGAATTGGCTCGGCAGTGTTGCCGGGACCGATGACCAGCGGCTCGCGAGCCAGGTCGACGCCGCCGCTTGTCATGGAATAGACATAGCCCTGGAAAGCGGTTGCCTGTACCCAATAACGTCCGGGAGTGACGTTGTCGATTTCGAAGAGGGAGTTGTCCGAAGAGCCGTCGACGTGGCGAAGACCTCCATTCATGCCCCGTGAAAACTCCCCCGCGGGGACCAGCATCAGATTGAGCCCTGGGTTGAAGTCTTGCAACGGCGGACCGTCGATGACGAAGGTCGCAGGAGCAGATCCACCTTGCAGCCCGTTGAACGGATTTGCGGTGAAATCCTTGTGTATCTCCACCTGGATGGGGTGCAGCGGCAGCAGCACCATGCTGAGAGCCTGGACCGGACCGTTGGCCACGGTGAAGTCGACGCAGCCATAGCTCGGAGGCTTGCCTCCGAACCGCGCTTCGGCATAATAGCGGCCATTGGGCAGGTTCACCTCAGCCAACTTTTCCTCAGAATTCCACCGCGTCGAGAATCCCATCATGCGCCCGCTCGGATCGTAGATCTGAATTCCCATGCCTTGGCCGGGCTGAGAATTCTTGACGGCGAAGGATACCGGATAGAAAGGCTGCTTGTTCAGACTGATTTCCAGTTGCGCCTGCTGGCCGGCTGCAACCGCGATCAGGTTGGCAGTTGAGAAGTTGCCTGCATCGGGATAGCAGACCGATGGGTAGCCGAAGCTGGTTGCACCCGGCGCGACGGCTCCAATGCGATCGTGCGTGGGCATGGCGCAGACCACATAAGTGGCCGGCGCATCAAGGTTCTCCAAACGGAATACGCCTTCGCTGTTAGTGACGGCCTGTCCTTGCATCATCCAACTGGGGTGGCCATTGAGGGTGCGTCTGCGATAAGCCATGAAGTGAATGCCGCTGGCTTCGTCTCCGCTGGAGAGAGTCACATTGCCGGTGATGGAAGCGTCGGGTATGAGATAGAAGGTCAGGTCGGGCATGTTGGCGCCGACCCGCACGGGATGCGATCCATTCCGTCCGTTGGAGTTGTATCCCGGACGGCGCACGTTGATCTGTGTGAAGCTGTCATGGAGATTGAGTTCGAAGCGCCCTTGATTGTCCGTGAGGACGGCATCTGAGTTTGCATCGACGAGCGCCCGCGCAATGGGCTGGCGCGTAATGCTGTTCAGCACCATGCCGCGCACCGAATAAGACTCAGGCGCATCCTGGGCCGCACAGGCAAGGAATGCTGCGCTGGAGACGCAGACAATCGCTGCCAAAACCGGAAGTCGACTCCACTTCATCAAAGCCAGCATGGGAAGAAGCCTTCGACGATATTGTTACCGGCTCGCCTGAGAATTCCAACTGTGGATTACATGTGCGCTGAGCCGGCTGGGTAGCTGTTGGACGGATTAACGGCGTGTTTGGACGGGCGTTGGCAGAAGATTTTCCTGGGCAAGCTGGTTCAGCGGAGCGGTTGAGACTCAATCGGGATGGGTACGACGCTTGAGGCCCAGAGAAAAGGGAAGAGTGTGAGCGTGGCCTGTTGCTTCACAACTGGTGCCATGTGCTCCGCTTCTGTGGTCGCGTTAACTTCGTATTCACCGAGTAGAATCGAGATATGTTCACGGAAATCCCCCACCGTACACCGGCGCGGGTCGGAAGCGGTTTCTTGCTTATTGTGGTATTTTCTTTCGCTGGCTTCGCCTTCATCCAGCAGCCGGCAGCCGGTCAAGAAGCATCTGCACCGGCCACCCCCTGGCAGCCTAGGATCCATTTCAATTCTCCACCGAACTGGGTCAACGACCCGAATGGCCCCATCCTGCTCAACGGGCAATACCACTTGTTCTTCCAGTTGAACCCATTTGGAGACCAGTGGGGTCATATGAGCTGGGGCCATGCAGTTTCGCCTGATCTTATCCATTGGAAGCAGCTTCAAGTCGCAATCCCAGAGGAGAAAGGCGAGGCCATTTTCAGCGGCTCAACGGTCGAAGACCGCGATAACACAAGCGGCCTGTGCGGCGACGCGGGCCAGAAGACTCCAGGCTGCCTGGTGGCCATTTACACCGGGGCTACACAGGACAAGCAGACGCAGAACCTTGCCGTAAGCCGCGACGGTGGGACTATCTGGACAAAGTACTCCGGGAACCCAGTGATTGACCTCGGCCTCAAGGACTTCCGCGACCCCAAAGTCTTCTGGCACGGCACAACCCAGAGCTGGGTCATGGTCGTCGCACTTCCGGACCAGCACAAGGTACGTTTCTATCGCTCAAAGAACCTGCGCCAGTGGGAGTTGGCGAGCGAGTTTGGCCCCGCGGGCGCTATCTCGGGGGTGTGGGAGTGCCCCGACCTATTCGAGCTTCCACTGTTCGACGGCAAGGGCAAGCGCGTCTATGACACGGTTGCCAAGCGTCCGGCAAACCGATGGGTTCTCAATGTAAATCTCAACCCCGGGGGGCCTGCGAAAGGTTCAGGCGACCAGTATTTTGTGGGACAGTTTGACGGATTTCGTTTTGTCGAAGATCATCCCGGGTCCGGCCCACATTGGGCAGATTGGGGTAAAGACTTCTACGCTTCAACCTCCATTTCAGACATTCCCGATGATCGCATTTGGGTTGCGTGGATGAGCAACTGGCAATATGCCGCCAAGCTACCTTCGTTGCCCGGCCGGGGCGAAATGACAGTTGCGCGCCGTATTTACTTGCGGCAGCCTCCGGCGCATCCTGCCCCGACTCCATCGCAGGAGCCTCTGTTGCTGGTACAAGAACCCATTCTGCCGGGTCCGCCTCATAAGCCCTATGCAGCCATGTTTGGCGCTCCATCCTTTCAGACCATTGGCCAGGCGAATGCGCGCATAGCTGCGCAGAAACAGGCTGGGAGCGTCTATCGACTGCGCTTCGATCTTGCACCCGGAGACGCGTCTGAATCGGGTGTCCGACTTCGACGCAGCACCACCAATCCTGACGATTCCGCAGCCGAAGAAACTGTGGTCGGAGTCGATACCGCAACCGGCCGCATTTTTGTGGATCGCATTCACTCAGGGAAAACTGACTGGTCTCCCGATTTCCCAGTTCGAGTTTCGGCACCGCTGAAACACTCGCAGGCGGAGTCGATCACGATTGAAATTGTGGTGGACAATAACTCGATTGAGGTGTTTGCGGAAAACGGCGAAACCGTTCTCACCGACCTGATCTATCCGGCGCCATCAAGCTTGGGAGTGGCGTTTTACTCCACAGCTACGCCGCCAGGAGCAGGACCTGCTCTGATACGCGATGTTGAATTTGTCCCGCTGGAACAACCGGCGGTCGCGAAGTAGGCGGTGTAATATGACGGAGCATCGGAATTAGAGTCGGTCCGGCGGAGAGCTTCAGCAGCCGATGAATCCAAGGTATTTGGAATTGGAGAACGATGGCCCCGGCTCATCGGGGCGATTGGTTGTGGCTAGGTCAGAAAGGGCTTGCCATCCCGAGACGGGCTGAGCTTCGAGTGAATTGCTTTTAGCGCTGTCATATGCTCTGAGATTCGTTCCAGGGAACGATTTAGGTAAACCTCGCCATTCGGTTCGTCATGCCAGGGGCGGCAAAGGGAGTGGGCCGCTGCGATTTCAAAGTCGATTGCTGTCAGGAAGCCTTTGGCGAGTCGGAGGTTCTCCGCACTCGATGCGGAAAGGCCTTCCGTCTCCTTGTCCAATTCGGAGGCGTCGCTAATGTAGGGAACGAGCTCAGGGCGGGCAAAAGCGTTCGCGATCACGGTTAAAGCGGCATTCGCTGGCATGACCCCTGCCTCCCTACGCGGCTCTATCGAACCCTTCCAATTCCGAATTATCGAATGAACTCCGAAGGGTTACAATCCCACAAAGACGTCGCTGAGCGAGAAGCAGGTGGTATGGTCTTACAACTGAAGTGGTAAGGGAACAGTCGCGGAGTTTTTTGCGTGGGCAGGTTAACGGGACAGGAGCTTTGCCGCGAACAGGAAGGACTGTTCGTGATGTCACGCCTGTGTCTCGGGGACTGTCGATCAATTGATGAACGTTCTCTTCAAACTGGAATGTGCTGCTCGTCGCGAGCGGAGATAAATGGGCAGTTATGGCTAATGACGGGCACTATGAGTGCTCATTCAAGTTCGATCTCGTCAGTCCTTGCTTCCTCTTTGTGAGAAATGAAACGGGTTATCAAGGGATGCATACGCCGGTTAAGTTAAATGGCCTGTCCACCTAGCTGCAAAAAACTCTTCTCGGAAAATAAAATCAATTGTGATCTTGAGCTTCTTTTATTACCATGACTCAGTCCGGGTGTTCTGCCATCACTCACTTTCGGACGTGAGCCTGAAATATGTTTTCGCTTGACTTGACTATACGAGCGTGCTAGATTTCCGTTCCGGACCCGACATGTAGATTCCCCGATCTACTCTGAGTTTCAGGACGACTTATGTCGACCATCATGAGTATAGGTTTGTAGATCGAACGGAGCATTTCGGGCGGCTCGAATTCCCTTTGCTGTTGTCTGCTGCCGGTTGTCTTGCTTTATTCAGCGTTTACCGATTTCGCATTAATTCATTGACATTTCATCCCCACCCGGTAGTGAGGCTAACTTGGTTGGCATTCAAACTCAGGTCTACGGGATCCCTGTCTGTTTGGAGAACGTACATGATTTGCTATAAGTTTCTTCGCTTTTGTGGAAGTACCGCGATGATTGCGCTGGTTTTCTTGTTTTCCAGCGCATGCATGGTCATGGCAATGAGCGCGCAGTCAACCGAATCGGCAATTGCCCGTCCTGCAACGAAGCCGGCTGTGCCTTCCGTCTTCCTGGTTGCTCCCACGATCCCGCTTGGCTATGCTCCATCGAGCGTGGCGACGGGCGATTTTCGGCGGAGTGGCAAGTTAGACTTGGTCGTTGCTGACTCCAATTCAGGCAATATCACTGTGTTCCTTGGCGTGGGACAGGGCAAATTTGCGCCCGGCGTATCCTATGAAGCCGGACCCCATCCGAGCGCCGTCCTTGTGGCCGATATCAACGGCGATGGAAGGCCCGACGTTCTGGTCTCGAACGAATCAGAAGGCACGATCAGCGTGCTTTTGGGCAGTGGTGACGGGACACTGCAACCCCGACAAAGTTACACGGTCGGCTTCAATCCGTCTTTCATGGCCGCGGGCGACTTCAATGGAGCCGGAAAGGTGGACGTTGCGGTTGCCGGAAATTCCGGTAACCTGCTTGCCATTTTTTTGAACGATGGCAGCGGGAATCTGCAGAAACCCGTTTTGCAATCATTGAGTAAAACGCCAACGGCGCTTACAGTGGCAGACCTCAACAACGATGGGCAAGCAGACATTGCCTTCGCAAATGCGGATGGAACAGTGAGCATCCTGCTGGGTAAAGGCGCTGGACAATTTCGCTCACTCGCTGATATCGCGGTTGCTTCTGGCTCGCTTAGGTCGATCGCATCAGGAGATTTCAATAAAGACGGCAAGATAGACCTTGTAGTTACGCAACCAGGGCAGAAGCTTGTTTCAGTTCTGTTCGGCCAAGGGAATGGAGTTTTTGCCAGCCCAACATCCTATGCAGTTGGGCACTCCCCTGTTTCCACCTTGATTGCCGATGTGAATGAAGATGGCGTTCCAGATCTTGTGGTCATGAACAATCAGAGCAACACCTTCAGCGTGCTGGAAGGGATCGGCGACGGAAGCTTCAAGAATTCGATTGATTTTGTGGCTGGCAATGCGCCTCTTGCCGCGGTCGCGGGCGACTTTTACGGGAGCGGTCATGTGGACCTGGCGATCATCAACCACTCGTCGCAAACGGTGAGCGTTCCTTCGGGCTATGGCAATGGGGCATTCAAGGCCGCGCGCTCGTATTTTTCAGGGCAACAGCCGGTTTCAATCGCTTCAGGCATTCTGAAGGCAGGTACGAAGCCGGGAGTGGTAGTGGCTAACTATTGCGGCTCCGATCTAACATGTAGCTCACTTGGAAATGTGGCCGTTTTTCTTCGGGACAGCAGCGGCGCATATCATCTTTCCGCAACCTATGCGGTTGGCGCCGGCCCGGTATCAGTGGCGCTGGCCGACGTAAATGGCGACAAGAATCTCGACATCGTGGCAGCGAACCGGCTCGACAAGACGGTTTCCGTCCTGCTGGGCACAGGCGATGGGACGTTTCGCCAACCGGCAACCATTTCACTCAACGCCGCGCCGGCCGCGGTTGCGGTTGGAGATTTGAACAAAGATGGGAAGCCCGACCTTGCTGTCGTGGAGGACTGCGGAGCCTCAACATGTACTCAAGCGGGTAACCTTGAAGTCCTTGTTGGTGCGGGAGACGGCAGCTTTCAAAGCTTGGCGAGTTACCCCTTGGGCTATTCTCCATCTTCGATTGCAATTGGAGATATCAACGCGGATAAGAATCTTGATGTAGTGGTGGCAAACCGCTGCGGCATGGATCCATCTTGCCTGTCGGCAGGTATGGCAAGTGTGTTGGTTGGAGATGGGAAAGGGAAGTTCACGGCAGGCACGGGCGTTGTCTTGGGCCAGAGCCCATCCGCCATCGCACTCGGAAATCTGACAGGGTCTGGACTGGACTTGGTGGTCGCACGATCGACCGACAATACAGTGGCTGTGTTGCGCGGCAATGGCGACGGCACATTCAAGGCGGCTGTTCCGTATGCTGTCGGAAACAAGCCAGGATCGCTGGTTGTGGCCGACTTTAACGGCGATGGCAAAGCCGATTTGGCAGTCAGCAATTTCGCGGATTCAACCGCGAGTGTGCTGTACGGAAACGGGGATAGCACCCTGCAGCCTGCCACCTCTCTGGCGGTCGGCGCGGGCCCCGTGGCCATGACTGCGATTGGAGCGACGATTGGCGGACGGGCGAGCCTGGCCACAGCCAATGGCAACACCGGAGCACCGGCCCTGGGGACTGATTTCAGCGTGATGCCGAACTTCCAATCTGCCCCCCCCCTAACGACTTTTGTCCTGGCTTCAAACCCGGCAACCTCGACCGTGAACGACGCGGTTGTTTTGACGGCGACGCTAACCGGAATTGCCGGAACTCCGCCAACAGGGAGCGTCACTTTCAATGAAGGCGGCGCGTCGATCTCTGACTGCGGCAATCCCGTCACAGTTGTCACAACGGACATGACAAACGGCATCTCGCAGGCCACGTGCACAACGTCCATGCTCCCCGGTGGCGTTGACTCCCTCACAGCCGTCTACAGCGGTGATGGTACTTATGACACAGGAGTGGGCGAAACCTCAGGCCCTGTGACGCAGACGGTTACCGCGCTGGCAGCCACGCTGGGTTTGTCGAGTCCGGGCGCATCGAACGTGAATGCTTCGGTGACCTTTACTGCTCAACTCAGCGCATCTTCGCTGACTCCCGTGCCTCCCTCCGGGACTGTCAACTTCGAAGTGGGCGGAATCACGATTACCGGCTGCGGTGCGGTTGCGGTGAATGCGACTGGCGCGGCGCAATGCTCAACTTCGTCTCTGACGGCTCCTTCGGCTGCGATTTCTGCCATCTACTCGGGTGACCCGAGCTACACGGTTGCCGCTCCGGGAACCATGACGCAGACGGTCAATCCGCTTGCGGCCACAATGGCCTTGGCGGTGACTCCAGGGGCGGCCGTAACGTTGGGTACATCGGTGACCTTCACAGCGACGGTCAGCGCCAGTTCCGTGAGCCCTACGGCTCCTGGTGGCACTGTGACGTTCACCATCAATGGAAGCTCGAACAGTGATTGTCCCGCACTGAAGGTGAATGCCAGTCAGCAGGCAACCTGTACGACCTCTTCGTTGGTGGTCCCGGCCGACGTTGTTGTGGCGACCTACAGTGGGGACACAAACTTTACCGTTGCCACATCGCCGACGGTTACGGAG
>JBAWCO010000055.1:0-8060 GCA_049590315.1 Occallatibacter sp. | reverse complement strand
CCGATCGCTCCCTTGGCGAAAAAACACTACCCTTGTGCAAGATTCCGAGCCAGCTCCGTTCTCAGGTCAGAGATCGCCGCGACGTTGAACTAGTTTGGGAGCCATTTTGCCTGTGCCGGTGTCCAAGAGAGTAGCATTCCCATCGATATTGCACGAGGAGGATTCATGCGCCGAGTTCTTGTTGCCTTCTGTCTTTTTGCGTTCACACTGACCCTTGCGGCACAGTCGCCGACAGGTCTTGAAGCTCGATCCAAGGCCGCCGCAAAGGTCGCCGGGCCGTCAATTGCGGCGGCTTCTATCCCACCGGTCATCAAGGATCTTCCCGTGCACAAAGTGGTCCTTTACAAGAACGGCGTGGGTTATTTTGAACACGCAGGGACGGTGAACGGCAACCAGCGGGTGGCCATCGACTTCACTTCGCCGCAATTGAACGACGTGCTGCAGTCGCTGACGGTGTTGGACGAAGGCGGAGGTCGGGTTGGGGGCGTGAACTACAACTCGACCACACCGCTGGCGGAACAGTTGAAGACACTATCGCTCGGCATGAGCGACGACCCTACGTCGACCGAGTTATTTCAGGCGCTGCGAGGGCAGCGGGTTGAGGTCCTGGGAGGACCAGGTGGCGCGATTACTGGCCGCCTGATGTCGATTGAGTCTCGAACAGAGAAGGCCGGTACTGGTGACGCGACGGTCGACAAGTTTTATCTGACCTTGGTGGCGGGATCGGGCGCGGTAAGAGTGGTTGAGCTGACGCCTGCGTTGAGCGTGCGACCGCTCGATGGGAATCTGCAAGGACAGCTCGACCGTTATTTGGAACTGCTGAGCACAACGCACTCCACAGGCCTGCGCCACCTGACACTGGACGCGTTGGGGCAGGGGCAACGACAGTTACGCGTGAGTTACATCAGCGAAGTTCCGGTGTGGAAGTCGACTTACCGGATCGTCTTTCCGCAGACGGCCGATGGGAAGGCCACCATGCAAGGCTGGGCGGTGGTGGATAACACTGTTGGCGCGGACTGGGACAACGTGCAGTTATCGTTGGTAGCGGGTGCGCCGCAGAGTTTCATTCAGCCGCTGAGCCAGCCACTCTATGCACGGCGGCCGGAGATTCCGATTGCCACCGAGGCGCAGACGACCCCGCAGACGCATGAGGCGGCAGCGATGGAGGACGAGGAGAGGTCAAGGGCGCCGATGGCTATGGCTGCACCCCCACCGGCTGTATCGGTACCCATGGCAATGGCCCAGTCCGCGATGAAGGCGGACAGGTTCAAGGGAGGGATGGAGGTTTTGGGGACGGGATCGGGTGGTGGAATCGGGTCCGGTTCCGGTAACGGCTACGGTCCCGGTGAGGGTGGTAATATCGGAGGTCCCCTAGCACGCATGAGCGGCGTTTACCGTGCTTCCGATGCCATTCAGGAAGGCGATGTCTCCACCAACGCCTTCGACGATTTCTTTGAGTATGCCCTCACGCAGCCGGTCACGATCCATAAGAACGAGTCGGCGATGGTGCCGATTCTGCAGCAGGAATTGCCCGCAGAACATGTGACGCTTTGGAGCCAGCGCGAGCGCACGCCGCTGCGCGCGGTTTGGCTTGAGAACACGTCGAAGCTGACGCTGGATTCCGGTAGTTTCTCCATCTTCGAGAGCGGCGAGTTTGCCGGCGAGGGCCTGCTGGATCCGATTCACCCCGGCGAAAAGCGGCTGTTGAGTTATGCTGCCGACCAGGCGGTCCGGGTCAAGGTAACCGACCGCCACAACAAGCGCACGCTGCATCACATACAGATCCAAAAAGGCGTCATCGTCGAGACGCACATGGATGTGACATCCGTGACGTACTCGGCAATCAACTCCGCAGATGTGGACCGCGTGGTTCTGCTGGAGCATGCGCGGCAGACAAATGGTTGGACGCTGGATGACGGGCTGAAGGCAGACGAGACCGCGCCAAACCTGTATCGTTTCCGGCTGCCGGTGACCCAGCACTCGACGGCAACGCTGGAGGTTCGAGAGCGGGGGCCTGAGTACACACAGGTCTATTTAAACGCCAACTCGAATCAGACGAACTACATGCTCGACCTGGTCAAACGAGTCCCCGATGCGCTGGACAAGCTGAAGCCCGTGATCGACGCCCAGACCGCGCTAGCCGAACTGGATCATCGCATTGACGAATCGAAGAAGACCGAAGCAACCGCAGCCGCCGACGAGGCGCGCGACCGTGACAACCTGACGGCGTTGAAAGGCAACGATGCGGCGCGCCGCTTTGTAGACGAGTTGAACCGCGCCGAAGACCAGTTGCAGGCCACACGCAAGCAGACTGCGGATCTGCAGCAGCAGAAACAAGCCGCAGTCGACAAGCTGAACGCGCTGATTGCGGGGCTTAGCTTCGACTGGGATGTGACGGCGAAATGAGAGACTCCTGCCTCATCCCAGGCTGGTCATGGCGTCTTGAATCACTCGGGCGGTCGCATCCTCTCCGTCCAGCGACGAGATCATCAGGTCGTAGAGGTGGGGGTTGAGCCAGTATTTGCCCCAGTATTCCTGCAGGTACTTGGCGCGCGCTCCATCCACGGTGCGGATGCGTTCCTCGGCGTCCACGCCGTTGGCGAGGCGCTCGCGCAGACGAAGAATGCGCTGCCGGTGGGGCGCATAGACAAAGGCATGGAAGGCGTCAGGTTTGTGCTGCAGAACGCACTGGGAACCGCGGCCCACGATCACGCAGTTGCCGTCGGCATACGCCTGTTCGATGATCTTCTGTGAGATTTTCACCATCTCCTGAGCATCGAAGACGGCGTTATCGCGAAGTTCGAGCCCGGCGGCCAGGGCGGCAGAGCGCATGGCCTGCTGGTTGAGTCGACGCAGCCAGGAGTCCACGTGCTCGTCGTAGCGGCTAACAACCTTGGTATCCACGTGCGCGGCGTAGGCAATGGCGTCGATGATGTCCTTGTCCAGCAGTTTCCAGCTCAGGTTTTCAGCGATAGTCTGTGCGATTCGGCCGCCGCCGCTTCCGAACTCCCGATTCACCGTCAACAGGCGGTACTTCATGCTTGCCCCCTTTCAACTGATTCCGGTCGAGCGGTTTGGGGTGCAAAGACTGCTTCACCTGCCTCACAGCCGGTCATGATCAGTTTGCGGCACCGATTATAGGCGGTGGGAAATACGGCGCCAGTGAGGCAGGTCACCGGCAACAATCAGGACGAATTTAGCAGGATTTAGCAGGACGAATTTGGCAATAAAAACGACCCGCGTGGAAGCCACGCGGGTCGTTGTCAGTTAGGGCAGGTGGTGTTAGTAAATGATCTTCAACGCGAACTGGAAGATGCGCGGTTCAAACGTGCTGGTGATTTGGCCGCCACCGCTCGGAATTCCCGTATTCGGAGAAATTGCTGAGAGCGGGGGAGTGGCTCCCGTTCCCAAAGTGGTCCCAGGGGCAATGGTGCCCTGCGATCCGCTGATGTTACCGGGCAAGTACAGGTTGGTGTGATTGAAGAGGTTGTAGATCTCGGTGCGGAACTCGACCTTCAGGCTTTCGATCGGGGTGCTGAACTTCTTGTTGATATCGAGATCCGTCTCGTTAAACGTAGGCGTCCGTCCTGGATTACGCGAGGCGTTGCCAAACGGACTGAGCGTGTTGTTGGCTGAGTCCTTGATAGGCGGTATCACGAAAGCGTTGTAGTTGATGTAGTTCACATATCCCGTGTTCGCCGCACGCGAAGAGCGCCCTTGCGTAATTTTCTGTCCCGACACTACGTCCGGACGGTACTCGTTAGCGCCGCGATACGTAGCTGAGATCTGCGGCGATACCGCTTGCGCGCTGTTTGGCGAGTAGGTCAGATTGAAGGGAGTGCCCGCCTGCGAGGTGTTGATGGCGCTGAGCTGCCAGCCGCCCACAACGCTGTCCACGACGCCATTCGCGCTGGAAAGGAAGCGGCGCCCGTGACCGACAGGCAGGTCGTACACCAGGCTGGTTACGTTGGCCACCGGCAGGTTGTAGTCGGACTGCGCGTAGTCTGCCTTGATGTTGTTTCCGTCTTGCGGCGAAGGAGTATTGCCTTCCAGCGAAGCTGAGGCGTTGTCCAACGAGTGCTCCCAGGTGAAGGAGTTCAGCAGGGTCAACCCGGCCACAAAGCGCTGCTCGTAGCGAACCTGCAACGCGTTGTAGTTGGAGAAGAACTCGTTCTGCGCTTCGGTAATGTCGCTCGGCCAGTTGCCATAAGGCCGCACGAAGCCAAGCGCCGGATTCTTCTGATTCCCGTTCAGGAATCCCTGCAACTTCAGTCCGTGGTTGCCCACATAGGCCACGTCGACCAGCGTATTCTTCGCCAACTGCCGCTGCACGCTGAGGAAGTAGTTCTCAACATAACTGTCCCGAGTGTTCTTCGGTACCCATGTGATGTTGTCCGTTGCCGGATTGAACGTGGTCACCAATCCGGAAGGGAATCCCTCGTCTGAAGTCACGTAGCAACTGGGCGTCGTTGATCCCACCGCGATAATCTGCGCCGGAACGGGATTGCAGTGATTCGCTCCGGAAGGAGCAGGCTGCACCACGGCGGCGAACTGGGCCTGGGGTGCGTTGATTCCCAGGATGTCGCCCGATCCCGCGCGTGTGTAGTGCACGTACCCTGTACCGAAACCACCCCTGATAGCCGTCTTCGGCGTCAATGCGTAGGCGAATCCCACACGCGGCGAAAAATCGTTCAGGTCCGGGTTTACCAGTGTGCTTCCGTACACGCCGCCTGGGCTCACCGGGGTAATGCCATTGCCTGCCACCGCACCCGGAGTAATGGTGAGCACGGATTGCGAAACAGGATCGAAGTTTGAAATATTGTTCTTCCACTCCGAATAAGGCGATCCGTATTCCCAGCGTACGCCAAGGTTCAGCGTGAGGTTGGGCAGCACTTTCCAGTCGTCCTGCGCATAGGCACTTTGTAGCGACTGCCGCAGATGCACCACAAAGTAGTTCGCCAACTGGTAACTGGTCGTGGTTCCAAACAGGAAGTCCGCCCAGTAGTTGTCAGTCACCGCGGAGAGGCTCGTGCAATTCGCAAGCGTGGGCGTCTTCACGCCGCCGACTGTCGTTGAGGGGCATGTGCTGTAGCCGCTGCCGTACGTCCATGAGCCGTAGAGAGGGTTATTGTCGTTGACAGCCATCCAGATATGTTCGTACTCATATCCGAACTTAAGCGAGTGTTTGCCCTTCACCCAGGTGAAGTTGACCTTGGGGTCAAGAAGCGCGGGATTCTGCCATTGCGGGTTGGTGCTCTGACGGCCAAATGATGTGAATCCGGAGATGCCCACCGACGGCAGTCCGCCCGCAATGTTTGTCGGCACGTCCTGTAGTCCAGGAATCGTGAAGTCGTTCTGGCCAATCGAGAGCGTGTATTTGCCTGCCTTGGTGCGCGAGAGCCCGAGCCGCGCGTCCACAATCTTGTTGGCGCCGAACAGATGCGTGTAACCGAGCGCAACCTGTTGGTCAAGGATGCGGATGGTGCCGTTGGCCTGTCCGTCCAGCGGAAGCGGAATTGTTGGATTGTTGACTCCCGTCTCTTTCCGGTCGCTGATGCGCAGGAACCATGAACTGCTTGGGTTCTGCTGATAGTCCAGTCGAAGGTCGCCCTTATCCGACTTATCGGTGAAGGGGACCTCTTTGGCGTAGTCGTTCGAATTCAAGCCCGTCGTCGATACGCCGCTCTGCGGCAAATCTTTGGAGAAGTTCTGGAAGTAACTCAGAATTTGCGACGAGAGCGGGTTGATTGCATTCGCGGGAATTGGCGTGCCGGCCGGGTAGACCACACCTGTAATCGGATTCCGGACCGGGACCACCAGATTGCCGTTCAGTTCGTTTTGCGTAGGAAGCGTCAGCACGTAGAGCGGGCTTAGCGTTTGGCGGAATCCTTCAAAATCCAGGAAGAAGAACAGCTTGTCCTTGCTGATTGGGCCGCCAAAGTTCAAGCCGTACTGATTGCGGTTAAACGTGGGCTTCTGGAACGGCACGGTCTTTCCGGTATTGCTCACCACCAGCGGCTTGAAGAAGCCCGCGGCGTTCAGGTCAGTGTTGCGCAGAAACTCGTAAGCTGTTGCATGAAAGCGGTTCGTTCCGCTGGCCGAAGCCACGTTGACCGTGGCGCCGGATGACCGGCCATACTCCGCGCTCTCGTTGTTCGTCACCACGTTGAATTGCGACACCGAGTCGGGCGCAATCGCAATGATCTGATTGTCAAATCCCTGGTTGCTCTCGCCGTAGGCGTTGTTGTCCATGCCGTCCAGCAGAAAGTTGTTGAACATGCTGCGCTGTCCGTTTACGTTGTACGCGCCCTCGCGCACCAGACTGCTGATGGAACTTGTGGTCGCAGCGGTCGGCGCCTGGCGCGAACCGGTCACCAGCGCCAGTAAATCAGAGAAGTTGCGGCTCACCAGTGGTAGTGCCTCCGTCTGGTAGCCCGAGATTGTTTGGCCGCGCTCGCTGGTCTCCGTCTCTACTTGGAGTGCCACGTCGCTGACCTCAACCGTGGTAGCGGTCTCGCCCACCTTGAGCGTCAGGTCGATGCGCTGGCGTCCTCCCACGGCGATGCTAATGGCCTTGGCCTGGGCGGACGCAAAACCCGCCGCGGCGGCCTCAATGTTGTAAACGCCTACTCGCAGGGATGGAACTTCGTAGTCCCCGGATCCGTTTGAAGTGACCTTGAAAACATTGGCGGTATTCACGTTGGTGACGGTGACGGTGGCATTGGGAACAGCCGCACCGGTGGCGTCGTGGATAGAGCCGATCAGGCTGCCATCCTCATATTGCGCTCTTGCGTTTATGCCACAGACTGCAATCAAGAGGCCTGCCAGAAAGAGTGTCCTGCAATATACGTGTATGTTCCTCATGGGTGCGAGGCTACAGTGCAAAATTGACTGTTCTGTGAAACAGCAATGAACGTAGTATGAATCGGCCCTGTGCAAAACGTGTTTCTATGTATTTTGGTAGGGAATTCTTTCACTCCCGAGCCAGCAGGGAAGCTTGAGTGACCGCCATCGACCGCACTATCAGCCTATTGCTTCACGGCAAACAGCCGCCCGGGATTATCGCTGATCAGGACACCTTCGCCCTGCTCACCGAGATCCAGCATCAACTGCTTGAGCGCGCCATCGTGCATGACGTTGTCGCGCACCACACAGTTCCGCAGGCCCTGATAAACGATGCCGTATGAGGGGCTGAATATTCCCTGGGCACCGTCGTCGCGCCCTGACTGGATGCTGTTTCCCACGCACGTTACTCCCTGGCAGCCATCCATGAAAATCTGGGCAGAGTCGTGGCTTTCCGGATCGGCGAGTTTACCGCTGCGCTTGATGAAATTCCCGGTGATTGTCACTTGCGTACACCCCACATTGCTCTTTCTCAGAGCGATTCCACAGGTCCCGGCGCGATCGAAGAAATTGCCTGTAATCTGGTAGCCATCGCCGCCGGTGATAAGCATGTTCTCGGTGCCGTTCCATTCAATGCGGTTAGCGGTGAAAGTAACAGAAGCGTTTTCGTGGCGCGCTGCGAAGCCTGCCCGTTGATTGCCTGAGAACCAGTTGTCGATCAGGAAGCCGTCCCATCCGCGTAAGTTCAGGCCGTCGCCTTTGTTGTAGGCGAACATGGAGTGGCGAACGCTGAAGCACCAGACGCATGCCAGATTCGCGCCATCTCCGCTGAACCGCAGAACCTGGCATCGCTCAATGCGAAAGCCGTCCTCGTGTTTCGCGTAGGCGGTTCGGTTCACGAAGATCCCATGAATCTCAGTGCCCAGTCCGCGCCCGTCAAGCGATAGCCCATCGATGGTTGCGCCGCGAGCGTCCGTGAGATTCAGAAGGCAGGTTGAATCCGCGCTTGCAAGGCGCAACACAGATCCGCCGGGTCCACTATAGTTCCATGCGGGAACGCCAACAATCGCGATGCCCGGCCTGACATGGAGTTCCCGGGTGATATACACGCCGGGAGGAAGAAAGACACCGCCGCTCGCAGTTGCGGCCGCATCGAAAGCGCGCTGAAGGGCCGACGTATCGTCCGTTTTGCCGTCGCCCACTGCGCCGAGTTTGCG
>JBAWCO010000054.1:0-11443 GCA_049590315.1 Occallatibacter sp. | reverse complement strand
GTGTTACAGTGCACACATACGATGAGTAAGACCGAAACTTCTGAAGATGTCCGGCGATGGTTCTTGAACGCGATCCGGAATTTGTGGCCGGTAGCGATGGGTTCTGTTTCCTTGCGGAAGAGCCCTTGCATTCGGGATAACTGCTCGGCCTGTGCATCGGGCAAAGGCCACAGCAGCTATGCTTTTTCCGGCTACCAAGCGAATCGCCGATTCTCGATCTACGTGCCGGAACAGTTGGCTCCGGAGATTCAGAAAGCCATCAAAAATGCCCGGCGATTGGAAGACCTTATCAAGGAAGCTGGGGTGCGTTACTTGCGTGCTCAGAAGCGAGAACGGAGCTCTGCGTCGCAAAAGTGAGCAGTGCTGGCGCGGCTGAAAGTATGCAGATCGAATCGAGGTGCCCTTGATGCTCGGACACGATGATCTGTTGGTTTGGTTCCAGAAACTGGCCCTTGCCGAGTCGGCACGATCGCTAATCGAGGAGATTCGGTCGTCAGGTCCATCCCGGCGCGTGGGCGTCGGACGCTCGAACGTGAGTGGCCGGTACCCGAGCAGGAAGATGGGCGTCACCATCCAGTTTGAAAGCCACCGAGTCGAACTCGCTGGTATCTATGAGATGGAGCACGACGATACAGTCCTCGAGTATTTTGACCAGCCGTCGCCAATCAAATTGGATTACGAGAGCACGTCGGGAAGGCGAATGGGCGTTCTGCATACGCCCGATTTCTTCGTCATTCGCCGGTAAGAAGCGGGCTGGGAAGAATGGAAGACAGAGGAAGAGCTGCATCGGCTCAAAGCGCACAATTCGAACCGCTACTCCAGCGGTGAGGATGGCCAATGGTTTTGTCCGCCCGGCGCTGCCTATGCGGAACGGCATGGGCTTTACTACCGTGTTCGCTCGTCGGCGGAGATTGATTGGGTGTTTCAGCGAAACATCCAGTTTCTTGAGGACTACCTGCGGGAGCCTCAAACAATCTCGGCAAGGTCCCGCGAAATTGCGTTCGCATATTTGTCGGCTAGCCCGGGTGTGACCTTGGACGGGCTGTTGCAATTGACCGAAGGCAAGGTTTCTCCGGACGACATTTTCAGCATGATCACGGCGAACATTATCCCCGTGGACCTTCATGCCGCTCCACTCGCAGAGCCGAGACGCGTACAGCTTCAGGCTGGGCCAGAAGTGATCTCCAAGACAACAGCCAATCTGGCCCGAGACCCTCATACACCCATATTTGCTGATCTTCTGTGCGGAAGTACGGTCAATTGGGATGGTCACGTGTGGAATGTGGTGAACCTTGGCGAGACCTCTGTGAGTCTACTCTCAGACGATCAGAGGCTGAGCGAATTGCCGAGACGGCTCATTGAGTCTTTGATTGGTCAGAATCGAATTAAAGTCGTAGCCTCCAAAGACAGTTCGAAATCTGCTATCAGCGAGCGGCTGTCCCGAGCGCGCGAAAGCGATTTGTGTGTTGCCAATCAGCGCGTCCTGCTCATTAGCGACTATCTGGCAAATGGGAAGTTGCCTTGCCAGACAGAAGCGACCAGGCGCACATTTTTCCGCTGGCTTGCTCGGTACCGCGCAGCAGAGGCCAGTTCAGGCACCGGATACCTGGGTCTGTTGCCCGAGTCTGCCCATAGGGGAAACTGCACGCCGCGACTGTCCGAAGCGACACGCCGTTTAATGGAACAGTTTCTCAATGATGACTACGAGACGCTCAAGCAGAAAACGCGGTTCGCATCGTGGGCAGGGCTGAAGCTTGCCTGTGAGAATCATGCAGTTGTCGCTCCCAGTTACAAGACCTTTTGTATCGCCGTGAAGAAACGACCGGCTCTGAATCAAACCTTGAAACGTCAAGGCCGGCGCGCGAGCTACAAGTTGGAGACGTTTTATTGGGAGTTGGATCTGAAAACGCCCCGGCACGGTGATCGCCCATTTGAAATCGTTCATATCGACCACACGGAGTTGGACGTTGAAACCGTCGCCAGCAGCGGCCAAAACCTTGGCCGTCCGTGGATCACGATAGGTACGGATGCATTTTCCCGTCGGACACTGGCATTTTACTTGACGTTCGATGCACCGAGTTATCGTTCCTGCATGATGACGCTGCGGGAGTGCGTCCGCCGCTTCAGCAGGCTGCCGCAGATATTTGTCATCGATGGTGGTCGGAGTTCGAGAGTACGTACTTTGAAACTCTACTGGCGCGCTATGAGTGCATGAAGAAGACCAGACCTCCAGCGAAAGCACGATTTGGCTCTATCTGTGAAAGGCTTTTCGGAGTCGCTAACACCCAGTTCGTTCACAACCTGACCGGAAATACGCAGATCACCCGTAACGTCCGCCAGGTCACCAAGTCGGTGAATCCCAGATCGCTGGCGATATGGCCGCTGGCGGAGTTGCATCAGCGATTGTCGGAATACCTGTACGAAATTCGTGACACGATTGCTCATCCCGTGCTCGGGGAGAGCCCGCGGCAGGCATTCGAGGCAGGCATGACTCGATACGGTCAGCGCCTCCATCGGATTGTTCCCTACAACCAGGAATTCCTGATGCTCACACTGCCTACGACTCCCAAAGGAACGGCGAAGCTGATGCCGGGCAGAGGCGTGAAGATCAACCACATCTATTATTGGTGCGAAGCTTTCCGCAATTTCGCCGGTGAGTGCCAAGCGGTACCAGTCCGGTACGATCCATTCGATGTCGGTATTGCTTATGCGTTCGCAAACAAACAGTGGTTGCAGTGTCACTCCGAATATTACGCGGTGTTGAAGGGCCGCTCGCAGCGTGAGGTCATGCTAGCCAGCAGCGAAATGCACCAGCGCCGGCGCAACCATTCCGCTGCTTCTTCGGTAACCGCCCGACGATTGGCAGAATTTCTGCAGTCCGTCGAGGCGGAAGAAGTATTGCTGGCCCAGTGGCTACGCGACTTGGAAAGCAAAGAAACTCGGCTGACACTTGTATCCGAGCTCCATGCCGAAGACTGTATTCCCAGCCGAGACTGCTATGAAGAACCCACTGCGAAAAGTGCTGGATCGTATGCCGACGAGACGACCATCAATGAAGTATACGGAGCCTTCTGATGGATATGGCGCCACCAGGATTTCCTCGTGAACTGCTTGGTCAGCCTTGGCCTGCGAGGCTAGAGTATTTCCGCGCATACACCATGGCCCATCCACGGTTACTTTCTGCTCGGGAGGTCCTCCTCGGCGCAATTCACGGAAGGGTGTCGAACTCTCTGATTATGGTGCTGGGACCAACCGGCGTCGGAAAATCGACTCTGCGTGCAAAAGTCGAGCAGATGCTGACAATGGAGATGCTACCCGAACTCGAAGCTACCCCGGGGCGACTCCCTGTCGTGAGTGTGGAGTGCATTGCGCCAGAATCTGGCACCTTCAATTGGCGTGATCACTTCGTACGGCTGCTTCTCCAAATGGCCGAGCCGCTAGTAGACCGTAAGCGAAATCTGGAAGATCCGGTTCGGACAGCCGATCGAGTAATGAGCTTCATGCCCAACACGAGAGCAGCAGGAGCAGCATATCATCACGCTACAGAGCAGGCCCTTCGATTCCGGCGCCCGGTGGCAGTACTGCTCGATGAGGCACAGCACTTGGCAAGAACTGGCTCCGGGAGGAGGCTCTCCGACCAGTTGGACGTGATCAAGTCGATCGCCAATCGCACCGATACGGTTCATGTGTTATTCGGCACCTACGAGCTTCTTGCCTTTCGCAATCTCAGTGCACAACTGAGCCGCCGAAGCGTAGACATTCACTTTCCGCGCTATCGCGCCGACGATCCAAAAGATCGGGAAATGTTCCTGAATGTTGTGCGTTCGTTTGAACAACAGCTTCCCCTCTCGCAACCGCCGGATCTTGTACGCGACTGGGAATACCTATACGAGCGCAGCATCGGCTGCGTGGGAGTCTTGAAGGATTGGCTGGTCAGGGCCCTCACCGGAGTATTCAGACGAAACGCGACAGTCTTGACAATTCGAGATCTGCAGGCGCACGCGCTGAGTGTGTCCCAGTGCGACAAAATGCTATCGGAAACATTGGAAGGAGAGGTTGGGCTGCTGGAGGGCTCTGAAGAATGCAATCGGCTCAGAATGCGACTCGGATTAGGCTGTGATAAAGGACATCCAGACAAGTTAATCGCTCCTGCGGTTTCCATC
Organism: Occallatibacter sp.; assembly: GCA_049590315.1. GTDB lineage: Bacteria > Acidobacteriota > Terriglobia > Terriglobales > Acidobacteriaceae > Telmatobacter. The sequence continues at coordinate 7,280 of JBAWCO010000054.1, read as the reverse complement.
GGAATTCCGTTGTCAAAGAAGCAACGTTGGAGACCGGGACAACGGCTTCCGACGCGCGACGTTATTGGACGAGTCAACGCAAATGCAGCCAGCTTATGATTCGTGGTCACTACCAAGCGTTGCTATTCCTCCAAGAAGCAAGCTCTATCCGCTTGTGCCAATCGGCGTCGGCACCGCGTTTGTTGAGAGCCTGAGCGGCTACGTGGCCCGACTTGCAGAGGCACACTCGATAAGCGTCGGAGATCTTGTAGGCCATGTACTCTCGGAGTTGGCGGATCCGCAGGACCCAATGGTCACGGCTGCAGCCAAAGCAGTCCGAGCCGGCGGGCATGGATTCCGAGCTTGCAGCTATGCGATCAACGGCGTTACAGATCGAGCCACGAAGTGGGTTCACGTTTTGGAAACCGCAACCAGGCGCCGAGATCTGCGATTTCTCACTCTGCTTCCGTTCCGCAATGCGATTCCTGAGAATCTGTTTCACCGGCACCGGGCTTGGTGTTCCTTCTGCTTCGAGCAATGGCGGGTGAACGGGCAAACCGTCTATGAGCCGCTTTTATGGGCATTCAAGGTGTCATCTCATTGTAGGGTGCATCAGCAACCGCTCAGCCACAGTTGCCATCGCTGCAAACGACAACTGAGTCCTCTTGGTGTGTTTTCTCGGCCTGGATATTGCGAGCGTTGTGGTTGCTGGTTGGGCGCGTCATATGTCGACGAGGACCGATCGAAATTCATCTCGACCGACGGAGAAGACCAGACATGGTCTTCCAGACAGGTAGAAGGTCTGCTAGCAATGCTCCCCCGTGTCGACCCAACTGCCGTCCGAGAATCGCTTCGCGGAAGCCTGATCTCGTATCTCGAACATATTTCCAACGGCAACGTTCTTGCGCTGGCCGAGTACATTCATTGTCCGCGCAGCATTCTACAGAATTGGCTGGATGGTGCGACGGTCCCGCGGTTGGAGAACCTACTGCGGACCGCTCGCTCCCTGAATATCCCTGCTTCGAGCCTCTTCGCTTCATCGGGACCAACACCCACGAACTTTGCTGCAGCAAAAGATGCGCTGGTAAGCACAAGAAATCGCAGCGTGTCTCCATCCCGGCCTGCGATCCAAATTCGACAAGCTCTTCTGACGGCGCTTGATGAAATCGTGCCGCTCAGCTTGTCGGAGGTTGCGCGAAGGCTAGGCTACAAAAGCACCGAGAGGCTTTATCAAGCCGACCGGGCGCTCTGCCATAAAATCGCTGCCCGGCATAGGCAATCGGGCCACAGCCATTGGTGGAAGAAGCCTGGAGCGACCAGAATTTGCGAAGTCGCTCGACTCAAGGAAATCCTGGAAGAGTCCCTCAAATCGATCGAACCTACCTCCGTTCATCAGATCGCGGCTAACCTTGGATATTCAAACGCCGGATATTTTCATCTGAAGTTTCCAGAATTGTGCGCGGCCACCCGAGAGAAGCTCTCTCATGCCGAACATGCCCGTCACAAAAGAATGCGCCGGGCCTTGAAAGAGGCGCTTCGCGAGGACCCAGCACCGACCCTTGTTGACCTGAGTCGCCGGCAAGGCTATTCATCTTCAGCAGTGCTGCGGGCGCACGAACCTCACCTGTGTGATCAACTCGCGGCGCGACACAGTGCCCACCTGACGAGATGCAGAGCCGATCTTGAGGCGAAAGCGAAGGCCGCACTCGGAGAGATTCCAGTGCCAACTGTCCGCGATGTCTGCAAGCGATTGGCGATTACATTGTGGTTCATGAACAAGTACTTCCCAGCAGTGCGACGCACGATTGCGATGCAGCATCGACGGTGCGTCGCAGCTGAGACGGAGCATCGACATCAGTTACTGTTTCACGAAATCCGCACCATAGCTGTTGAGCTTCAAAGCCAGGGCCTGTACCCGTCCGTGACCAAAATCATTGAACGGATTCCAGAAAGGTCTCGTAGCGATTGGACTGTCGTCACTTGGCACTTCGTGAGGCGCGCAAAGCGCTCCGTATCTCGAAGTAAAAAGCCAATCTGGCGCAAACGGAACGCAATGTGGGTCATTCAATCCATGCATCCATACCAATGAAAAGCGATTAGATCCTCTGCGCGCTGATTTGTGCTACCCGCGAATCGTCGTGACCAAGGTACGTGGACCCAAGCCGCTGGCATCCATCAATAGCTGCACGCCTTGCCAGATCCCCGGCATTCGTAGCAAAGCTCCCGCTACAGCCCAGCCAAAAGTCAGATGTTCCATTGCTCTTCCCATCGCCCTTACGCCTTCAACTGTACAACTGCCGTCGGCTGGGTCATAGCGCATTCTACGAATCGAACCTGACGGAAGTTCTTCGGCGTCAATAACACGCAATCCAACTGGACTTCTTGCTTCAAGCCATGACGACAACTCGCTGCACGGTCCGCAGTTGGCAGCGATATAGATAAGGGCGGCCGTGCCAGAATGATACGGAGTCCAGCGGAACCGCCAATTCCGCACTTCGGCTCGGTAGGCTCGCCAGTCATTGCCAAAGCGGCGGCCCAAGTCTTCTTTCTCATCCCAGTGTGCGATGCCGGCGCTGTAAATCGCAGACATAGCGGCTGCGAGGATCAGCCAGCCGTTCTGCAGAATGCCGGCCCACAAAAGCATGACCGCAGCGCAGGACATCTGCATCGGATTCGCGCAGTAGCGGTACATGCCACTGGTGACCAAACGCTTTGGCGGGTCATACGGAATGGGCGTCCCATCACCGCGCTCGGCAAACTCCATTGCGGCAGAGACACCAGGCACAGCAGTCAGCAACAATAACTGGATATCTATCTGTCTGCTCCAATTGTCTGCGCGGAGGAGAGGTCCCCAACCCGCTCCCGGCCTCAAGGCAAAAACGATCTCCGGTACCAAATAGAGGAAGAGCAGTCCCGATGTTGCAACCTGAAGTGCGGCTCGCGCTTTCAGATGTGTGCTGTTACTTGTCCATCGTGCGACGCAAAGCGCAGGAGAAAGTACCACGGCAACCGCAAAGGCCTCGCCCAGCATCCAGTGAGGCCCTAACCTCACCAAGGGTTTGCACACAGGCATCACCACAAGATCGGCTGCCACCATAATGGCAGCCAGCCAACCAATCGCCAGACGTGGACACGCAAGTTGCGGTAGCAGCCCCCATAACAACACCCACCCGACGAAACACTCGATGGGCATGCCGTGAAATTCGGCACCGTCACCAGCGAAGCTCCACCAGCCTGCCCAGCTATTCATGGCTTGCACCGCCAACAGAGCCGGCATTACCCATAGAACACCGAGCAGAGATACCGCAAGTTGTCGAGGTTGTCGTCCATGCACCACGCGTGCGATCAACGCGGCCGTGAGCGGAACGTATACAGCTGCGGCACGCTCCCAGTCTGTGACACTCATCCAGGCGTCATTCATCCAGGCTGCCCTCATTCAGTTGCTCCTCGTGGGTGTCGCGTTCGCGTGAGGCATGGCATTGGCCGCGATCAGATACTTGGCTGCCTCATGGACGGCAGCACGCTCCAGTGGAGCAAAGTACCATGCAGGATCGAGTTGCCTTTCGAAATGTACGCGCCATGTTATAAGCGAATGCGCCCCGTCGATCTGTTTCCACTGAACTTCAGAACTGGTCCATGCAATCCACTGTGTGAGCTTACTTGTGTCGCTCACGGTTTCGAAACGCACATAGCCTTGCTGGCTCGCTACGACGCGCATCGTCAGATCGCCCGGTGGGTCTCCTTCTGCCCCGGCAAAATGAATTGTCCGCATCGCGCCAATCTCCAATCCCCCGCCGGATGCTTTCAATGGCCGCGGAAATCCAATACACAGTGTTCGCGGCAATCTTGTTGTAATATCCGGACTGAGCGCAAGCTGATGCTCTACCTTATCCGCCGAAGCGGCCACAACTCTGCTAACCTCTACCGTTTGAGAACGGTTGAAGGACAGTGCAGGAATTACTCCCTCAAGTGACAACGGCAGCAGGACCAAAGCCACGCAACTCAGCGTTGCGCTTCGATCTCTGCGCGTCTTGTCCACGACAATACCGATGATGATTCCGACAACATAAAACAACGGCGAAGCCACAAGGATGCACAAGTATCCTTCGCCGAGCAGCGGGGCAACAATCAGCAGCGCCAGGGTGATCCCCTTCAGTATGCCGCCCGTCACTGTTTTTGCTTTCGGTGTGAGCGCAAGCAGGATTGCCAACACAGCTGGAATGCCGAGGAACATAGCAGCACTATGTCCCAGGCCGTGATGCATCAAAAGACTGTAAAGCACCCCCCCAATCGTGAAGGCGACGATGAGCGCTACCAACGTCCATTGTGCGGAACTGATCTTCTCATTCACCTCACCGGTTTCACACACTACCACTTCGCGTTTCTTCTGCGAACGCTCGATGAGACCAAGGACAATTACCCCCACGGCATAGAAGAGTGGCGAGGCAATTATGATCCATATAAAAACTACGCTTAAAAGTGGGGCTACAATCAGCAACGCCACAACGATGCCTTTCAAGATTGAGCCCGCTAGGGTCCTTGCTTTCGGTGTAAACAAGAGAAGAATAGCCATCAGGCCAGGAATTGCATCAAGAAGGGCTGCGAAAGACCATAGGGTCTGGAAACTCCCCTCGCGGTAAGTAGTTGCCCAGGCTACCAAGACAGCAAAGGCCACAATCAATCTCAGTTGCGTGGATCCAATCCGTTTTGCTTTTTCCACAGTTTCAGCGAACATTGGCACCCCTTTGTCGTGCTAGCCCCCGATCAGGCCACGGGTAGAAGCTCTGCTTCTCGCAGGAGCGCAAGAATCTTTGTTCGGACCGGTTTCAGGACGGAGAGCTTGGCAAGTCCCAACAACCTCAACGTCAAATCAAGTGCCCCATCTGCCAACCGCCGTGTCCGGCATTGTTCCACCGAATTGTCATACAAAAACATCACAAGCAGCCCCATTTGTAGCGCCCAGAGAGCAACTGGTAGCAATAAGTCGAGATCCTTCGGCAGCGTCTCTTTGGCAATGGCCTCGCGAAACACATTCATACTGCGGCGGCGAATCCCCGTCGTCGCTTTGCCCAGGCACGACAGTGGATGATCTGGTTCGCCGGTGTACCGGAAGACCACACCCAGCAGTTTCCGATCCTCCTTGGCCAGGTCGAACTTTGTGTGCATTGCCGATCGCAGCCGGTCCTTCAGTTTTTCGGTGTGCGCAAAGACCTCAGCGCATATTCGCTCCTGATCTGCCTGCACTGCTTCGTAATATGCCTGGATGATCGCTTCCTTGCTCGGAAAGTAGTAGTAGGTAGCGCTCTTGGCGACATCAGCCCGATCCGCAACGTCCTGCATCGTCGTCGCGTCAAATCCCTGCTCGCGGAACAGATTGAGCGCGCACTGAAAAATGTGTTGTCGAGTCTGCTCTCCCTTGTCCGTAGTCGGCTCATTCTTGACCATGGTCAAATAGTGAACCGAATGGGGGGACGGAGTCAAGGCATTTCTTGAACGCGGTCAATTAAATGGGAATGGAGAAATGCGGCTCTTCGGCCCGCCCCGTTTTCCGTCCACGGGGTACCGTCCGTAAACACCGGGTCCTTCCTTGCCTTGAGAAATCGGACACATTGCCTTGCCATAACGACAGGGCCATGGGTCCAGCCGCAAGACTTGAAGCATAACTTGGCACTTGGTGCCATTTTATGGTTCAAGTGACACACATTTCCATCCAACTGACGAGGAAATCCAATGGCTCGAAGTGCCGCACGGTTGAAGATGGGCTACTACCCGCTGCCGGAAAGCGAAGGGACCAAACTTCGCGAGCTTCTCGTTTTCACAGGTCCTGCGTCAGTGGTCGATCCTTGCGTGGGGCAGGGAACGGCTCTCGATCTGGTCACCCATGGTGCGGATGTGCGCAGATACGGCGTTGAACTCGATGCTGAGCGGGCGCTGGCAGCAAGCGCCAGGGGGATCGAGACGATCCAGGGCAACGTCTTCGACGCAGTTGCCAAACCCGAATCTTTCTCATTGTTGTACTTGAATCCTCCCTACGATTCCGAAATCGGTTCGGTCGGCAACAACCGCATGGAGCGTCTTTTCCTGGAGCACACCTTCCGCTGGCTGGTGATGGAGGGCGTGCTGGTATTGGTCATCCCGTTCGAGCGGTTGCACGAGTGCGCCGGGGTACTAAGCTCGCACTTCGACAGACTGAACATCTTTCGTATGACCGACGAAGAATCGGTCCGCTTCCGGCAGATCGCTGTTGTTGGAGTTCGTCGCAATGTGCGCGGCGTGGCTGTCGAGGAGACGAGGCGGCAGCTTCAGAGTATCAGCGCGTATGGCAGCTTTCAGGCGTTGCCTGAGCTGGCACCGAGGGCGTGCGAACCATATTCCGTCCCCCCGACAGGAGAGACCGCGCTGAGCTATCGTGGGTTGCCCTATGACCAGCTGGAGGACTTGCTGCCCCAGTCGGGCGCATGGAAACAGACGTTGCCGTTTCTGATGCCGCGCGAAGATGTGGCTACGGGGCGTCCGATCACGCCGTTGCATGGAGGCCATGTCGGGCTGCTCTGCACGGCGGGTCTATTGAACGGCGTCTTCGGCCAGGGTGAAGACCGGCACATCGCACGATGGAGATCGGTCAAGCATGTGACGACATTTGTCGAGGAAGATGGCGATGAGCAAATCATTCATCACCGGGAACGGTGGGCGAACGAACTGCGACTGGTCTATGCGGATGGAAGAACCCTGAAGCTGACCGAGACGCCGGCGAAGCCAGAAGGAGATGTCGATGCGGAATGCCCACCTGAGGCTCGGGTTGCTTGAATACACGCGCATGACGGAGAAGACGTCGACCAGAATAAGGTTGCGGGTCGACCGGTATGTGGGCGAAGACTCGCAGGCCCATCTGATCAGCGTTTTCGGCAATGATTCCGATGTCGGCGCGATCACGGCTGCGGTTCACGAGAAGGCAACGTTTACGCTCACTTTCCCGGACGGTGAGGGGAAGGAGGTTTCGCTGGGCGGGCATGCCGCATGCTATAAGGGCGCCGTGAGCCTCTCGGACAGGAAGCATCCTGTGCGGCACCTGGTGGCAGTATCCCAGGAACTACGGACCAACGGCAGCCTGGGGCAGACGATCCTGCTGCGATATCGCCGCGAGGAGGCCTGGGCCACGCTGGTGAGCTTCCTTGGCCTGCCCGCTGACCCAAGATGGGCAGACCACATCCTTGGAATCGTAGAGGGAAAGAAGAAGATCGAGGAGATCGACGGGTTCGGCTGCCGGCCGGTTGTAATCGCGGCGACGACCGAGGAAGTGC
>JBAWCO010000053.1:0-4849 GCA_049590315.1 Occallatibacter sp. | reverse complement strand
GTGTTACCCGGTTTGGGCTGGTTGACCTTTGCCTGGCCACCGCTGGCTCACTTTCTCAAACCATATCCGTACATCGCGGGGGGAATCGGAGAGGGCGTGCTCACGATCTGGCTCCTCACGATGGGTGTGAACTCCAGCAAGTGGAAGCTGCAAGCGAAAGAGCAGCTTGTCTCCGCAGGTTGACGCAAGATGATCCGAGGCCGGCCACATCGCCCATTTGCATCGCGGGGACGCTGGAGATTGACTTCCATAAGACATGCGAGGGACGCTGAGGCTGTTGCACGGCCACAGCATCAGCGCACGTACGTATAAGTTCCACAGAGGTTTGACGAGTGCGCGATGGCGTCGAATGTAAACTCGGGTGCATCGTCACCGGAGAAGAACGCCACTTGCAGAGTTTTGCCCACGACGTAGGCAGCCATCCATTGCGTATCCTGCTCTCCGCACAGAGCGCTCTTGTGGAGGAAGCGCTGCTCGGCCGGGATCTTCAGCCGATAGAGCGCGCCGGGCCTCGCGGTGTTCGCGTCCGCGTCGAAGACCGCGGCGACTTCTGCCGGCTTCAGGCTGCGGATGGAGGCAAGAGGAAACGCTTTGAAGTCGATGGTGATCTTTGATTCTGAGATGGAGATGTCCCCGGTGATGGAGGCTGCGGTGTTGCTTGCCGCTTGCCAGTAGCCTCGCTCCTGAGCCCCGCAGGACAGGCTGCAGGCTAGAGCCAGGGTTGCGACGACGAGGTGGACGATGCGGAGATTCACTCCTTCAGGATGACACTGGGGCGGGGATGCGTGCAAACGGATGAGTTGCCGATCCGCAGGAAGGACGAGATGCCGAGCGCTTCGTCTGGCGAGCGTCGGCTCAGTGAACCTGCCAATTCTCTGCGTTCATTTCTTCCTTGTGACGGACAAAACGAGCCCGGGATCATTGACAGTCATCAGAGTTTCTTCCCCTGCAACTTTGAATCGAATGCGAACAGCGGCGGCGCCCCAGGGGTAGAATTCCCGCCCGCCAAGATGGAAGAGCGGTCGCCCCATAGTGCCTTTTCTCGTCCAGGTGAGACTGCCCTTATCCGCTGTCATCAGGATCTGCTCGTTCTCCCCGGGACCGAACGGATAGACGCCGACGATGGCATCCACGTCGCCTTGTGAAAGAGGGACCTGGGGTTCCGCATCCGCATCGCCAAGAGACAGAAGAAACTCGTAGACAGGACGCGCCGCCTCCCCGCCGGCCTTGGCGTGGGCCAGCAGACTGATGCTGTGCGGCCCTCTAATTCGTTGCACACCCGGCTCGGCAGACACGAAGGCCTTCACCACCTCAACGTGCCCGAGCATTGCCGAAGAAAAAAGCGATGGCCGAGCGCCGTTCGCAATCAGGTACTCGGCAATGGGGCGATTGCCCATGTGGGAAGCAGCACCAAGACAGGTTTCCCAATCGCCAAATCCCCAATCCCAGGCGGCGCGCGCCAGGGACGGTTGGGCCTCGACAAGCTGCTGAACGCGCTTGAGATCAAAGTGAGAGACGGTCACCATCTCCCGCGCCAGTGCCGGAGGTTGCGTGGGGAAGCTGTCGCTCAACGCAGGCTTGGCCGGCACGGAGCTAGGCATGCTTTGACTCAGTTGGTTGACGGGGGTCGCGAAGGCCAGCGCGCGCGATGACACCGCGAGACCGGCGAGCTGAAGAAACTTGCGGCGCCCCTGTAGAGCGCGCAGAAATGGAATGGGGCCGGAATTCGAGTTCACAGGTGCATCCTCCTCAATCTGCTCTGCAATCGAAGATGATGGCTGAGACGCTTTGAATCAAGTCAAATGATGCGTATGCTTGGCCAGTTTTTTGTTAAGCCGAAAGCTTCATGGAATCAGTTGTTTGTTGCGGGAGGTAAAGTCTTACCCGCGGCCGCGGCGTCCAGGCGGGATGAGAATTCCGACGCGATCTGCCGCGCGACAGTCGACTGAAAGGCAAGAAGATCGTCGAGAGGCTTGTCGATCCGCACCACCCATACGTGAGTCTGATCCGGGATCCGAATCAGGTGGGCAAGGACGCGTGTTTGGGGGCCGCTGCGCTGCACCTGACCGAGCACAATGAATTGCGCGTGCAGCGTGGAAGCGATGACGCGCAGGTCGCGCTGGTCACGGGGTTGGCGCAATACCGACGCATTGCCAATTACTCCAAAACGACCACTGCTCACCTGGGTGAGTTCGGCAACAAGTGTATCTGTCAATCCATCGCTCAGCCTGTCAAGCGCAGGGTCGCCGGTCTCATTATCGAAACGCACAACAGCCACATTGATGGGCGGGCGAGAAGAAGCTGCTTCCTGCCTCCTGCGGAATCCCCACGCGATGGCGATTGCAGCCAACCCCACCGCTACGCACGCAATTGCTACGGTTCGCCAGGGAATGCTCCGTGACGGAGCTTGTTGAGAAACTGGCTCCGGGATTGAAGCTGAGAGGAATTCCACCGGAGCAATGAATTGATATCCCTGCCGCGGGACCGTTCGAATAAACCGCGGAGAGGTTGAATCGTCTCCCAGTTCGGTGCGGATTTGCGCGATACAGACGTTCAGGCCTCGTTCGAAATCGACGAATCTTTCGTCGCCCCAGATTGTCTGGCGCAACTCTTCGCGCGAGACCACTTCGCCCGCACGCGAGATCAGGTGCGCGAGAACCCGCGCCGGCTGCGCCTGCAAGCTAAGCGGCACGCCTTCGCGGCTGAGTTGTCCACTGGAAGTTTCGAACGTGAAGAGACCAAACTTGAAGCGGCGAGAATCGATGGGGGGCTGCATGCTTGAAATGACCTGACCTCAGTATGCATCAGAGATGCCCGCCAGATCGTTCACATCGGGCAAGATGCGGGTCAACCACACCGTGCCCGATGATTCATGCCTAGAGCTGGTTCATATTCTGCAGGAATTCGGCGTTGTTGCGGACCTTCTCCAGGCGGCCGATCAGAAGCTCCATTGCTTCTACAGGCGACAGCGGATTCAGAACGCGGCGCAGAACGAAGATGCGCTGCAAATCTTCCTTGGGAATCAGCAGCTCTTCCTTACGGGTGCCGGAGCGCTGAATGTCGATGGCCGGGAAGACACGCTTGTCGACCAGCTTGCGGTCGAGAATGATTTCCATGTTGCCGGTGCCCTTGAACTCTTCAAAGATGACTTCATCCATACGCGATCCCGTGTCGACGAGGGCGGTGGAGATGATGGTCAGCGAGCCGCCTTCTTCAATGTTGCGGGCCGCGCCGAAGAAGCGCTTGGGGCGCTGCAGCGCGTTTGAATCGACGCCGCCGGAGAGCACTTTTCCGGAGGGAGGAACGATGGTGTTGTAGGCGCGGGCGAGACGAGTGATGGAGTCGAGCAGAATGACGACGTCGCGCTTGTGCTCGACGAGACGCTTGGCCTTCTCGATGACCATTTCAGCCACTTGCACGTGGCGAGCTGCCGGTTCGTCGAAGGTAGAGCTGATCACTTCGCCCTTCACCGAGCGCTGCATGTCAGTGACTTCTTCAGGGCGCTCATCGATCAGCAGTACGATCAGTACGACTTCAGGGTGGTTGGTAGAAACCGAGTTGGCGATGGCCTGCAACAACATGGTTTTGCCGGTACGGGGCGGAGCGACGATGAGACCGCGCTGGCCTTTGCCGACTGGCGTAAGCAGGTCCATGACCCGGCCGCTGATTCCCTCGCGGACCGTCTCCATCTTGATACGTTCCTGGGGATAGAGCGGGGTGAGGTTGTCGAAGAGAATCTTGTTGCGGGTCTCTTCAGGCGACTCGAAGTTGATGGCCTCGATCTTGACCAGGGCGAAATATTTCTCGCCTTCATGGGGCGGGCGGACGTTGCCGCTGATGGAGTCGCCGGTCTTGAGGTCGAACTTGCGTATTTGAGATGGAGACACGTAAATGTCGTCAGGCCCCGGCAGATAGTTGTAGTCGGGCGAGCGAAGGAAGCCGTATCCATCGGGAAGAATCTCGAGGACACCTTCGGCAAAGATGTGTCCTTCCTTTTCGCTTTGTGCCTGAAGAATCTTGAAGATCAGATCCTGTTTGCGAAGGCCGCTGGCGCCTGGGATTTCCAGGGTACGCGCGATGCGGCTAAGTTCTGTGATGTTCTTTTCTTTTAGTTCTGCGATGGTCATGTTCACCTGCAACAAGGAGGGATGTGTGGAGGGATGGAGAGGGGGAAGTGCTCCAGGGGAAGACCGGACGAGATGCTCATGGAGCGGCGGCTACGCCCGCACTTCCAGCATCTCCCGACTTCAAGGATAAAAGCGAAACGCCGGAGAAGCGCAGCCACTAGTGAAAGGGAACTGCTTCGAAACCGCTGTTTGACTCAACTTTGGGATTCGCTCTCAGGCGGCGCGACGACGTTCGACGGGCTGAGCCGCGGGCTTCACGACGGGAGCCAAAGACCCAGGGTTGGTGGTTTGAAAGCGGCACAGGACTTCATTGGTAGTATCTTGCAGCCGTGTGTTCGGCTTGTGCAGCTTACGGGTTGCCTTGCTCGCCAGTTGACAGAGCTGGTAGCGATTGGACACATGAGAGAGTGCCCCAAATACCAAATCAGAACGCATTATAATTCTCCTTATTCAATTTCTTACCCCGGCAGGAATCCAGTTCTTTGCCGGTATACCCCGGGGGAGCCTAATCGAAGCCTGGCTACCCTAAATTCCCGCCCCAAGTTTTAGACGCACGAGCCATAAGACTCGTTCCAAGTTTTGACACATATTCGCGCAGTCTGGAAGAGGTCTAACACCTTATCCACAATGCAGATTGCCGCCTTGGGAATCCAATGCCCGTCTTCCCATCCCGGGAGCGAAAAACGCACCGGGTCATCAAAGGGTGAGCCTCAGCTCAATAT
>JBAWCO010000052.1:0-7487 GCA_049590315.1 Occallatibacter sp. | reverse complement strand
TTAGGAGTCAGCGACCTTAAGCTCCCGACATCGAAAGAACCGAGGCGGAGCAGCCCAAGCATCGAATTACGGAAGGAAGGAACATCAAACTGCGATTGATCACGGCTCAGTAGATGAGCTTCAGTGCAAATTGCATTGACCGGGGACCGCCCTGCTGGTATTGCGAAGCCAACGTGCCCAGACTCTGATTGAGCATCTGCGTCGCCTCCCCAAACGTTGCGTCCGTCAGGTAGGGATCCACATAGCCAAAGTTGGGGTGGTTCAGCAAGTTAAATGTCTCCGCCCTAAACTGCAGCTTCAGCTGGTCATGCAAAGGAAATTGCCGCCTGGCGGCAACATTAATTTGCGCTTCACCAAAGCCGCGAGCAAAGTTTCTAGGCGCGTCTCCGGCATTGTTCCCACCCGGGGAAGAAAATGCGGCCGGATTGATCGCGCGGCCTCCCGGGTACTGCGATCCGTGCAGGTAAATGGGCTGGTTCGGAACGATATTCAAGTTGCCGAAATACACGCTTCCACTCCCGGGATCAGACAGGAAGTTCCCCTGCAACGTGACCGGGAAGCTCGAACGAGCGACGATGCGGCCATCGAATCCCCAGCCCGTCAGCATATCCCCTGCCAGCCTACCGTTCCTCATCGCCGGCAGGTCCCAACTAATCCCGCCGGTGAAGGAATGCCGGACATCAAAATCCGAATTACCTCTGATCAGTGGCAGAGCCTGGTAGTTCGAACCGAAGTCGAGAGAGTGGGACCAGGTGTAGGAGGTCAAAGCTTGAAGTCCCTGGGCAAGAGTGCGCTGGAACTGAACTTGCAGAGCCTGATAGTTCGAGGTCAAATTCGCGGGGAATTGAACGACCGTTCCAAAATCGGCGTTCAGCGAAGTCAACGAATAAGCACGCTCGCCAATCAGGCGGCGTCCATTGCTTCCAACGTACGTCATCGTCAACGCTTGATCCTTGTGAAATGCCTGCTCGACACTGGCGTTCCATTGCAATGTGTAGGGTAACTGCAAATGAGATGGAAATGCGTAAATCGTCGCACCTGTGTATGGGGGTCCTGTCACCCCGGTGGGGAAGTCCATTTGAGACGAAGTGATCGGCAGAGGAACGCCGGAATAGCTTGCATACCCGGCAAAACCGATTCCTTCAAACCCCATGGATGCCACCTGAGCATCTGTGTCATAAAACACGCCTCCGCCCGACCGCACAACAGTCTCCCATCCGGGCGTAGCACGAGCGGTCCAGGCCAGCCCGAGACGCGGCGCGAGATTCAACCACGTCGTCCTCCAAAGTGCCGTACCGCGAGGGGCAAGTTTGAGCGAACTCGGATCGCTGAAGTTTCCCTGCACCGTGTACGCTTCCTGACCATGTGCTTCTCCTGGAGGCGGATCTCGGTCCCAGCGAAGCCCCAGCGACAGGTTCACTGTTGACGACACGCGCCATTCGTCCTGGGCAAACAGAGATGTCTCAGAGAAGATTGGTGTCGCACTCACCTGCTTCTCAAGGAACAGGTAATCCACACTATTGTTGAGAACTGAATTCGTGCTGAAGAATTCTGCAGCCGGCGATGTTGCAGGCGGATTTGTGGGTGCAACGATGCGGCGGTAGTCAACGCCGATCTTGAGATGATGGCTTCCAATCAAGTAGCTCATGGAATCAACAAGATTCCACTGATGGAGCGAACTGTCAGCATTTGAGACGTTGAACACCGCACTCCCGACGCCCGTCACGAAGATTCCAAAGTAAGGAGATGGGTTCGCGTACCCTCCCAGGCCCAATTGATCGGCCAGGTTCACTGGAGTTGAAGAGCCGAATGAATCGATGCTTCCAATCTGAGATGACTTGCTCTGTCCATAGCCCAGACGAAGCTCATTGTCCATCCTGGTTGAGAGGTGGCTTGTTGCACCGAATGTATACGTACGCGTCCTGATCTGCTGCCGTGCCACTTCCGACAGGCTGCGCGCCTCTGTGGAACTTGGCGTAATTCCATACCTGAAAAACAGTGCAAGCTTTGGTGTGATGTTGTGATCAATCCGGATACTGCCGGAATCGATCTGGCTCGGCACCGAATAGGCCTTGATAAATTGGGCAAGACCGGGGTCCGCCTCGCTTCCATAGTCGAGCCCGGTTGCAATCGGAAAAGCATTCAAGATCGGCTGAAGGGCCGACGGAGCCTGATCCCTCATGTATGAATCGGGAACATAGTTGATCGAAGCTGCCTGCGGCTGGGTCAGCCGCAGACCCTCATACGACATGAATAGAAAAGACCTTCCCCTTCCGTTGTAAACATGTGGGACAATCAGCGGTCCACCGAGCGTTGCTCCAAAATCATTCTGACGAAGCGCTGCCTGTGGCGCACCATAGAGGTCGTTAAACCAGTCGTTCGCGTCAAAGAAATTGTTGCGCAGGTAATCATATGCGGTGCCATGAACTTCGTTTGTTCCGGATCGGGTAACCAGGGAGAACTGACCCCCAGGGCTGCGTCCGTATTCGGCCGAATAGCTGGAGCTTTCTACTCGAAATTCCTGGAGCGCATCAACGGATATCAAACTCTGGGTCGTCCCGAGAGCGGTCGAGGACGGGACTGAACCGCTTGTTGCCGCAGTTTGCGTCCCATAGCCATTTCCCGCTGAGAGATTTCCTGAGACGCCATCCACCAAATATGAATTGGATTCAGTCCTCTGCCCGTTCACGCTAAAATCACCCGAAACAGTGGCCGAGCCGCCGGATTGCGGGCTCTGTGTCACAACGCCTGGGGTCATCGAAATCAGATCCTGAAAACTCCTCCCGTTTAATGGAATATTCTCGACAAATTTTCGGTCAATGACCGTGCTCACGGCACCGTCCGTTGTGTTGATCAACGATGTGCCTGAGTCGACGGTCACGGTCTCGGAGGCAGCTCCAATCGGCAGCGTGAAGTTCAATGCCAGAGCGCTTTGCACGTTCAGGATGATGCCGGGTTTGATGATCGTTTTGAATGCTGCCTTCGAAACCTGAACACGGTATTGTCCAGGAGGGAGAATCGAAACTGTATAGATTCCTGCACCATTTGTCTTGCCGCTGTAATGCAATCCTGTCGCCTCATTCAGAATTTCGATGTCGGCATCGGGGATGACCTTGCCGGAGGGGTCAAAAACAACTCCACTGATGCTTGCATCAGTGGATTGGGCGAAAGCGATTGTCGTTGTGCATAGTATCGCCAGCATCAGACAAAGGGCAAAAAGATATTTCAAGCGAAGTCTCCTCAAGCGGTCGCAAAAGTCAGTGCTCATTTCCCTAACGGAAGCGGTCAGAGGAATTGCTACCGCGATTGTGACGGACTGATTTTGGACTTGTTGGTTGGCCGTGGATTTAAGGGCCTTCTGGACAGAAACGAAAGTACGCGCGCGGCACATATGAAGGTGGGCGAATTGGCCAAGAGCAACCTAGACAGTGACCAGAACTCGGGTATCAGCCAGAGAGACTGTCTTGTTCTTTTCCAAGGAACTTAGGTCAATTCTCAAATGCGCCGAAGAGATTCAAGCGCACGAATCACCTCAAGTGAGTTCGTCAGCGCTACTCGCCCAACTCTCTGCTCGAATCCCTGCTGCATTCTGTCGAAAGCCGCGATCACGCGCATGGCACACTTCTTCCCTGCTGGTTTCAGCGTCAGCAGGAATGCGCGGGCATCGGTCTGATCGATTTTGCGCTGCACGAGGCCCTTGGCCTCTAGCGAAGAGATAGCATGGCTGATGTTCCCGCGTGTCGTAGAGAAAGTCTCGGCGAGGTCCGACGGCTTGATTAGGCGTGGCGCTTCGAAGAAGATGGCCGCGAGGACCAGGCCTTCCATGAATCCTAGGTCATCTGCGGCAAAAGCTTCTGCCGCTACGCGGTCGAAGTGCAGTGCCGCGCGTTTTACCGTGAACATGGGACTCTCGCGGAGGAAGGCTTGGATGCGCATCATTGGAAGAACTTAGTTTATCCAATCAATCATTTAGCACAAGACAAAAGTATAGTTGACTGAACCCCGAAGCCTCTCCATGATCGCTCAGAGGTTCCATTCCTGTGACCGATCGAATCTTCCCAGATGCTCTACCGCAACAACTCTTCCCTACTTTACATGTCCCTAAAGGGCCTGTCCTCTTTTTTCGCGACCCCATTGCACGAATTCAGATACTTCGTCCACGAATCGGAGGTTCGCGGATGATGAACCTCCGATGCTCGCCCCTGCTTCTTGCCGTCATGTGTACGCACAATGCCGCCGCGCAGCAAAGCGCTCCGACAGTCGCTCCCGTCAGCGCCACGGTGACAGTTCTGGGAAGCGCGGCCCCGATCAGTCTCGGAGAATCAGCTCGTACCGTCGTTGTTCTCGATACGCAGCAACATCCACTGGGATTTGAGAGCACTGAGGATTATCTCCGCACCGATGCCTCGATTGACATCCTGCAACGGGCTCCGGCAGGTGTGCTATCGGATATTTCGGTGCGGGGAGCTTCGTTTGAACAGACGCTGGTGCTGCTCAACGGACTCCGCTTGGATAGCGCGGAAACATCGCATTTCAATCTTGATCTTCCCGTGCCGTTGGAAGCGCTAGGTAGCATCGATGTCCTGCACGGCGCAGGGTCCACGCTCTATGGGTCGGACGCAATCGGTGGCGTAGTCGATTTCGCGACCTGGAAACCGAAGGCCAATACTTTGCGCCTTCGCGCGGGAACCGGTGGCTTCGGCGAGAATCAGCAGGCAGCTCTTGGAACGCTCATCGGGAAGCACTGGAGCGAAGTCGTCGCCGGAGACCGCGACTTCTCGACCGGCTTCATTGCCGACCGCGATTACAGGACAGAGAACGCAAGCGCAGACACACGGCTTGCCTCAGCGCTGGGAACAACGGAATTGCTCTTGGCAAGCGATGATCGTGCGTTTGGTGCAGCACAGTTTTATGGAGACTATGACTCGTGGGAGCGAACCAAGGGCTGGTTCGCAGGCTTAACGCAGCAATTCGATTCGCATGTGGAAGCGGCCATGGGTTATCGCCGCCACTCAGATATCTTTCTTCTGGAACGGGACCAGCCTACTGGTTACAAGAATCAGCATATTGACGATGGCTTCGAGGGATCGCTCCGCGATCGGCATGAGATCTTCATAAATACGACCTTGCTGGCTGGCCTCGAAGAGTCGACCGATCACATTGAGAGTACGAACCTGGGCGAACATGGGCGCAAAAGGGGAGCGGGCTATGGCGAGATCGAGTGGCGCATTCCCGGTCGAGGGTCAATTTCCGCTGGCCTCCGGGAGGAGCTGTTCAGCGGCGGCCGCTGGGTGTCGAGCCCGACGGCGGCAGGTACACTCTGGCTGCCATACTCCTTCAAGCTGCGAGCCTCCGCGGGATATGGATTTCGCATCCCGACATACATTGACCTCTACTACAGCGACCCGACGACCTTGGGCAACCCGAACCTCAAGCCGGAGTCGGCGCGAAACTTCGAGGGGGGTGTGGACTGGTATCCGGCGCCTCGCATCGGGGTATCACTTACCGCTTTCTATTCCCGTCAAAGGGATACGATCGACTACACGCGCGCATCGCCTTCAGGCCCCTGGCAGGCAAGCAATTTGCCTGGGCTCCACTTTGCGGGAGCCGAAAGCGCTGTGGACTGGCGGGTGAACACAACGAGCGAGGTAAAATTCAGCTGGACGCTCCTTATGGGAGCGCAGAGCGCCCTCCATGGCCTCGAGTCGGAATATGTATTCAACTACCCCATCAATGATGGAAGAGCAGAGTGGAGGTGGACTCCGGCACATTCTCTCCTGCTCGAGTCGCGTCTCGGAGTTGTCCAGCGATACCAGCAGACGGCCTATCCGGTGTGGGACGAATCCCTGGCCCGTTCGTCCGGCCGCATCCGGCCCTATCTCCAGATGACCAACCTATCCAACACCGGCTACGACGAGATACTTAATGTGCGCATGCCGGGACGCAGTTTCGTGGGAGGCGTGGAGATAGCAATCGCCCACGAGCGATGACACCAACCTCTAATCAGTCGCTAACGGAACAAGGCGATGTCGATGGAATCTGCCATTGCAGCGTAGCCTGCATCCTTCGGGTGCAAGTGGTCGCCGCTGTCGTACTGGGGCGCGAACGTGAGCGGATTGGCTGGATCTCCGGTCGCCTTGTCGAAATCAATCGTGCCGTCGAAGGCGCCCGACGTCAGAATCCAGTGGTTCACGGCCTGGCGTATCTGTTCGCCATTTTCGGTGAAGTAGCCGGCACCTTTGTACGGTGTGATGGTGGCGCCAAAAACCTTGATGCCGTGTTCGTGAGCCCTGGCGACCAGTTGGGCAAATCCCTGTTCAATGTCTTCGGCGGTGAGCTTGTAGTTGGGCAGATTGGGCTCATGCATTCTGCCGATGTCGTTGATGCCCTCAAGCACAATGACATACTTCACGCCGGCCTGCGAAAGAACATCCCGATCGAATCGGGCCAGCGCATTCTGCGCGACGCAATGGATCAGCACGCAATTGCCGCCGATGCCTTCGTCGAGCACGGCGAGATGAGCGGTTGCCGGGTTGCTCTGAAGGCGCGTGGAAAGATAGTCTGGCCAGCGGTGGTTGGCATTCTCGGTTGACACAGCTCCATCGGTAATCGAATCGCCGAAGGCAACAATCGCGGCCGCGTGAGGGTTCACGGGCTCAACGTCGACACCCTTGAGGAAATACCAGGAGGGCGTGATCACCGGCGCGGAGAAGGAGGCATCGCGGACGTGATTGCCCGTCTCGATGAAGTTGTCCTGCTGCGCGCTCGAATGTACGGAAACGTCGCTCACCTGCTGCAATGGCAGGTAAATGCTGATGGCGAGATCGGCCGATGCCGGAGTTGAGATTGCTACGGGATCGGTGAGCACCTCTGCACCGGGCGGAATGACGATCGAAGGCGAGCCGCCAAACTTGAGGTCATGCGAGGACGCCGCGTCGATGCTGCTTCCGCCTACACTTGTTGCGATGGTTGCTGAACCGATCTGGAGGGGCTCGGTCCCGAATTCATTGGTGAGGCGCACCCGCACGGACTTGCCGGCGATCGACGTGTGCACGATTTCCCGCAGCGTAGAGTCGACCAGCGTGGGAATCGTGTGCCAGGGATCTCCGTCGAAGGGCGAAGTAGCCCAGGTCCCGACCCAAATTGGAGGTGCGGGTTTGGACACAATAGACTGGGCGGAAGCAGCCGAAACAGCGGCGAACAACACCATTGCAAAACTGAAGCGCATTTTCGGTGAAACCTCTTTGCTTAATTGAACGAAGGCCCATTATAAAACGCGCGTCAACTGAGAATCCGACCCCCGCCCTACCTCGGACTTGAGCTCGCGCTTCCCTCAAAGACGAGATGTCGCGCGAAGAACGGCAGGACTTCCGTAGAGATTCGACCGTCCGTTCCCCAATTTGGTTCTCCCCATGTGCCGTTGTATTCCTCAGCTTCGTGAACGATCCCAAATTCATTCAGTTTATGAGTGAAGGCCTGGTTGGAGT
>JBAWCO010000051.1:0-3481 GCA_049590315.1 Occallatibacter sp. | reverse complement strand
TAGGCAACTACGACCGGATCAGGCCGTTGGTCGACGGTGAGGTTCAAATCGAGGGTGTGGATCCGGTCTTCATGCTGCAGGATCCCGAGGAGATCTTCTTTCGCGCTTTCAGGCACGCGGACTTTGATATCTGCGAACTCTCACTCAGCAGCTACTCAGTGAAGACGGCTGCAGGGACCTCACCCTACGTCGCGGTGCCGGTCTTTCCTTCGAGAGCCTTTCGACACACGTCGATTTATGTGCGCACGGGTAGGGGCATCAACAGCCCGGAAGATCTGAAGGGCAAGCGCATCGGGGTGCCGGAATATCAGCTAACGGCAAACGTCTGGGTACGTCTTCTTCTCGAGGAGGAGTACGGTGTAAAGCCTTCTGATGTGACGTGGGTGCGCGGTGGATATGAAGATCCGACAAGGGTCGAGAAAATCACGCTGAACCTGCCTGCGGATGTGAAGCTGGAGAACGCCCCGGAAGGCAAGACGATCTCGAACCTGTTGGCGGACGGTGAAATCGATGCCGTCATTGGACCGCGAGCGCCTTCATGCTTTGACCGTGGGCATCCTCAGGTCAAGTATTTATTCGACGATCCGCACAAGGCCGCAGCGGACTGGTACACGCGTACGAAGCTGTTTCCGATCATGCACACGCTTGGCGTCAGGAGGACGCTGGCAGAGAGCCATCCCTGGCTACCGGGTGCGTTGCTCAAGGCATTTGAGAAGTCTAAAGCCCTCGCATTGACACGTTTGAGCGATACGGCGGCCACGAAAGTGACCCTGCCGTTCGTCGAAGACCAACTGCGTGCCGCTCGCAAACTGATGGGAACGGACTTCTGGTCATACGGCTTTTCGGCCAATGAGCATGCCATTGAGCGCTTTCTCGCGCGTCACTATGCAGAAGGGCTGTCAAGCCGACGGCTTGAACCGCGCGAGCTGTTCCATCCGGCAAGCCTTGAGAGCTTTGCGATCTGAAGGAGTGCCGCAAGGATATACGGCGGCAAATGGAACCCTTAAGCGGGCCGCTGGCCGAAAGTACGGCCCACGGCCTGCTCTTGATTCACCCGTGGAGGATCAAATGCGATACGCGGGTGCGCCCTGTGGGGCACGAGACGCGCCACCATCGATAACGATTTCCGCCGCCTGCATGGCACTTGAATGGTCCGAAGCGAGGAAAAGCGCGGCTTGAGCCACCTCCTCGGCATCATTGAGACGGCCAATCGGAATACTTCTGATCAGGCTTTTCTCTTGCTCGCGGCATATGCCCCGAATCCCGCAATTCCCATTGTTGCTACAACGGATCCGATCAGGATAACTGATGATCCAGTGCGTAAATATGGCAGCGCCGCCTGCACCGTATAGAAGCTCCCCGCGACGTTGATCCTCAGTATGCGTTCGAAGAGCTCACTGGATGCGCCTTCCAAAGGCGTGGGAGATACAACGCCGGCACTTGCGAACAGAACATCGATACGACCGAACTGGCGCCCAACTTCTGCGAAGGCGGCGCCAAGGGCTTTGGTATCCGTGACATCAGCCTCAATCGTCACAACCTTGGCGCCCAGCTGACTGCGAGCGATGCCAAGCGTTTCCGGATTGTTGCTCATGAGGACGACATCTGCGCCCGCTTCGAGAAACAGTCGCGCCGAAGCGAATCCGATTCCACTGTCTCCACCAGTGATAACCGCCACCTTGTCTTTCAGCTCCATGTGTGTGTTCCCTTCGAGTGTCAGAATGTGGACAGGACATCAACACAACAGCGTGCCAAGATTGACGCTCCCGATGCGCTCTCTTGTGGCGATGATTTTTTCATTGCCGTCTTTGCGGACCCGCAGTTCGATTGTCGAGGTTTGCTCAGTCAAACCCGAGAACCGGAAATCCCCGAAATGGTCCGTCGTTGTCGTGCGTTCATCCCCGCCGGCGGAGTCGTGCAGCACAACTTCAACACCCTCCAGGTTTTGCAGGCGACCGTCGCCAGTGGCTTCGCAGACGTTACCTGCTACCAGATGGCTTAGCGCGTCATCCAGATTGCGGTAGAAGACACGAGGCCTTGTGCCAAACTCCGGGTGAATGACGGCCAGGTGTTCCGTCCTTACCATTTCTTGCAGTTCACTGTCCGGCACATTTAGCGCACGTAGCGCCTTGGTCGGGCATGCTTGTGCGCAACGCGGTTCTTTCCATCCGGCGTCAAGCAGGTGCGCGTCAAAATTCCAGTTCTGCGGCACCTGTTCCTGTTCGTTCCATTCAATCATGCCGTAGGGGCACGTCTTTACCAGATCCCGTCTGCCGCGTGACTTCTCGGGGTCAATGACCACGACGCCGTCGGGGCGTTTATAGATTGCCCCATCGGCCGCTGCCTTAACGCATGGAGCGTTGTCGCAGTGATTGCACATCTTCGGAATATAAGTCACGTCCACCAGCGACCCCTCTCCTCGGACGTGGCGTTCGACACGAATCGTTTCGAGCCCCTCCGGAGGATGCGGTGCGGAATAGCCCGGGAACGCGTTTCCGGTGTACTCGTCTTTTGTCGAGAGCACGCAGTTTCTGCAGTTGATGCAGAGGGAAACGTCCACTACCAGCGCCCAGCTGTTCATGCTGTCTTCTCCAGTGTTGTGTCCCATTTCTCTACCTCCACCCAGCAACTATTGGGAATAATCCCGTCTGCGGTCGTGCTCATCTTTCGCCCTGGCGTCAGCAGGTTGAGACAACCGCCGCGATCAACCGTACCTACCGAGGTCTGGATCAGATCGAGTTCGCCGCAGGATTCGTTGCCGCGTGCAACGCCATCCTTGACGAGTTGCGAAACGTCTATTGCGCAGATGACCGATGCCTGGGCGTTGTAGACCCGGACCAGATCGCCCGCGCGCAGGCCGCGCGCCAAGGCATCTTTCAGGCCGATTCGCAGGACCCAGTATCGATAGCCTCCCACGTTCATCCGGTGCTCATTGATCGTGCTGATGTGGCTATTCTTCCCATCGGCCTGGGTATGGAAACTGTAGACCGGGTGATTGGTCACGAGTTGTAGCGGGAACCGTTGCTTCACGCCGCTCTGACTGTTGATATATCGGTTGACCGCCGGTCGCGCGGGATCGATCTGCTCGATACGGCGCAGGCTGGACGGAACAAACTCGAACTTGCCCGATTGCGTGGGAAGTCCCTGGCTGAATCCAGTCGAATACACGCCGGGAAGGGGATTCGCCTCGGGTAAGTCTTTGGTGCGACCCTCTGCGAACCAGCGCATGTCCACCGGCTGCTTGTCGTCGTCCTTGGGAGGCGGCACGACGTGATAGCCCTTTTGCAGGAATTTCTTCCAGCTGGTCTGCGTGGGCAGGTCGGTGGAGTTGAATATCCGCTCGCACCAGCTCAGTTCCGATCCACCGCCTTCCGAGTACATGCCGCCATAGCCGAGTCGCGTCAGGATATCGAGGAAAATCTGATAGTCCGATTTGGATTCGCCGAGAGGTTCGATGCATTTGTGCTGCATGATCATCATG
>JBAWCO010000050.1:0-1754 GCA_049590315.1 Occallatibacter sp. | reverse complement strand
GAGATAGGCTATCGCGTTCGCTCTGCCGAAGACGGTTTCTCCGCACTGCGCGAGATGCGGCATGAGGTTCCCGATTTGCTTCTCTCCGATCTAAACATGCCTAACATGTCCGGCTTCGAGTTGCTCTCAGTGGTGCGGCTCCGTTTTCCCGCGATCAGAACGATAGCCATGAGCGGCTCGTTCTCCGGCAATGAGGTTCCTTCCGGTGTGACTGCTGACGCCTTCTATGAGAAAGGCAGCAGCATCCGCTCTCTTTTGAAAATCATTGGCGGATTGGCACTGCCTACTCGAAAGCCGGCCAATAATGTCGGTATCCAGGCGCCCATTTGGATTCAACGAAACGGGATCGATGCCACCGGAAAGCCTTACGTTATGATTCCCTGTCCTGAGTGCCTGCGGACCTTCGACCAGGCTATTGGGAGTTCTCTCAGCCTCGTTCGAGAAGCGAATTGTGCCCATTGCCAGACCTCCGTTTACTTCGCGATCATCGAGCCGGTCACCTTGGCGCCCACGCAGGTCTCTAAAAGGTTTCCCCGTGAGCAAAGCCAATTCGTCAGCCCCAGTTACTAAAACCAGCAACAGAAAGAGCGTGAACGATGGTTACCATCGCTCAATCTCAGATGCTTCTGCGCAGGCGAACTGAACTGCCCGACGGCCTCAGACTAGCGACAGAGGAGTTCCGTGAAGGCTGGAGCCTTGTGCGATCGGCAAGCGCGCTCCGATTTGGGAAACAGTTCATGGCGCACGGATGGAATTTCGTGATGATTGCCGATGGATTGCTTCGAAGCGGCGTGGGAGACACATCTCACGAAGCAGTCGGAAACGCTCTAAAGTTGGCTCTTCGTCACATCAGTGAGCGCATCAACGCCGCGGAAGTCGAGCATATCGAATTGACGCAGTATCCATGGTTTTTTCTGGCCAGGGTCATGGTCGTTCCGTACCAAATTCAGCCTCGTGCGGCATTGCTGATGCCGGAGGAATCCCGGGCAATTCCGTCCCCTCGCCGCCAGAGGCGTCTGCACATCGATCCGGAGGTTCTCTATCCGCATTTTGGCAGCGCCATGCCTCAGCTTAAGCGACTCCTGACTTAGCTCCACAGTTCGCAAAATCAGCTCCAATGACCATCACACAGACGGCAATGATCCCATTCGCTTTTTGCCTCGAATTGTGTGATCAGTGGAAAAATGGACCCCACTGCGCGTTGTTCCACCGCAATTCGTGATAGCGCTTGCGCCGATTTTGGCCATGGTCTCAATAGCTCAGACAAAGAAACACCCGCTCTCTACTCTCAACAATATTGGGGAGCAAGACAACGGCCTCAACGATTGCAAGGAGAATATATGAATAAGTCAAGGTTTCTCGTGTTGGTCGCCGTTGCTGCGATCTTCTTGGTTGCGGGCACTCCGAAGACAGAGGCCCAGATCAGCATCAACATTGGGGCTGCCCCAGCATGTCCCTACGGCTACTACGACTACACGCCCTATCGCTGCGCCCCCTATGGCTACTATGGTCCGGAGTGGTTCCATGGCCGCACCTTCATCGGCGTCGGGCCGTGGTTCCATGGATCGAACAACTTCCACGGCCACGTCAATAACAGCTTCGATCCGCAACACGGCTACAATGGCCACCTACCCGACAATAACGAGCGTGCCAGAGGTCGAGGCAGAGCGCCTAGGCACTTCAGCGGAAATGAACAGCGCGACGGACGCGGTCACGGGGACGGTGATAAACACGACGGCGACAGGCGATAGGTG
>JBAWCO010000049.1:0-7000 GCA_049590315.1 Occallatibacter sp. | reverse complement strand
GTCAGGCCCTGTTACAAAGCTTGTCAGAATCGAGTTTTTCCGCAAGCTGTAAAGCCCGAGTCGATACATGGGTTTTATTCGTGAGGCTGAAGCCTGACGCTCCCTCCGGAAATGTAAAGGAGCGTTTTTTCATCAGTCTGAGACCGTTCAGCTATGAGAGGTTCTTGCGCGCACCATCAGCCTTCATCTGGTTCCTCGAAGAGCCGCCGGGCCAAAACCGCAGCTCACCTGCCGCAATTCGCCCTTGAAGGCCGAGGGAGCCCCATTTAATGAGAGTCTTTGCAGTCGAGCACCTATCGCAATTAACATATGGAGACACACCCCAGGTCTCTGCCTGCCGGTGCAGGCGTGTCTCGCCAATGCGGAAAAGTGGCCGGGTAAGGAGATTGGATTTTTGCTCTCCACTCCGCCTCAGCCACGGCAACGCAGCCATCGCGGCAGGGGAAAAAACTAAAATCCCTTGAATGGGTAGGAGTCTAGATTTGAGCGACCGTTTCCTGTTTACCTCTGAGTCAGTTACCGAAGGCCACCCGGACAAGATTGCCGACCAGGTGTCCGACGCAATCCTGGACGCATGCCTGGAACAGGACCCCTATAGCCGCGTAGCCGCTGAGACCCTGACGGCGACTGGCCTGGTGGTCATTGCCGGTGAAATTACTACCAAGGCTTACGTCGATTTCCAAAGCCTGGTGCGCGGGGTCGTCGCCTCAATCGGCTATGACAACGCCCTCTACGGGTTCGACTCCAACACATGCGCCGTCATCTCCAGCATCAACAAGCAGTCTGGCGATATTGCCCAGGGCGTTGACACCGGCGGCGCCGGCGATCAGGGCATGATGTTCGGCTATGCCTCGAACGAAACCCCGGAGCTGATGCCCGCTCCGATCTCGCTGGCACACAAGCTCACCAAGCAATTGACCGCGGTGCGCAAGAGTGGCAAGCTGCCTTACCTGCGCCCCGACGGCAAGAGTCAGGTCACCGTGGAATATGACGAGAACCACAAGCCTTCACGCATTGACGCGGTCGTCCTCTCCACACAGCACTCTGAGAGCGTCAGCAACGAAGATCTGCACGCAGACATTCTGAAGCATGTGATTCAAGCTGTGCTGCCCGCCGCGTGGCTCGACGAACATACCAAGTACCACATCAATCCCACCGGTCGCTTCGTTATCGGCGGGCCCATGGGCGACACCGGCCTGACCGGACGCAAAATCATTGTGGACACCTATGGCGGGGCGGGCCGTCACGGCGGCGGCGCGTTCAGCGGTAAGGATCCGACCAAGGTGGATCGCAGTGCAGCATATGTGGCTCGCTACATCGCCAAGAACATTGTGGCCGCGGGACTCGCGGATCGGGCTGAGGTGCAGCTGGCGTATGCCATCGGCGTGGCTGATCCGGTCAGCGTGCGCATTGACACCTTCGGTACAGGGAAGGTGGGCGAGGCAAAGCTCACTGAGTTGGTCCGCAAGAACTTCACGCTCACTCCCAAGGGCATCATCGAGAGCTTGAATCTGCGGCGTCCCATCTACCGCAAGACTGCAGCGTACGGCCACTTTGGCCGCAACGAGCCGGAGTTCACCTGGGAGGCTACGGACAAGGCAGCCGCCCTGGCCGAGCAGGCCGGAATCGCTACAGCCGCAAAGTAACTCTTCAAAAACTCGCACAGACAACGAATGGGACCCACTACCGATGGGTCCCATTCGTTTTTCTGCTCGCGATGCGAATGACTTAGAATGCTTTCTGGCGCGCTGCGCGTCCTTCTATCGAGGAGTAATCTATGCGTATTCCAGCACTTGCTATTCTTGTAATCTTTGCCACTTCTCTCGCTGCGCAAACCAATGCGCCCTGGGACTACGAAGGGAAACGAGGCGCACTGGCCTGGGGCAAGCTTGATCCGGCTTACAGAGCCTGCTCACAGGGGCACGAGCAGTCGCCGATCGACATTCGCGGTGCACACCTGAACAAGGCGCTTCAGCCTATCGAATTTCACTATATTGCCGGCCCGGTGACTCTGGAACACAACGGCCACACGGTCATCGTGCATGTTGACCCGGGCAGCTACATCATTGCCGGCGGCGTGCGCTACGACCTGGTTCAGTTCCACTTCCATCACCCCGCAGAAGAAGCGGTCAAGGGCAAGCTCACAGACATGGACATCCACTTATTGCACAAGAGCGCCGACGGAAAGCAGGCCGTGTTGGCGATCCGGCTGGCAGAGGATCGCACCACGGCGCCTAACGCTGTGCTGGCTGCTCTGTGGCCTCACCTGCCCACCAAGGCCGGCGAAACGGAGAAGGTCACGGATATGATCAATGCGGGCGGTCTGCTTCCTTCGGACCGAGGTTATTGGACGTACGTCGGTTCGCTCACCGTTCCGCCTTGTACGGAGGATGTGCGCTGGTTTGTCCTGGAGCAGGAGATGACGCTAAGCCGCGACCAGTTGCAGGCTTTCGCATCGCTCTTCAAAGTGAACTCGCGCCCGCTGCAAGACACACACGGGCGGCGGATTGAGGCGAACGAGTAGGGAGCTAGCGCTGGTAGCATAAATCTCGTCCGCGGATAAGAGGACATCCCTCAGGGGCTAAAGCCCGCGGTTTTATTGGTCATTTGCGACACGGCTGAAGCCGTGCCCTTTCAAAGCCTCATTTATGCAACCGCTTCTAGCGCACCAACGGCGTAAAGCGCAGGACCATGCCCTGATTGCCGGGCAGAGTTTCCACGCTGATTCCAGTTACATCGGGAATTAGGTAATGCGCTGCGTCGAGCGTATCGATGGGATGCGAAAACGTGGTGGCGATTACGGTGCAGCCAGCGGCCCGGCCGGACTTGGTTCCCGAGGCAGCGTCCTCAAAGACGACGCAATTTTCGGGAGCGAATCCGAGCAGCGCTGCGCCCGCAAGATAGGGTGCTGGATGCGGTTTGCCCTCGGCCACGTTCTCCGCGGTGATGATCCGTTCCGGCACGGGAATGCCTCCGGCTGCCAGCCTGACGCGCGCCAGCGGCTCGGTAGCACTGGTCACCACGGTCCATCGGTCTTTGGGTAGCGCGGCAAGCAACGTCAGCACGCCGGGCAGAACCGTCACCCCATCCGTATCTTCGATCTCCAGATTCTCGATGACTCTGTTTTCTGCATCGGGATCGAGGTCCGGCCTTAGCTCTGCAACGGTTTCGATGCTCCTGCGCCCGTGAGCAATTTTGCAGGCGTGCACAGGGTCCACCCCGCGCATCTCAGCCCATTTCGTCCAACTACGCTCGACGGAACCGATGGAGGAGATGAGAATGCCGTCCATGTCGAAGAGAATGCCCTGGCAGCGTACCAGAACAGGGGAAGAGGCAAGGGATAAAGACATATTTAGATTGTAGCGGGCAGGATTCAGCGTTTCGCCTGCGTCTCCCTGGACGGGACGACCGAGAATTTAGGTGGGGTTTCAAGCTGCACCGAGGCGTCGATCCTTCGCGTGCGCGCGCCCTCCAGCATTTCATTCTGCTTTACGGCGATGGTTCCATTGGCTATTTCGGCTTCTCCGGTCCAGCGTTCGAACCGCACTGGGGATGCGCCTGTCGCAGTGGTCAAAGCCCCATGCCGCCAATCGAAGTGAAGCTCGCCCTTGGCTGACGACGCCAGATCTTTGCCGGTAAATCCCTGGAGTTCAACCTTGCCGTCGGCATTCAGTACGCCAGCCGGCCAGTGTTGCCCCAGCAACTGGCCCACAGCGACGGGGCTCATGTTTTCAAACGTGCCTGTCAAGGCATAACCGGGTAACCTGTGGGTTGCGTCGCCGGTCTTGAGCGTGCCGGCTCCGTGTAAACGACCTCCGAGCAGGCCTGCATCGAGAACGGTGATCTCGGCCCCGGCATTCTCGATGTGGACAGAGGCGGACGGTTTCTCAAGCCTGATCGGTCCCATGATGAGAGAATCTGCTTTCACGGTGCCTTCCAACTCTGGCCAGACCGGAGGGGGACTCGACGGACTCAGACGGGCGATTAATTCGGAGATCACGGTGCCCTTCTCATGCGCACCCAAAATGGCAGCCTGCAACGCTGCAGCGTCCAACGCGCCAAACTCAACCACAAAGTGGACAGGGGTGTGCGTTGGACAAATCTCGCCAGCCACACAGCTCACTGGCAGGGTGATGGTGGCAGTTCCCTTCACGGGACCGTACGAGAAGATCAGGGGATCCCAGCGAATCACCGTATCGTCTCCTGCGCGATCCACGTGAAGAGTCGCCTGTGGGATCTCCACGTGATTGGCCAGATAGTCTGTCTTCCAGTTGGCGTTGTGCAGGGTTACAGCTCCGGTCAGGCGATCAATTGACCCATCCGCAGCCGCTCGCGCTTTGATCGCCTCGGCCGGGGCCAGTTCAGGCGTGGTGGAGCTCGGCGAGAGACTACTAAGAGTGACCGTTTGGGGTTGCATCCATGGGCCGTCGGCGGTCAGGTCGACGGTCACAGGATCACCGGCAAGCGAATCCAGCGCCGCAGCGTCAGACATTCCAACTACGTGCGCCAATTCTCTTGCGCGGACCAATGTGACCTGCCCGTGCACTGTCAACTGATAACCGGAGAGGCCGAGGCGGGTGGTCACATTCAGAGGGGCCGCACCGCCGGCCGGAACCGCAACCGTCGCTGCCAACACCGCATGTTCAGCCGCTATTTGAGACCCACCACCTTGCAGCCCCTGAGGCGCACCCGCCACTGGCTCAAGCACAAGCCTGGGAATCAGGATCGGCCCGCGGAGCCCACCTCCACTGAGTTGAAGACGCTCCACCGCAAAGCTGCCTGTGAGCGGACCCACCTGAGCCCCGCGAGAACCGGTCGCATGAAGCTCGACCCTATGGGCGTTTCCTACGGGCGCTGTAGTCGCTGTCTTTGATGGCGCGCCGTTCGCCTGTGCAGTCTCGGCATAAGTGATCTTGCCACTGATTTGGCCCGTGACCTCGAGGCCCGGACCAAATCCGCTGCGCAACGTCCTTAACGCATCCAGTCCGGCTGCCACTGGAATCCGATCCAACTCAACGGAAACGCGAGAAGGGCTGCCCTTGGCAGGAAGGTCCCCGGCGAGACGAATATGACCGTCGCCAAGAGGTGAGTCGCACACCAGATTCTCCACCACGCGTTCTGAGTAGTGATAAAGAAACCCGCAGTTGGCATCGAAGTCCATGGGAGCGGCCGGAGCAAACTCTGCCCTATGCACGCCAGTTGCCCGCAGCCGGGTCTTGATCTGGGCCGCATCCGCGGTACCGTCCAGATGCAGTTCCCCGGTCAGATCGCCGCGCCAACCGGAATCGCTACCGATGAGCAACCTGGAAAGCTGACCCAACTGTGCGTCTCGCCAATCCAAATCAAGATGCACCGGCATATGCCGCAGCTCAGGAGCGCGATGGACGCTTGCCTCAAGGCGGACCAAGCCGGTGTCAGCGCCCTGCACGATCAGGTCGGTACGCGCGGGTTGGCCACGCAGCCGAATTCGCCATTCACCCGGTTGATCCTGCCAGAGGGATAGGTCAGTATCTACCAGTGAATATGGTAGTTTTTCCGAGCCTTTCTTAATATTGATCCGGGAGTTTGTGGCTTCAAGATAGGGCAGCGGCACGGCGCGGTGCGCTCCCGCAACGCCTGCCGCACGGGCATTCACTGCCGCTGTACGGAACAAAGAGTCAAGATTCCACTGCCCGTCCCCGGTTCGGACCAGGTTCAGGCTGGCTTCGTCCACGCTGATGCGGCTGATTTCCAACCGTCCGCTCCAAACGGAAAGCAGGCGGATTGAGGCTGTCACCGTGCTGGCGTGCAGCACCGGTTCCGCGCCATAAGCGGGGTCTTCGTCCACGGTCAGGTCGTAGAGGACAAAACCTGGACGCGGCAGTAGGCGCAGCTCCACAGAAGACAGGTGCACCGGTCGTCCCAGCGAGGCGGCCATCAAATTGGTAATTCGGCTCTTGTAGTGATTCAGGCTCACTAGCGGAGCGACAACCACTACCACCAGGAAGGCCATGACTGCCACCAGCACCACACCCACTGCGGCGGGCCGCCTGCGCTTTCGATGCCGGCCTTGATCTTCTTCTGTCATGGTTGATGTCAGTTCTCAGTTCTCAGTTCTCAGCCGTCAGTTGCCCGGATCTTTCACTGACCACTGACAACGATCACTGTACCCGGTGCAGCGTGCGCGTCCAGCGTGTATCGCTGAAGAAGTGCAGCGCGACGTGGCCCATCCAGGAGATCGTGTTGCCGATTCCGGTTTGCTGGTACTGGTCGTCCGGAGTCTCGAACGACCAATAATTGAACAACGGACGGCCTACGATGTTTGCCCTGGGCACAAAACCCCAGTAGCGCGAATCGAGACTGTTGTGCCGGTTGTCTCCCATCATGAAGTACATGCCCGGCGGCACGACAAGGTCGCCATTCTCGATATGGTTTGGAAAGTCGATAGCCCACTCTTCAGGAGTCCCGTCACCAGGATCGCCCGGCGTAGCAGTCGGCGGCACGGACGGGAATTCGTCCAGAAAGTCGGTGTGGTTCTCTGGCGTTGTGGGCTGCGCGTGCGGCTGATCCTGCGCCACTCCGTTGATGATGACGATGCCGTTGCGCAAGTGTATGCGATCACCGGGAACGCCGATGAGCCGCTTAACGAGAAAGAGGTATTCTCCGTTCACATCGGCAATAGGTTTGAGAAAAACCACGATGTCGTTGTGCTGAGGTTCCCGGTAATGGACCAGCGGCAACCACTTCGCGGGCGGCGCCAAGGTGATCCGATCGACAACCAGGTGGTCGCCTACCAGGAGGGTCTTCTCCATCGATCCGGAGGGAATGACGAAGTTCTGACCCAGGAATGTGAGGATGAACAGTCCGACTACCAATACCGAGCAAATGCTGGCCAGCGCCTCAAAGGGCGTCTCCTCTACTCTCTCTTCTACGACTGGTGAATCGGGAAGTGCGTCGGCTTCGGACGGCACTTTGGGGGCAGGCGTTTTTTTATTCGTCATCCTGTCGCTCTTCAATCAGT
>JBAWCO010000048.1:0-4159 GCA_049590315.1 Occallatibacter sp. | reverse complement strand
CTCTTCGATTCTTCTATCTACATTACGGCGCTGCGTGCCAGGGGCAACTCTGCCACCATCCTTGAAAGATGGATCAAGGAATCTCCCCTATGGTTGAGCGCGGTGGTGCTGGAGGAGCTTTATGCGGGTTCCAGTTCCGCCGACCGGCGAATCCTGGAGAAACTCGAGCGCGATTTCGAAAAAGCAAACCGATTGTTGACGCCAAACCTCGGCGACTGGACCCTCGCCGGAAGAATCCTCGCCTCCGTCGCCGAACGCTACGGATACGGAAAGATAGGAAGAGCGCGTCTCACCAACGATGCACTGATCGCCACCAGCGCATCTCGCAATGGCATCACTGTCATTACGATGAACCCCCGCGACTTTGCATTGCTGGCGGAGTTTTGCCCCCTACACTGGCAGACGCGGACCATCTAAGCTGTCAGATTCCCCTCAGAACAAATCCGGAATGCTATGAAACGCTATCCGGGTGGGAGCGGCCTTGAACGCGGTCAGCATGGTTGCGGGCGCCAGCGTGCTCATCCCGTATTTGTTGTTCAGTTGGTCCATGATTGTCAGCAGCTTCGCCCGGCTCTGCTCGTCCTCTGTTCCATCGAAGAGGTTCAGCGAGTGCAAACGGTCCGGCACCAGCCCATTCAGATAGACGCCAATGAAATACGGATGAGCCGACTCGGGGCCGGCGGGCCGGCTTGCCCACAGCCGCGAGAGCGCCGCAATCAGCGTCTG
This sequence comes from Occallatibacter sp., assembly GCA_049590315.1. Classification (GTDB taxonomy): domain Bacteria; phylum Acidobacteriota; class Terriglobia; order Terriglobales; family Acidobacteriaceae; genus Telmatobacter. The sequence goes on along the minus strand of JBAWCO010000048.1, from coordinate 3,433 downwards.
GTTATCCTGGCACTCGCTCAGCTTCAGCTCGCTCTTCCAGCCGCGCGTCGGCGTACCGAAGTTGCTGATGGGCTTCATCTCCTCGCCCCGCGGCGCGGCGAACCCGATGGCCAGGCCGATGCTGCTGGCCCACAATCCGCCTGCCCGCAGGCGCATGGCCGCCTTATGCAGCAGCTTGTGCGCCACAGCCCACGCCTTTTCCGGCGTGCGCATCTCCGGCGCCAGCACATGCTGGTGGCTGATGGACTTCAGATGCTCGGTCTCCGACATGTCGAAGTCTTCGCCGCGCAGCCAGTGCCAGAGCCGTTCGCCCCACACCGAGCCCCAAAGCTCGCCGGCCTTTTCGCAGTCGAGCGCCAGCAAATCCTCCATGGTCCGGAGGCCTTTTTCATTCAGCCGCTTCTCCGTCTTCGCGCCAACGCCGGGCAAATCGCGCAGCGTGAGATGGCGCAGCGCCTCCGGCAGAATGTCCAGCGGCAGCGCGACCAGCCCGTCGGGCTTCTCCATGTCGCTGGCGATTTTGGCCAGGTAGCGGTTGGTGGCCAGACCCACGGAGCTGCGCAGCATTGGCCCGACCTGTTCTCGTATCGCCGACTTCACTTTCCGTCCCAGTTCCATCGCCGCAAGCAAGGGACGCTCGCGGCCCATCAGCCGACAAGCCATCTCGTCGATCGAGAGTACGGCCGTCACAGGCACGCAGCTCTCGACGGCTTCGACTATCTTGTGGTGGTAATCGACATAAAGCTCATGCCGCGCCTCCACCAGCACCAGGCCGGGACACATCCTCTTGGCGTCGCCCACCACTGTTCCGGTCCTGACGCCCATAGCTTTGGCCTCGTAGCTGGCCGCGATGCAAACCGTGGTGTCGGCCATCATGGGAACGACGGCCACCGGACAACCGCGCAGCTCGGGACGCGCATCTTGTTCAACAGAGGCAAAGTAGGAGTTGAGATCGACGAACAGCCAGTTGAGCGCCGGGCTGGCGTGGGGATCAGAGATCGCCTCCAGCAGAGAGCTATGGGGTGGTTCGGTCGGGGGAGTCGCGATGGCCTGCTCCAAGGCCGAGGCGTCCCCATCATCCAGCCATTCGTCTGGAATCGAGAGTGGTATCGGATTGGCACCCGTTACCATGGTGACTACAGTTTCGCTTTTTGTTCTCTGCAACGCAAGTGCTATTTAACAGCGGGCGGCCGATGATAGACTTGTCTCGCCGGAATTCACGCTCGGTAGATTGATCGGCACTCCAAAAACTAGCGAGATTTTAGAGTTTTTGAGCGGGTTATAGGTGGTCTGCGACGATGCACAGCCTCATTCATTGGTTCGCGACGAGTAGCAGCCTGCTGGCCATTGTGGTGACGGCGGGTGTAGCAGTGCTCCTTGTCTGCTGCCTGGGATGCTCAGAATGTCCTTGCCGCGACAAGGACGACCTGTTCCGCCGCCGGCAGGTCTGAGACCGATCAGCCTGGGAGCGCAGGGGTCCCCTGGTGGAATCTCACTCGCCATTCTCCGGATCTCTCTGTCCATAGAGAACTGCGCAAGGTAGTTGTTCGCTCGCCGGAATGCGGGTCGGTTCGCACTGTTTTGTAGGTGACCAGAGCGACCCCGTTTGCAATCAAGTCCCACCGGAAGTCTTCTATCGCAGGCGGTTCGTACTTCTCCGTTGCCAGCAGATCGAGAATCTGGTCCCGGGTCCAGACTTTGCCTGAAGACCCAAACTCCAGAAAGTCCTCCGCAAGCAGAGCAGCCACCTGCGCAGAATCCCGGCGAATGGCGGGATCGAGCAGCGACTCTTCAAGAGTGCGCAGGTGCTTCGCGAGATCATTTCCCGCCGGGCTCATCGAGAGCCTCTCCTACTCACTGGCCGCGGCGGAATCCGACGGCTTCAAATACTGCTCAAAGTGGGCGAGGATGCGGTTGTAGAGGTGAACGCGCACGTCGGGGCCGGCGATGGAGTGCGTCTTCCGCGGGTAGAGCTGCAGGTCGTAGGGAATATCCGCTTCAATGAGCTTCTGGATGAACTGGATGGAGTTTTCCATGTGGACGTTGTCGTCACTGGTGCCATGCACCAGCAGCAGGCGTCCCTTGAGTTTGTTCGCTGAATTCACCACAGAGAAGTCTTTGTAGCCGGCCTGAAAATCTGCCGGCTCGCTCATATACCGCTCCGTATAGATGGAGTCGTAGTTGTGCCAGTCGGTCACAGGAGCCACGGCTACCCCGGCGCGAAAACGATCAGAGTGGGTGAGGGCGTACAGCGTAAACGTTCCGCCCCAGCTCCAGCCCCACCATCCCAATCGCTTGGGGTCGAGTTGGGCATAGCGGCCCAGCGCGGCATCCACGACGGTCAACTGATCTTCAAGCTGGATCGATCCAAAGTTGTGGTACGCCGCTTGCGCAAAGGCGCGCCCGCGAGATCCGCTGCCGCGATTGTCAGCATGGAGCACAGCAAAACCATGCTGAGCCAGCAGCTCATCGAAGAGCAGCCCATCGCCCCAGCGATTCATCGTCGTTTCCGGCCCAGGGCCCCCGTATGGATTCACAATTAGCGCCACGCTGGCCGGGTCAGTGGCATCTTCAGGCAGCAGCAGGGTGGCGTAAAGGGTAGTTCCATCCTTGGCCTTCACCTCGAGTTGTTTCGGAGCGCGAAGGTGGTAAGGCGCAAGCGCTTTTGTTGCCCAAAACACCGTGCACTTACCCGCTGCCGGACACACACTGAGCACCGGCGCTTCTAACCTCGTTGACTGGCGCTCGACATACGCTCCTCCCGCAGGTGCAAAATTCGCCACGTGGAAGCCCGGACCTTGACTCAATTGCTTACGCTCGCCGTCAAAGCTAACCTGCCAGATCTGCTGCTCCTGCGGATTGCCCTCGTTCGACGCGTACCGGACCAGCTTGTCCGCATCGTCTACACCATAGACTTCGCCTACTTCGAAATCGCCCTTGGTCAGTTGCCGCTCCAACTTTGCTACTCCCGCCAGCGGGTTGTTCCGGTCGTAGCTGTAGAGATAGATGTGGTTGTGCCCGTCGGTCCAGTTGGTCAGCACAATGGTGCCTGGACCTACCGAGACGTCGTAGCTTTCGTCGAAGAACTTGTCGTCGGTGAGCTGCAGAACGGCGTGCGCCTGGCCATTCGCAGCATCAGCAAAATAGAGATCGCGGTGTTTGTGATCGCGCGTGACTGTCTCGATCCACAGTGTCTTGCGATCCACCCATCCAAAGCGCGGGATGTAGTCCTGCCCGGCACGAATCGGCAGCTTCATCCAGATCGTCTTGCCCCCTGCCGCGTTCACCACGCCTACCCGCACATCGGGATTCGGGTCTCCGGGCTGCGGATACCGTTGCAGGTCCACAGTGGCGTGCGTAGGAATCCAGTCAGCAATGGGATACAGCGGCACCTCGCCTTCATTCATCTGCAAATACGCCATGTGCGTCGAGT
>JBAWCO010000047.1:0-2417 GCA_049590315.1 Occallatibacter sp. | reverse complement strand
AGCCTGAGCTGAACCGGATCCGCCGCTCCTGACACCATTTCTTCTCGTCCTCAAAATCGCTCGCCCGCTGGAAATCCTCCGGCCGCGACCCATTCCGCAGCTTCCCGCCAAAATAGGCGTGCAGCCCGAGAATCTGCTCTACGTCCAGCCCATCGGATGCGATCAGCCTCTTCTTCCGCGGATCGCGCCCGTGCCGCTCCAGCCAGGCAATATACTCATCGCCCGCAATGTAAGGGTCCTTGCTGTCGATGCGTTGCCCCGTCCAGTCCGCCACCCACTCCGGAGCACCCTCCAGAAACTGCGTCGTCCCAAACGTGTCCGGCAGCAGAATAAGCAATTCGCCCTGATAAGTCTGCTGCCACAACTCCAGCAAACGGTACTGCGCCGTTCGCAGTTCCTCGTCCGTGTCCGCCAACGCCGCCAGCGCCATCGGCAACTCGTGCGCATTGGTGCCAATCGCTTCCAGATCGTGCTTGTACGCGAGATACGTATTCGAGCTCCCCGCAAAACTCGCGCCCAACACGTCGCTCATCGCAATCACCACGTACTCATGCCACAGAAAGCTGTGCCGCCGTCGCGTCCCAAAATCGCTCACATTCAGCCGCGGAACCCCACGCAACCGTTCCATCTTCTCCCAAAGCTTTGTCTTTGCCCGCGCATACAAAATGTCCAGCTCAAATTCGCTCAACCGCTTCAAACTCGCCCGCGTCTTCAGCTCGTCAATCACCGAAAGCGCATAGATCTCCCATAGCGTCGTCTCCGTCCACAGCCCTGAAAACCGCAGCGACAACTGCCCATCTTCAACCGACAACTCGTAATCCGAGAGCCGGAAATCCCGTTCCAGCCACTCCAGAAAAGCGGGCTCAAAAATCCCACGCTTCCCATAAAACGTGTTGCCGGCCAGCCATATCAATTCGGACTTGTGGAACCGCAGCTTCCGCGTAGCGTCCAGTTGTTCCCGCAGCTCCGTCACATCCACAATCTCGCCCAGCCGTACAGACAGCGTACGATTCAGCAGCGTAAACGAGGCCTGTGTTGATCTGAAGTGCTTCCAGATAAACTGCAGCATCAGCAGCTTATAAAAATCTGTATCCAGCAGCGATCGCGTAATCGGGTCCAGTTCCCAGTTATGGTCGTGCGCGCGCCTGGCAATATTGATAATCACAATGCTTCTACTCTAATAGAACAATCCGCTCACCCGGCCTGGCTCACTCCATGCGTAGCCAAATGCGCCCCGCATGACCGACGCACCACCAGCTTCGTCGGCACCGTCACATCGCGCACCGGCAGCTCCGGATGCTCCACCCGCTCCAGCATCGTTGCCATCGCCACCACGCCAATCCCCGCGCAATCCTGATGAATTGTGGTCAGCGGTACCGGCAGCAGGCCTGCGTATTTCACGTCGTCCATACCCACAATCCGCACTTCCTCGGGAATCCTCACCCCCAGTGCCAGCAGCGTCTGCATCAGCCGCGCAGCCGTCAAATCGTTGGCACACACAATTGCTTCCGGCCGCAAGGTATCCAGCAGCCGCCGCACAAACGCCTCGTCCTGCGCGCTCCCTCGCCAAGCTGGGTCTTGATCCGGCCGAATCCGGTTTCGCCGCAATGCTTCGTGAAATCCGGTAATGCGCGCATCAACGGTGCCTGCTGAATGCACTTCTGCCAGAAACGCCGGCCGCCGCACTCCCAACCCAATCAGGTGCATCGTCGCCACATAGCCCGCCCGCCGGTTGTCCACGCCCACCAGGTCATGCGCCGAACGCTCTGGATACGGCATGTAACACCGGTCCAGCAGCACTACCGGAATCTGCGACCGTTCCAAAACCCTTGCAATCCGCCGGTTCGCCGCGTCTTTCTCTCCAATCAGCTCCAGCGGCGCAAAAAATACTCCCGCCACCTTTTGCTTGATGAACGAATCGGCCATCTGCTCGGCCTCGCGGGCGCTCTCTTTCACTGAGGTGGACGCGTTGCACCAAAGCAGCGCATCCGGCCGCGCAAAAGACGACCGCATCATCCCATGGCAGATCGGCTCAAAGATCTCCGTCAACCCCAGTTCCGGAATCAGCAGTCCGAACGTCCGCCCCGTCCCGTGGTCTTGCGCAAGCACATGCGTGCCGGCACCAGGCCTCCGCGTTACCAGCCCCATCCGCTGCAGATCAAGGACCGCCTTCGCCACCGTGATCCGCGACGCGTCAAAGAGCTTGCCCAGTTCAGCTTCGCTGGGCAGCCTGTCACCGGCCTTCAGCGCGCCAGACTGAATGTGCGCATGCAGATAGTCGAAAACGCGTTTATGTTTGGCTACGGGATTCGCCGGATTCAATTCCGGCGGCGGCCTCAGTTCAATTGCCGACTTGCGCCCTCGTCCCATTCATCATCCTTTCCCGCAGCACAACCGCCTCGAGGCATTAGCTAATG
>JBAWCO010000046.1:0-1984 GCA_049590315.1 Occallatibacter sp. | reverse complement strand
AACCTGTGGAAGTAACCTGCCACCGGTAAGGTGGCGCAACTCAGTAGGGGCCGCGTTAGCGTCCCCGCTCAAGCCGCTTTGAGCGGCTCACCTAAGAAAGCCTCCGGCTTTGCCGGAGGTTCTTACTTCTGGAAGGTGCATTGAACGGCGGCAGTGTAGAGGAATTGGCGGCGAGATTGGGGCTTGGATCGCGTCAACTGCGCCGTCTCTTTGTGCAGCATCTCGGCGTCTCTCCGCTCAAGATTGCTACGGCTCATCGGGTTCAACTGGCAAGAAAACTAATCAATGAGTCTGGACTTCCGATGACCCAGATTGCCTTTGGCTCTGGATTCAAGAGCATCCGCGATTTCAATTATGCGATCCTCTTGTCGACGGGACTATCTCCCACTGAACTGCGCCGCGGCGCGGACGGATCACAACCCATGGCACGTCCAGGCGGCCTGGAACTTCGCCTGCCATATAGAAATCCTTTTGATTGGACAAGCCTGATAGCATTTCTAAAATTAAGGGCAATTCCCTGGGTTGAGCTTGTCACCAATAACTCATACGAGCGAACGATCGAGGTCGCCGGAATTCCGGGGATTTTGACTGTTACACCAGATGCAAGTCGATCCAGGGTTATAGTTCGCCTCCAGGCGGCGAACTATGAAGGGTTGGCGCAGACGGTCGATCGGGTACGGCGCATATTCGACCTGAGCGCCGATCCGATACAGATAGCCCGCCATCTATCAAGTGATCCAAAGCTTCAGGCGCTTATCAAAAAGCGTCCCGGACTCAGGGTGCCCGGAGTATGGGATGGATTCGAGGCAGCAGTACTCGCCGTTCTTGGGCAAAGCCTGACAAGCAGCGGTCCGATAGAGTTAGTGGCCCGTTTTGTTCAGTTATTCGGGGCCCAATTGGAAACTCCGATTCGCGGTCTTAAGTACCTGTTCCCCCGGCCAGCGATCATTGTCCATGCCGATTTGTCAAAAGCAGGCATCGATGATGACAGGGCCAATATCATTCGCAACCTTGCCTCCTCCTCCATTGGCACGAATCTCAGCTTTGCACCATTCAATGCGCTTGAACAAGTACTTTCTGAATTGGGGCGCGCTTTCGGCATCGATGAAAGCACAGCAAGTTATATCGCCATGCGAGCATTGGGAGAACCTGACGCGTTTCCATTGAATGAATCGGAGTTCAGGCGTTTGAACGCTGGGTCAAAGCCGGGTAGGATCTCTGCAGAATTGCTAGTCGATACCGAGCGGTGGCGCCCATGGCGGGCATACGCGGTAATGCACCTCACCCAATAGATTTTGGATCGAGTTTCAATGCGGCGGTGACGCAAGGGGCGAGTGCGGCTCTCCAGGCGTTCGAGCGGATCGACCCTGGCAAACGTACCAACGGAGACGCTGATGAATGAAGAAAGCCGTCGCCGCCCGACGCGAACATTTGAGCGCCAAGTGCGATCTATGGTGGGATCGAAGTGATGAACTTGACGCGATCCCTGAGGGCTCGCCTGAGCACTTGGTAATGGCCTACAAGATAATCCACTGCATGTTTTCGGGCATGGGCGGTGGTGATTCCGGCTGCGCAGCGAAGCGAATCGGACCTCCTTGGCGACGACCGGGTTTGAGAGACGCTCCTGTGCTGTTTGTACTCGACAGAAGGTTGTTAGACCGTGGCACGGGGTTTCACCGTCGGGCATGGCTCCGGAACAATCGATTGCCAACACTTGTTCAGCCACGTGCAACACGTCCATTCGCTAGATGCGAAACACTGTCAACTCAAAAGAATCAAAACCGGCCAAGGAGTACGATTGCACTCTGGGCTTGACTCGCGATCGGCAGTGCGGTTGCCGCCAAAAGACGTGGACCTGCCTCGCTCCGGGGCTCATTTGGGGGTAATCTTCTGGGAACTAAAAATATCTAATGCATAATCAATAGGATACGTTTAGATGTAAGTCCCTCACTGCCGGACGTGAGCGGTTCGCGCTGTTCAGTGA
>JBAWCO010000045.1:0-4974 GCA_049590315.1 Occallatibacter sp. | reverse complement strand
AAGCTGGACTCGGCGCAAGACTAGAGCATCTTCGCAATACTCTAGATTCAAGACACAATCAGGCACCCCATTCAGGTAATGAAAGGCGGACCGGTGACGGGCCAGGCAAAAGTCGAAGTGTATGCAGAGCAAAGCAAGGAGAACTACGGCCTGCACGCGGGCGTGCTGGGACCCCTGGAAACCCTCGCCCAGTCAGTCTCTGCAATGGCTCCGTCGACTTCACCATCGCTGACCATTCCGCTGGTGTTTGCGTTGGCGGGCAATGCGACGTGGTTCGTATATCTGCTGGCTACCAGCGCCATACTGCTGGTTGGGTTTTGCGTGAGCCGGTTTGCGCAGCTCTCCGCCTCGCCGGGGTCGCTCTATAGTTATGCCGCGGACACGTTGCCCCCGGTCTTTGGCGTGGTGGCCGCGTGGGGGTTGCTGCTGGCCTACATTGCTACCGGAGCTTCTGTCGCAGGCGGTGCGCTTTACTACGCGGGCTTGCTGTCGCAGCAGTTTTTCCATTGGTCTCCTCCCGCGCTCGTCACACTGGCCGTGGTGTGCATGGTGGCGGGCCTGGTTGCGTATCTTGACGTGAAGCTATCAGCAGAACTAATGCTGTGGATCGAAGTCGGCTCGGTCAGTTTGATTCTGATGGTGCTGGCGGTATTGGTCTTTCGCTTCGGTTTTCAATTCGATCTGGATCAGTTCAAGTTGAAGGGCGTAACCCTCTCCGCGCTGGGACCGGCGCTGGTGCTCTCCATGTTCAGCTTTGTGGGTTTTGAGAGCGCCACCACGCTGGGCGGCGAGGCGCGCGAGCCGCTGAAGACCATTCCGCGTGCGGTGCTGCAATGCGCGATTCTGGCCGGCATCTTCTTCATGCTGTGCTCCTACTCTGAGGTACTGGGCTTCAAGGGAGAATCGTCGAAGCTTAGCGATTCGACCAGTCCGCTGCACCTGCTCGCGACCAAGGCGGGCATCTCGCCGCTGGGCGTGGCCATCGACTTTGGCGCATTTGTGAGCATGATTGCCTGCGTATTGGCCTGCATCACGGCTTCAGCGCGCGTGCTGCTGCGCATGGCGCACGGCGGCTTGTTGCCTGCCGCACTGGAGCGCACCAATCGAAAGCATGGCACGCCCGGCACAGCGATTGCGCTCTCCGCGGGAATCATGCTGGTGTCGACATGGGCGTTGGCTTTGCGCGGTGTCGAAGGCTCCGACATGTACGATTGGCTGGGGTCGCTCTCGGTCTTCGGATTCCTAACCGCATATGCGCTGGTGGCCGGGGCGCTGCCTTTCGCGCGACGTGCGTTGGGACGTCACTCGCACAGGTTGACCGCAATCAGCGTACTCACGGTCGTGGTGATGATTCTGATTGTGATCTTCGATCTGCGATCAGCGACCGATGCGAATCATGCACGGATTCCGTGGATCTATCTGGGGTATATTACCGCGGGGCTGGCGCTTTATCTCGTGAGGCGGAAGCAGCCGACAGCTCAAAGATGAAGGCTGTCCGTTTTCAGTCCCCTACTCTTCCCCGATGTCCTCATTCCAGACTTCTGGACGGGCCGCGATGTATCCCTCCAACAGTTCCCTGCACTCCTGGTTATCCAGATCGATGACCTCAACGCCGTTTTCGCGTAGCCAGTCCAGACCGCCGGCAAAAGTACGGCTCTCTCCCACAACCAGCGTGCCGAAGCGGAACTGCCGCACCAGGCCGCTGCAATACCAGCAGGGAGCTAGCGTGGTCACCATAACCAGGTCGCGATAACTACGCTGGCGGCCCGCCCGGCGAAAGGCATCCGTCTCTCCGTGAACGCTGGGGTCGCCCTGCTGCACGCGGCGATTGTGACCGCGGCTGACCAATTCTCCAGAACGCGTAAAGATAGCTGCACCGATGGGAATGCCGCCCTCCTCCAATCCCGTACGCGCCTCTTCCAGCGCCACGGATAACATCCGCTGATACAACGCTGTATCCGCCACAACAACTCTCCCGTCCGCAAACATTCGATTATAGGTTGATGCTGAGAGACTGCCGAGGAGCCTTAAGCAGCCAGGTGTGCTTCCAACACTTCAAGAAACCGCGCCAGCCATGCCGGATGCGCAGTCCACGCAGGTCCGGTGACCAAGTTGCCATCCACCACCGCGCCGAAGAAGTCCACGGTCACAAAAGTCCCGCCTGCCAACTCCACCTCCGGCGCACAGGCTGGATAGGCATTCAGCTTGCGGCCCTTGAGCACCCCCGCAGCAGCCAGCAACTGAGGACCGTGGCACAGCGCGGCAATGGGCTTGCCGGCCTTGTCAAAATAGCGCACGATGTCGAGGACTTTCGCATTCAGTCGGAGATACTCCGGCGCGCGTCCACCCGGAATGACCAGGGCATCATACGCGGCGGGGTCGACCTCCTCGAAGGTAGCGTTCAACGTGAAATTGTGGCCGCGCTTTTCGGTATAGGTCTGGTCGCCTTCAAAGTCGTGAATGGCGGTGCGGACCTGTTCGCCTTTCTTCTTGCCGGGACACACAGCGTCGACGGTGTGGCCGACCATCTGCAATGCCTGGAACGGAACCATAATCTCGTAGTCCTCAACAAAATCGCCGGCCAGTAGCAACAGTTTTGCGGGCTTCATATGAAATTCCTCCGCATGAAAGTATGACGCATTGGACGAATGCAATACCTTAAAATCTCGCTATGGCCCCTGCGCAGTCTCCGCTCGAAGTTCTGAATGCGCGTATTGTTGCCTGTGAGAAGTGCCCGCGGCTGCGTATATATGACGCCGAGGTAGCGCGAATTCGCCGGCGCGCTTACCATGACCATGAATATTGGGGTAAGCCCGTACCGTCCTTCGGCGATCCGCAGGCGCGCGTGCTGACTTTGGGTCTGGCGCCGGGAGCTCATGGGTCCAACCGCACCGGACGGCCATTCACTGGCGACGGATCGGGAGATTTTCTTTACCCGGTACTCTACGAAGCTGGATTCGCGTCGCAGCCCATGGCCATCTCGCGCGACGATGGCATGAAGTTGACTGACCTATGGATTAATTCCGTGGTGAGATGCGCTCCGCCAGACAACAAACCCACGCCAGAGGAGCAACGCAATTGTGCGCCGTGGCTCGACGAAGAAATTCGCCTGCTGAAGAATCTTCGCGTCGTGGTGTGCCTGGGCAAGATTGCCTTTGACGGCTTGCTGGCCCACGCATTGCGTACCGAAAAGTTATCGACGCGGGCCGGGTATATCTTCGGGCATGGCGCAGAATACCAGTTCGACGACGGACTGACGGTGATTGCGAGTTATCATCCCTCGCTGCAAAACACGAATACCGGCAAGCTGACGCGGCCGATGTTTCTCAACATTTTCATGCGTGCGCGCGAACTAGCTGCGTTGCGATAACCAGCGGAAGGCTAAGCTCGGCTGGAAGCAGAAAGGAATAGATGGACAAGTTCTCGGAACAAGTCTGGAGGGAGCTTCTTCCGGCGGAAAAGGAAGTGGTCCCGCCCGCGAAGCGCGCCAAAGACGCGGGCAAAGAGCCGCCGCATCTGGACCACTGGTCCTCTGCCGTCCTGTTGGAGCGCGGAGCCTATCTGCGCAAGCTAGCCAAGGCCGGGGACGGACAGGCCAGCGAGACGCTGAAGGAATATCCGCAGCACGCGACCATGCTCTCGTTTCGCAGCCGCAATGGAGAGGCCGAGTTGCATGAAAACTTCGCCGACATCTTCTACGTTCTCGACGGCCGGGCAACCCTGGTAACGGGAGGCGTTGTGGCCGGAGCGCGGACCGTTGCGCCTGGAGAGATTCGCGGCGAACGGGTCGAGAACGGCACACGGCAGGAACTGCGATCGGGCGATGTGGCGCATGTTCCCGCGGGCGTACCACATCAGATGCTGGTGGCCGGCGACAAAACATTCACCGCCTTCGTGGTGAAGATTCGGGAAAATCCCGAGGCGTAAATGCCCTGACCGGATGCCGGTCTGGCTGCTATACTTTGCGCAAAATGAAGACCATTTTTGCTACCCCCCTTGCTATAGCGGCTATTGCGGCTTCCCTCTCTGCTCAGCCGCTCGCCGCAGCGCAGTCCACCCCTACGAAGCCCGCAACCGCGTCTGCCGCGAAGCGGACCACCGCGCCTGCTTCCCCTGTCATCAGCCGCGCGCTGACAAATCCCGCGTTGCTCAAGGCGAAGGCCCCGGACGTCTTCAAGACTCGCTTTACCACCACCAAAGGCGACTTCGTCATCGAAGTGCACAGGGATTGGTCCCCAGTGGGTGCCGACCGTTTTTACAACCTGGTAAAGAACGGCTTCTACAACAACGCGCACTTTTTCCGCGTGGTGCCAGGGTTCGTGGTTCAATTCGGTCTCAGCCCTAGTCCAAAGATCAACATGGTTTGGAAAGATGCCGTCATCCAGGACGACCCGGTGAAGCAGACCAATGCGATTGGCACGGTCACCTTTGCGAGCCGAGGACCGAACACGCGAACCTCGCAGTTGTTCATCAATCTGGGTGACAACGCGCGGCTGGACGGGATGGGTTTTTCTCCCTTCGGCAAGGTAGTTGAAGGCATGGACGTTGTCGGGAAACTATACACAGCATATGGGGAGTCTCCGGATCAGGGCCGAATCCAAACCGAAGGCAAGCCCTACCTCGACAAGAACTTCCCGCTGCTCGACAGCATCAAGCTGGCCAGGGTTGAGGGTCTCGTACCTGTGCACCCAGTGGCAAAAAAGCCTGTTCCTGCGACGGCAAAGACAACCACGCCCCCTGCGAACAAATAGAGAGTAAAGCGGAAGAGAAACGCGCTAGACTTGGGCCGATTCTTCGCCCGTCCAGGGATTAAGAAGTAGAAGACCCGGAATCAATGGATCCGGGATTAGTCGGCGATCCCGGATTGGGGAGAGACCTGCATCGAGAGCCGATTGATGGAGCGGGAGACCGGGATCGAACCGGTGACATTCAGCTTGGGAAGCTGACGTTCTGCCACTGAACTACTCCCGCCCT
>JBAWCO010000044.1:0-11976 GCA_049590315.1 Occallatibacter sp. | reverse complement strand
AAGATATACAGTCGTACAACATCAATGGGTGCTTTTAATCGGAAAGTCACAGTGCAGTCGAGCAGATGCTACCTGCCCCGGACAATGGCAGAATAGCCCAGCCTGTCCGTATGTCAAGGCCGCAGCCGCTGCGCGGTGCCTTCGGCAGCCTGGATGACATGCGGACCTGAGGCTGGGCAGAATCCATTCAGCTATTCCGGGGCAGGTAGGAAAAAGCGATTGACCGCCGCCTCAGTTGGGCCCATCTCGACCTGTGGTATGACGTTCTCACCACTTCTCCCTTGCTGCACACTTACCCCTGGCAAGCGACACAGAACGGGCGGTGATCGATGGCGCGACCGGGCTTGAACAGTGCTGGGCACCATGCGGGTTGCATTACGTTCGATTCGATAGCGGTTTCGCGCACTGGCCCGCTGTGGCACCCTAAGCCCACAGGTCCGGATCGTCTCTGCGCGAGGCTAATGTGTTGTTTGCCCTTTTAACGCCCCTTCAGGTTGGAATCGTCGCTTGCCTGCGCAGTGCCGCTCGAACAGTCCCCGCGACAGCCGCTCCTTTGCAAACCAGTCATGTCCCTTTCATCCGCGGCAATTGCAGTTTGCATCAATGGCGCAATAGTCTTCTGTCTTGGTTCAGCAGATGCAGGATGAATTCGTCGGGATGTTGGGTTCCGATGTCGAATTCTCTCAGGGCTTGAGGTGGAGAATCTGCAACCTCGAAGGTCACGATGACGTTAGCGACGACGAGGATGGCGGCTTCACTACACTGACAATCTGGCTGATACAAAACCTCAGGAGATCGTCTTCTTCAGACACTCGGCTAAACATGATGCGCACGACCGACCTGAACAGTCGCTTATTAGTAGAACGTTATTGTCATAAGAATTATCCCAATTGGTTATCTACATGTGACCGGGCTCACCGAGTAGCTTTTCATTTGACTTGTGTGCCCATCTATGTCCAAATAGACAGGATTTCCTTTTCAGTAAAGCTTTAGAACAGAGCGTTTCGGCCCAGGAGAACGATCTCCGGACTTTCACTTGGAGCGCCCCTCCGAAACACTCCGACCGTAGCGCTTACCCCGAATCTTGTGCACATTACTTCACTGCATTGAGATGCAGCGATTGTTATGCGCCTTCTGCATGATTGTGGGAGCCGCAAGCCGCTAATGCGTATGACCAACATGCCGCGCTTTCCGCCCATGTATCGAGCTTCTTTTTGCCCAAGATTTTGAGGATCGAATGAGAGTGTACCGTTCCGTTCGCATTGCGCTTCTTTTGTTAGTGGTTTGCCTTCTTCACTCAGTAACGCTAATAGCCTCTCCACAAGGTCAGAAATCTCCGGAGAGCGTCGACTTCGGCTCAGTTAGATTGGGGAGCGCGAGCACATCCAAAACCGTGACTCTGATTTTCCAGACGACGGTAACGCTCAAGCGCGTTGTTGTGGTCTCATCGGGCGTCACTGGATCTGAATTTGCTAACGCGGGCACAGGGAGTTGCAAGGCTGGAGTTCAATATCGTGCGGGCGACCAATGTACGGTAAATCTAGCGTTCATCCCGAAATACAGCGGAATGCGCTACGGCGCAGTGGTGCTTGAGGGCAGTTCGGGCGATGCGGTGGCAACTGGCCTGATTCAGGGCAATGGTTCGGGTTCGACTTCCCCCAGTAGTTCGACTTCCTTCACCAGTTGTTCCATGTCGTCCTCACGCTCTTCGCTTATCTCAGGGGTCTGCACTCTTAGAAGTTCTTCGCAATTCGTGAGTGGTTCGCAACCCAATATCAACTTCGGTTCAATTAACGTGGGTAGCTCGAGCTCCGCGACGCCGGTCATCCTCAATTTTGCCTCCGCAGGTACTCTGGGCAGCGTCGCAGTATTGACGCAGGGAGCACCAGGTCTCGATTTCGCGAATAGCGGGGCGGGGAATTGCGTCGTGGGAACAAGCTTCACCGCCGGTTCAAGCTGCCGGGTAAATGTGACGTTCAGTCCAAAGCTCGCGGGAAGCCGTTATGGAAGCGTTGTGCTGGCTGATGGTTCGGGCAATGTGCTTGCTACGGGTTATATGCAGGGAACCGGTACTGGGCCGGAAGTAAACTTCCTCCCCGGCACTGAAATGTCAGTGCCGACCAGCTCTCTGCTGTTTCCATTTGCTATTGCGGTGGATGCGGCTGGCGACATCTACATCGTCGACTCCGGCAACAATCGCCTGTTGAAGGAGACGTTCTCCGGGGGTAGTTACACCGTGAGCACGGTCCACTCCAGCACTCTGTCTTACCCCACGGGAGTCGCGCTCGATGCGGGCGGCAACGTTTACATCGCCGACACCGGCAACAATCGCGTGTTGAAGGAGACGCTCTTTGGAGGCAGTTATGCCGAGAGCACGGTGACGACCAGCACGCTATCTTCTCCCTCGGGCGTTGCGGTGGACGCTGCGGGAAACCTGTACATCGCCGACAGTGGTAACAACCGAATTCTTATTGAGGCCCTTGCGCAGGGCACATATACCGAGACTACGGTAACGACGAGCACGCTGAACAATCCCTCGGGCGTTGCCGTCGATGCCAGCGGCAATATCTACGTTGCGGATACTGGCAACAACCGCGTCCTGATTGAAACAATTTCATCGAGCGGGACCGCCGAAAGCACATTGGCAACCAGCCCTCTCAGTTCCCCCAGCGCTGTCACGATTGACGGATTCGGCAATGTCTATATTGCGGATACCTGGAACAACCGCGTAATTGAGGAATCTCTGTCAGGTGGCAATACGGTGGAAAGCGCGGTCGCCACCAGCGCGCTCTCAGGGCCAGCAGGAGTGGCGGTGACGGGAAGCGGTAACATCTACATTGCGAATACATACGACAACAATGTTCTTGAAGAGGATCTTGCGGATCCTCCCAGCCTAAGCTTTGCACTGACCGCTCCCGGCTCAACTAGCAGCGACAGCCCGCAAATAGTCACGTTAGTCGATGTGGGCAATGCTGCGCTGACCTTCCCCGTTCCAGGCAGCGGAAACAATCCGAGCGTCGCAACCAATTTCACGCTTGGCAGCGGGACGTTGAACTGCCCCGTTGTGGGCGCTGGCACCGCCACCCCCGAATCGCTAGCAGCCGGACAGTCATGCATGCTCTTTGTCAGCTTTACGCCAGCGCAGGCAGGAACCTTCACCGGCGCGCTTGTACTGAGCGACAATGCGCTCAATACCGCCGCGAGCCAGAGCCTGGGGATGAATGGCGTTGGAACCGGCAGCACTCAGCAGACCATCACATTTGCCGCCATTCCTGCACAACAGGCCAACACAACGCTTGCGCTTGCGGCCACTTCCAGCTCAGGACTTCCGGTGACATTCACGAGCAGTACGTCGAGCGTGTGCACCGTAACTGGCGGCGTTGCCTTGCTTTCTATATCTGGAACCTGCTCGATTCGGGCAAGCCAGGCCGGATCTCCTGTTTATGCGGCTGCGGCGCCCGTCACTCAGAGCTTTACAGTCAGTCTTGCGTCCCAGACCATTACCTTCGCCTCTATCCCGGCGCAGGCAATCAACACGGCAGTTCCGGTCTCCCTGTCGGCCACGGCCAGCTCTTTGTATCCTGTGACTTTCACATCGATCACACCCACTGTCTGCAGCGTCTCAAACGATACTTCCACGGCATCGCTCCTCGCAGTGGGGACCTGCTCGATCCAGGCCAGCCAGACGGGAGACGGGTTGATCTACGGACCAGCACCCACGGTGACACAGAGCTTTACAGTCATACGCCTCAATGCGCCGGTCGCAACTGCTTTTGGATCGGTCAACGTGGGGAGCGCCAGTGTACCTGTTACCGTTTCGGTCACTTTGAAGAATGTGGCCACGCTGGGCAGCGTAGCGGTGCTGACTGAAGGCGCGAGCGGACTCGACTTTGCCAATGCCGGGGGCGGGAACTGCGCCGCTGGCGTGAGTTACAACGTTGGGTCGAGCTGCACAGTGAGTGTGACATTCACTCCAAAAGTTTCTGGAACCCGCTATGGCGCAGTTGTTCTGCTCGATGGCTCCGGGAACACGCTCGCAGCATCGTATCTTGAAGGCACAGGTCTTGGACCACAGGTGAGCTTTCTTCCGGGCATTGAGGTGGTGATACCCAGCAGTACCCTGTCAAGCCCGTTTGCGGTAGCAGTCGACGGGAGCGGGAATGTCTACATTGCCGATGCGAATAATAACCGCGTGCTCAAGGAGACTCTCGCCGGCGCCACATACATCGAGAGCACGGTGCCTACCAGCGCACTTTCATTCCCGTCGGGCATTACGGTCGACGGGGCCGGCAACATCTATATCGCCGATACCGGCAACAACCGCGTGCTCGAAGAGAGCCCGTCGGCAGGCGGATACGCCGAGATCACGGTGCAGACCAGCGCACTCAACTACCCCTTCGCTGTTGCCGTCGATGGGGGCGGAAACGTCTATATTGCCGACTCTGGGAACAATCGAGTGCTCCTTGAGACTCTTGTATCGGGTGGATACAGCGAGACCACAGTGCCCACGAGCGAACTTGCGGGACCCGCGGGGCTAGCCGTGGATGGCAGCGGTAATGTGTATATCGCCGACACATGGAACAACCGGGTTCTAATGGAGATACTCTCGTCAGGGAGCTACACCGAGAGCGTGCTGGCAACCAGCCAGCTGAACGAGCCCTCTGGGGTAGCAGTCGATGGGAACGGCAACATATACATCGCGGACACCTATAACAATCGCGTGCTGAAAGAGCAACCGTCGTCGGGTGCGAATAGTGAGAGTGTTGTGTCCAGCGGCGCTTTGTTCGGCCCATCGGCCGTGGCTGTGGATGGGAACCGCAGCATCTATATCGTCGACACTGGAAACAACCGCGTGTTGGAAGAGAATCTTTCCGCGTCGGCGGCACTGAGCTTTGCTTCTACCGCACCGGGATCTACCAGCAGCGACAGCCCGCAGACGATCACTCTCGAAAACATCGGAAATGGGCCTTTGGTGTTTCCCGTTCCGGGTAACGGAAGCAATCCCTCGGTGCCAGTCAACTTCAGCATTGGAAGCGGTGGATCCGCATGCCCGGTGATCGGCAGTGGATCACCTGCAGGTTCGCTGAGTGTGGGCCAGTCGTGCCAGTTGGCGCTCAGCTTCGCGCCAACGGCTCCGGGAGTCTTTAGGTCCGTAGTCGCTGTGACGGATACGGCGCTGAACGCGGCCGCGCCAGCGTACGCGGTCCAGAACATACTACTGAGCGGCATCGCGACCGGCACTACCTCGCAGACCATCACGTTTGCTGCGATTCCGGCACAGACTGCTGGCGCCACGCTGGCATTGACGGCCACGGCAAGCTCAGGACTCTCTGTGAGCTTCGCGTCGGCAACACCGAGCATCTGCACTGTAGCTGGCTCGACGGCGACGCTGGGTGTCGCGGGCAACTGCACAATTATCGCCAGCCAGAGTGGAAGCCCTGTATACGCGGCTGCGCCCAGCGTGAATCAGAGCTTCACCGTGAACCTTGCTGCTCAGACGATATCTTTCGCAACGATTCCCACACAGGTCATCAACACGTCGGTCCCGGTGGCATTGAATGCAACTGCCAGCTCCGGGCTGCCTATTAACTTCACGTCCACTTCACCCGCAGTGTGCTCAGTAAACTCTTCGGCGTCCATGGTCACACTACTCTCTATCGGGAACTGCACCATCCAGGCGGGTCAGCCTGGAGACGGAGTGGCATGGGCCCCAGCGCCCACTATCACACAAACCTTCACCGTTGTGTCGATCAATCCTCAAACAGCGACGAGCGTTGGCGCAGTCAATATCGGCAGCACGAGCGCTCCAGTCCCGGTGACGCTCAATTTGATCTCGGCAGCAACGCTGGGGTCGCTCACCGTGCTCACCCAAGGCGCAAGCGGCCTCGACTTTTCCAGTGCGGGCGGAGGAAGCTGCACCCCCGGCACAAATTACCCGACCGGATCAACCTGCACCGTGACCGTGACCTTTGCCCCGAAGCAACCGGGAAGCCGTTTTGGAGCCGTGGTGCTTTACGACGGTTCTGGAAACCCCATCGGCACCACTTACTTGGTGGGAGCCGGAGTGGGGCCGCAATCGATCTTCGCACCGGGCATTGAAACCGCAGTATCCACTGCTACGCTTTCCTATCCCTTTGGGATCGCGGCGGATGGGGCGGGCAACATCTACGTCGCCGACACCGGCAACAACCGTATCGTCAGGGAAACGCTGGGGCAGGGTCCGTACACCCAGAGCACTGTGCCTACAAGTCCGCTATCTGGGCCGGAGGGAGTTGCCGTGGATGCGAGCGGCACGCTCTACATTGCCGACACTGGCAACAACCGCGTACTGATGGAGCAGTTTTCCTCTCTGGGTTATGTGGAGAGTGTGGTCCCCACAAGCGCGCTTTATTATCCCAGCTCAGTCGCAGTGGACAGCAGCGGCAACCTCTACATCGCCGACACCTACAACAACCGTGTCCTGCTTGAAGTGCCGTCGGTAGGCGGCTTTACCGAAACCCAGGTTCCCACCAGTCCGCTTTCGAGTCCCTATGGTCTTGCCGTGGACGGGAATGGCGATGTGTATATTGCCGACTCGGGCGATAACCGTGTCTTGATGGAGACTTACGCGTCTGGTGGCTATACCGAAAGCATGGTTGCCACCAGCCCTCTAAATAACCCGATGGCAGTGGCGTTAGATGGCAGCGGCAATGTCTACATCGCCGACAACGGCAACGATCGCGCGTTGCTGGAGACGCTCTCCTCGGGAGCCTATTCCGAGATGGTTATTCCAACTAGTCCAATGAGTGCGCCGAGCGGTATTGCGGTTGTTAACGGAAGCGTCTTTATCGCTGACACTGACAACAGCCGCATGCTCTGGGAAAACCTCTCTGCGCCGCCTAGCCTGATCTTCGCGCTTACCCCGCCTGGACAGACAAGCAGCGACAGTCCTCAGACGGTCATCGTGACCAATATTGGCAATGCTCCAATCGAGTTCCCTGTTCCGGCGAGCGGCGTCAATCCGGCCATTTCTGGAAGCTTTTCGTTGAACAGCAGCGCGCCTGCCGCTTGCCCGGCAGTGAGTTCCGGGGCTTCCAGTCCGGGTGCGTTGGCCGCGGGAGTCTCTTGCCAGTTGCCGATCAGCTTTACGCCGCCAACCTCGGGCAACTCCAGCGGCTCACTTTTGCTCACTGACAATTCGCTGAACGTCCTCGGAACAAAGACGATTGAACTGAGCGGCGGCGGCGCGGGTAGCACGCAGCAGAATATCAACTTTGCCGCGATTGGTGCGCAGCCCGTGAATTCAACGGTAGCCCTCTCAGCGACCGCGAGTTCGGGTCTTCCGGTCACCCTCGTGTCTACTACCCCCGTTGTCTGCACGCTCGCTGGGGCGAATGCTTCGCTGGCTGCCGCAGGAACCTGCACAGTCATCGCCAGTCAATCAGGGAGTTCGCTTTATGCGCCCGCCTCCAGTGTTTCTCAAAGCTTCTCCGTTACTTTGCTGACGCAGACGATCAGCTTCCCGCAGATTCCGACCCAGGTCATCAACTCGACATCACCGGTTGTGCTTTCCGCGACGGCAACTTCGGGGCTTCCAGTCGCCTTTGCGTCCGTGACCCCCTCCGTCTGCTCGGTTAATTCGGCAGCCGCCACGGCAACGCTGCTGACGGACGGAAGCTGCACCGTCCAGGCCATCCAGCCAGGCGATAGCGTGACCTATGGCGGCGCTTCCCCAGTCACGCAAACCTTCACCGTCGAGTCGCCCCATTCGCTGACCGCCACGGTATTCGCGCCAGTGGCGATTGGAAGCACCGGTCCCGCCGTTTCCGTGACGCTGAGTCTCAATGCGGCAACCACTCTGGGAAGCGTTTCTGTGCTCACCGATGGTGCACCCGGTCTTGACTTCGCAAACACGGGAACCGGTACCTGCACTGTGGGGACTAGTTTCGCCGCCAATTCCAGTTGCACAGTGAACGTAACGTTCTCTCCGCGGTTCGCGGGAGTCAGCAACGGTGCGGTTGTACTCTCAGATGCCTCCGGCGCAGTCGTTGCGACGGTCTATCTCGAAGGACAAGGCCAGGGGCCGCAGATTAATTTCCTGCCAGGCAATGAGATCACAATCCCAACCACCGGTGTCTACAGCCTTGGAGGCATCGCGTTGGACGGGAGTGGCGCTATTTACATCGTCGACACGTTTGAACTCAGGGTTGTGAAAGAAACTCCGATCGCAGGTGGTTACACACAGAGCACGATTACCTCCAGTAACCTCGGTTGGCCGAGTGGTATAGCGGTGGATGGGAGCGGCAACGTTTACATTGCCGACTCGGGCAATGACCGCATACTCAAGGAAACGCTCTCGGCGGGCACCTACTCCGAGAGTACGGTGCCAACAAGCACGCTCAACTATCCAACAGGCCTGGCTGTCGATGGGAGCGGCAACATATACGTTGCGGATTCGAATAACAACCGAATTCTCGAAGAGACCCCCACCGCAAACGGCTACAGCGAGAGCACGGTTCCCACCAGCCCGCTAAACTCGCCCGGCGTCATCGCCGTGGACTCAAACGGAAATGTTTACGTCGTTGATAGCGGCAACAACAGGGTCCTGAAGGAAAGCTATTCGTCGGACAGGTACACAGAGTTCGTCGTATCAACAACGAGTTCGCTCTACAATGTCAACGGCTTGTCTGTCGACGCAAATGACAATCTCTACATCCTTAACCAAACGGGCTATCAGATTCTGAAAGAGACACCCTTGGCCGGTGGATATACGGAAACAACGCTACCTACAGTGACTCCGATGTATGCCACAGCGGTCGCGGTCGATCTCGGCGGCAGCATCTATATTACAGATTCCTACGACAATACTCAGGTGGTGAAGGAAGACTATGCCGATGCTCCGAGCCTCACGTTTGCATTGACGGCGCCTGGATCCACCAGCAGCGACAGCCCGAAGACAATAACTCTCGATAATATCGGAACGTCACCGCTCAATTTTTCCGTACCGGTAAGCGGAAGCAATCCCGGCATTACCGGAGACTTTACGCTTCCAAGCAATGGGCAATACCTTTGCCCCGGAGTAAACACAGGAGCTTCGGCGGGGTGGTCGATCGCGGCCGGTCAATCGTGCCAATTGCCCCTGAGCTTTAACGCCCCCAGTTCAGGCACCTTCACCGGCGCAGTGACGCTTCTCGACAATTCACTTAACGCGTCCACATCGCAGAGCATTCAGTTGACCGGCCTTGGCGCCGGGAATGCACTGCAGACCATCACCTTCGCACCGGTCTCTGCGGTCACCATATCCACCAATGTTTCTGTGACTGCGACGGCTAGTTCCGGATTGCCGGTATCCCTCAGCGTGACCACGCCCAACAACTGTGAGCTTAATGGCACATCTCTATACTTCTTCGCCACCGGAGTATGCACCGTTCAGGCTTACCAGTCGGGTAACACGGTCTATGCCCCGGCCACTGCGACCTTGAATGTGACGATCAATCCGATGTCGCAAACCATCACATTCTCACCGATACCCACGCAGATCATCAACACCACTGTGGATCTGTCGTTGCATGCCAGTGCAACTTCGGGATTGCCCATTGTCTATACCTCACTAACGACCTCCATCTGCACAATCTCAGGCACAACAGTGGCACTCCTTGCTGATGGGACATGCAGTATCCAGTCTAGCCAGCCTGGAGATGGTGTCGCTTTTTTGCCAGCCGTTTCAGTGACGCAGAGCTTCGCGGTCCAATCCATCAGTCCGGTTTCGAGCACGAATTTTGGCAGCGTCAGCATCGGCACGACAAGCTCGGCTATCGGGGTCAATCTCAGTTTCAGCACCTCGGCAGCGCTCGGGAGCGTGAAGGTGCTGACGCAGGGCGAAACGGGGCTCGACTTTACCAATGCGGGACAGGGAGGTTGCGTTCTAGGCTCAAGCTACATGGTTGGCTCCAGTTGCACAGTCAATGTGGTGTTCACTCCTGCGCATGCCGGACCTCGCTACGGTGCTGTCGAGCTTGTGGATGGTTCCGGAAACCTCATAGCGGCCACCTATGTGCAGGGCACCGGAATAGGGCCGCAATTGAATTTCCTGCCCAGTACGGAATTCACTGTGCCAAGCAGCACTCTCGCTAATCCCTCCGGCGTGGCTGTGGATGCGAGGGGCAACCTCTATATCCTCGACACCTATAACCAGAGGGTCCTCGAGGAGACGCCTGGCGCCCACGGTTATACCGAGAGCAGGGTGCCAACCAGTGCTCTGAGCTATCCGTATGCCATTGCAGTGGATGGCGCCGGCAGTCTTTACATTGCCGATACCGGTAACAACCGCATTCTGAAGGAGACGCCAGGTCCAAACGGCTTTACAGAAAGCACCATCCCAAGCAGTACTCTCAATACTCCGTTTGGCGTTGCAGTCGATGGCAGCGGCAATGTATACATCTCGGACACCTATAAGAACCGCGTGCTGCTCGAGACTCTCACAGAAGGGACCTACACCGAGAGCGTGATCCCGACCAGTCAATTGGGTCTTTACGCGCAGGGTCCTTACGGAATTGCGGTGGACGGGAGCGGGAACGTGTATATCGCCGATCCCTGGAACAATCGCGTTCTCAAGGAATCCTTCTCCCTGGGCACTTACAGAGAGAGCCTCGTGCCATCGAGCGCCTGGGGTCCATTCGGCGTCGCGGTCGACGGTAGAGGCAGCGTTTACATCTCCAACTACTACGCCTGGGGCCTTGGGAACTCGAATGTACTCATGGAGACCTACGCAAACGGAAGCTATGCCGAGAGCATCGTCCAGACAAGCCAGTTGTCCGGCCCATACGGCATCGCGGTGGATGCAAGCGGTAACGTCTATATCGCGGACACCGACAACAACCGCGTCTTGAAAGAGGACTTCTCCGATCCGCCCATCCTGAACTTCGCGCCCACATCTGCGGGACGCACAAGCAGCGATAGCCCGCAGACGGTGACAATTAAGAACATCGGCAACGCTGCGCTGACTTTCCCGATCCCGAGTACGGGAAACAACCCGACCATCGCTGCTAACTTCGCTTTAAACAGCAGAGGGGCATCTGCATGCCCACTGCTCAGTGTCGGCTCCTCGATAGCAGGGACGCTCGCCGCCGGTCAGTCCTGCCTGTTGCCGGTCAGTTTTGCGCCAACAGCGGCAGGCGTGATCAGCGGTTCGCTGATATTGACTGACAATGCCCTCAACGCGAGCCCACCAGGATATGCGGCACAAAACATTCAGCTCCGCGGCACAGGTACGCAGGGTGCTCAGGCGAGTCAGACCATCACTTTTGCTGCGCCTGCGTCACCAACGACCTACAGCGTATCGCCGATTGCGCTCTCGGCAACGGCGACCTCTGGGTTGCCAGTGACCTTCAGTATTATGTCCGGCCCGGCGACGGTGAGCGGCAATATGCTGACCATGACCGGCGTTGGTACGGTGGTGGTTGCCGCCAACCAGGCCGGAAACGCCAGCTTCGCGGCAGCACCGCAAGTTACGCAAAACGTCATAGTGAACCAGGCGTCGCAGACCATAACTTTTACGACGCTTACCTCACCTGTAACCTACGGCATTTCACCGCTCGCACTCTATGCAACGTCAACCTCAGGATTGCCGGTTACCTTTACGATCTTTTCGGGCCCAGCAACGCTTAGCGGTTCCACGATGAACATCACGGACGCAGGAAAAATCGTAGTCGCGGCAAACCAATCAGGCAATTCGATCTATGAGCCTGCCGATCCGGTTGAGCAGAGCGTCATCGTGAACCAATCTGGCGCAGCAGGAACGATCACGACGGTTGCAGGGAGCAGCAGTTTTGGATATGCAGGCGACGGCGGAGCGGCGACTAGCGCGGCGTTCGGCAAGGCTGGAGAGGTAGCTGTGGACGCAGCTGGCAATATCTATGTTACGGACGACTACTACATGGTGGTCCGCAAAATAGCAGCTGGCACGGGGATCATTTCCACGTTTGCTGGAAACGGTAC
>JBAWCO010000043.1:0-10811 GCA_049590315.1 Occallatibacter sp. | reverse complement strand
ATCAGGCCCATCTGTCGAATATGGGAGAAGTCACTTTTGTGCTTGCGACCCGCCAAAATGCAATGTCCATGGCCCAGGATGCGCGGCAGGTCTTCATCCATGCCAACCCGTTGCTCGATCCTATGATGGTTACGTCGCTTCCGGAACTGATCCGCTACTCAGCGGGAAATTATCAAATGATGGCCGAACTCGTCACGGCGCTCGGCTTCATTGGACTCGCTCTCACCGTCGTCGGCCTCTACGGTTTCCTCGCCTTCCGCGTAACTCAGCGCCGCCGCGAAATCGGCATCCGCATGGCGCTTGGCGCATCGCGCGAGTCAACCGCCATCCTCATTCTTCGCGACACGGTGCGCATAGCTGCGGTTGGTTTATTGCTCGGCCTCGGATTGTCTCTCGTTACCATGCGGCTTGAAACCTCTGTGCTCTTTGGAGTGCGTCCGCTAGACGTTATGTCAATCGCGGCTGCACTATTCATTCTGTCCATCGCGGTTGCTGCCGCCGCGCCGCTTCTATTGACCCCATGCAGGCTTTGCGCACCGAATAATCCTTTTCCGAGAGAAGGAACGACTTATGAACACAATGCTCCAGAACGTCCGCTATGCGTTGCGCCAATTGCGCAAGTCACCGGCTTTCACGCTTACCGTGATCGTTACGCTCGCTCTGGGCATCGGAGCCAACACTGCCGTGTTTACGCTCTTCGACCAAGCCCTGCTGCGCATGTTGCCCGTTGAGCGGCCGAAGGAACTGGTGCGCTTCGAGTGGAACGGGGCTTTCTCGGGATCGATGAGCAGCTTTGGTGGCGACTCCGAAAACCATCACAATTACTTTTCCTATCCGATGTACAAGGACCTGCGCGATCAAAACCAAGTATTCAGCGGTATGCTCGCTGCGGACAAGACCCAGATCGGAGTCTCATGGCACAACCAGGCAGAGAACCAAGACGCGGAGGTTGTGACCGGCAACTACTTCCAGTTGCTCGGCCTCAAGCCAACCGCTGGACGCCTGCTTACTCCTCAAGACGATACGGCCAAGAACGCGAATCCGGTTTTGGTCCTCAGCTACAACTACTGGAAGACCCGCTTCGGTGCATCGGCGAATGTCGTCGGCCAGACCGTCCTCATCAACGGTCATTCGTTCACTATCCTCGGTGTTGCGCCACAGAATTTCGACTCCGCCATCGGCGGATATAAACCAGACGTCTTCATTCCCATAAGCATGGTTGAGATCGCCATGCCCTGGATGGCGCCGCGCGACGACTTGAACAATCATCAATCGGTCTGGCTCACAATTGTTGCACGGCTCAAGCCCGGCGTCTCTCCTGCACAAGCTCAGGCCAACCTCGGCCCGCTCTGGCATTCGCTTCGTCTCAACGAATTCGCTCTTTACAAGTCGAAGTCCGAACGATTCAGGAGGAGATTCATCGACGAATCGAGCCTGCGGGTTCTTGACGATTCCAGGGGCTTCAATCCTGGCCGCCTCGATCTCGAGAAACCGCTCTTTATCCTAATGAGCATGGCTGGGCTTCTGGTAGCCATGTGCGCCATCAACGTGGCCACGCTCCTGTTGCTTCGAGCGGCGGGCCGTGCGCGCGAGATGTCGATGCGTTATGCTCTCGGGGCACAACGATCCCGGATAGTCTCGCAGTTGCTTGTTGAAGGCGGATTGCTGGGCATGGCCGGGGCTGCCACCGGGCTCGCGCTTGCTCCGGCGGTCGCAGTCACGCTCGTAAGACTTATGACCAGCGCGGATCCCGGCCAGGAACCTTATTCGGCTTCGATCGATGGACGCATTCTGCTCTTCACTCTGGCAGTCTCGCTGGTTGCCAGCCTGCTTTTCAGCGTCGCGCCGGTTTTTCACTTCCTGCGTCCGGATCTGGCCAATGCGCTGCGACAGAATGCCGGAACCGCATCAAAGAATTCCCAGCGCTTCCGCAAATTTGCCGTTGGCGTGCAGATCGCCCTCAGTGTCCTGCTTCTTGGCGGGGCGGGCCTCTTCGTCCGCACTCTCGACAATCTTCGCCATCAGCAGGTCGGCTTCGAGACCTCAAACCTCGCTACTTTTAATCTCGATCCCACTAGTTCCGGCTACGGAGAAGATCGCACGCCTCAGATTGTTACCAGTGCCCTGGAGGCTCTGAACCGCATCCCCGGCGCCACATCTGTTGCTGCAACCACTGACGCTGAGCTCTCCGGCGATTCAAATACTTCCAACTTCTCCGTGCAAGGCTACAAGGCCAGGGAAGAAGAGAATATGAACTTCGAGCAGCCGCGTATCACGCCCGGCTATTTTGCCACGCTGCGTCAGCCGATTCTTGTGGGCAGGGAATTCACCCCAGCGGATGTGCAGGGACAGCCCAACGTTGCTGTCGTCAACCTCGCATTCGCCAAGCGTTTCTTCGGTTCGCCGCAAAACGCCATCGGCCGCGCCATCGGCGAAGGCGGGGGCGATGATATTAAATTCGATACCACTATCGTTGGCGTTGTCGGCGACATCCGGCACACCGATTTACGCACTGAACTCGGCGGCGCCGTTTACATGCCCTACCTGCAGCAGAAGCATCCCGGCGGAGTCGTAATCTATCTGCGTACCGCTCAGCCGCCGGCGAGCATTGAGCCGTCCATTCGCCAGTCCATCCACCAATTGGATCCCACGCTGGTCGTCGATGGGTTGCGCACCATGCAGCAACAGGTTGACCGCTCCGCTGCAGACGAGCGCGCTCTCGCATTCTTGGCCGTGGGCTTCTCCGCGCTGGCCATGTTGCTCGCCGCAGTCGGTCTCTACGGTGTCCTTGCCTACTCCATCGAGCAGCGCACGCGTGAAATAGGCGTACGCCTCGCTCTCGGTTCGCAGCGATTCAGCATAGTATTCCTCGTGATTCGTGAGATGACGATTATTGCCGCTGTAGCCACAGCTCTCGCAATACCTTCTGTGGTTTCCCTGGCCCAGCTTTTTCGCAGCCAGCTCTATGGAGTCACTACATTTGACCCACTAACCCTTTTCGGGGCAGTGATGCTCACCGCACTCATGGTGATTGTTGCCGCCGCCCTGCCTGCACGTCGTGCCGCCACCGTTCAACCCATGGAGGCTCTGCGCACAGAGTGACGTGGATGGCTTGATTTTGCTTTGAGGATTCAGTCAGCAGAAAGGAGATTTGCGATGAGATCGGTTCTTCAAGACCTGCGTTACGCGTTCCGCCAGTTGCGCAAGTCGCTGGGATTCACGTTCACGGCGATTGCCGTGCTGTCCCTGGGTATCGGCGCCAACATCGCTGTGTTCACGGTCATGAATGGAGTTCTGCTCCGCCCGCTGCCTTATGTGCATTCCGGCCGCATTGTGACCGTCCAACTGGTCAGTCCCATGCCCTACTTCAGCATGACCTACGCGAACATGCTCCAGTTGCGCGATGCGGGCGGACGTGGATTCCAAATGGGAGCGGCGTTCGACGGCTCCAGGGCCAGCATCGTCGGGCCCGGTGGGCGTTTGCAGGTGGAGCGCACAAACGTGGACGAAAACCTGCTACCGATGCTAGGAGTGCAGCCCATCCTGGGCCGCGTCTTCCGCCCGGAAGAGACGGACAAGGGCCGCAACCACGTTGTCCTGCTGGGCGAAGATGTGTGGCGCAAACTTTACCTGAGTGATTCGCAGATCGTAGGCAAGAAGGTGACCATTCGTGGCGACGCTTACACGATTCTCGGCGTCATGCCGCGCAGTTTCGTGTTTCCAGTTGGTGAAGATCTGTTGCAGATCTGGTCGCCGGTCGAGATTGCTCCGGCTGCCCGTTCGGCAATGAGCGGCGCGGGGGCGAAGTTTATCTACAGCGTTTACGCGATGCTGCCCGAGGGCGTGACGCAGGCGCAGTTGACCGACGTGTTCAACCGCGCCCAACCAGCGATCTCCAAAGAGGTGCCCAAAGGCGATGAAGAGTGGCCCACGCTCGTCAAGGTCAACAACTATCAGGATTCTCTGAACGCCGAGGCGCGCAAGCCCCTGTTCCTGCTGGCCGGCGTGGTCTTCGGCATCTGGGCACTCGCCTGCATGAACGTTACCAGCCTCATGCTGGCCCGCGCCGTCTCTCGTGTGCGCGAACAGGCCGTACGCTCCGCACTGGGCGCAAGCCGCATGCGTTTGCTGCAGCAGTCCGTTGTGGAGAGCTTCCTTCTTAGTGGCATTGGCGCGACAGTGGGCATGCTGGTGGGCCAATCTGTAATCAAAATGCTCTGGCATCAAATCAATCGAAACTTGCCTCTTACCTCTGCCATTCACGTGGATTGGCGTGTGATGCTTGCGTTGACTGGACTCACCATCCTTACTGCCTGCATAACCGGGATCATCCCCGCGTTGCGCGCCACGCGGCGCAATGTGCAGGAATCATTGCATGGTGTTAACAGTACCGCCAGCGCGAGCCAGAACCGGACACGCGAAATTCTCGTGATCGCGCAACTGGCCATTACTCTCGTCTTTCTTGTAGGAGCAGGACTTTTTCTGCGTACCATTCAAGCACTGCGCCAGGTGCCCCTTGGCTTTTCACAACAGAATGTCCTCACCGGCGGCGTCATCCTCAACGCCGGCGGGCAATTGGAGGAGATGGAGGGCGCGCCGGGCCAGAAAGATGACGTCATACGCAACGACTATCTGCCGCTGCTCCAGCAACTTCGCGCCATCCCTGGCGTTGAAGTAGCCGCGCTCAGTTCCGTGTTGCCGCTGCGCAGGGAGATGAGCGTAACAATTACCACCAATGTGGATCACAAAGACGTGCCATCTTCGCAGCAGCCGCGAGGCGATGGCCGCCTGGCCACAGCAGGTCTGATCGATGCGTTGGGAATCCCCATGCGCCGGGGCCGCTTCTTTACCGACGACGACACCGGCAGCACTCCCCCTGTTGTAGTTGTTAATCAAGCATTCGCCGATAAGTACCTGCCCGGTCAGGATCCGATTGGGCACATTCTCTCGATGGGAAAGAAGGGACGATTCCACGAGATGCATATCGTTGGGGTTATCAGCGATACCAAGCAAACGAATGTGACCGACGCGACCCGGCCTGAGATCTATTTCTGTCTGGCGCAGGCGGAGCCGGGAACCCCGCTTTATGGCATTGCTGCTGCGTTCATCCAGGTGGCTATCCGTGGCCGGATTCCCGCTGATTCGCTGCGCGTGCAGTTTGATAAAGTGCTGCACCAGGTCGCTCCCGATGCTACCACCACCGAAGTGAAAACCATTCACGAGGCAGTCGAGGATTCGTTCGGCAGCCAGAAACTGATCAGCTATCTGCTTGAAGGATTCGCTGCACTGGCGCTGATGATCGCCTCCGTGGGCCTCTATGGTCTGCTGTCATTTACTGTTGCCCAGCGCACCCGCGAGATTGGCGTCCGCATCGCGCTCGGTGCGCCGCAGGCCAACATTCTTTCGCTCGTGCTTCGGCGGGCTTTGCTGCTGGCTGTCATCGGATTGGCTGCCGGTAGTGTACTGGCCTGGTTTTCGGTGCGGGTCACCAGCGGCTATATCTATGGAGTCGACGCCCACGACGCGCTCACATTCACGGCAGTCGTTGCTGTTCTTGGAACTGCCTCTTTCCTGGCTTCATGGCTGCCGGCGCGGCGCGCCGCGGCTGTTGATCCAATAATCGCTTTGAGATCGGAGTAACACTATGATTGAACTGAAGAACGTAGAACGCAGTTACAAGACCGGACACACCGAAACCTGGGTGTTGCGCCGCATTGGGCTCACGATTAAGCAGGGCGAGTTTGTTACCGTCATGGGACCATCTGGAGCAGGGAAGTCTTCGCTCCTAAATGTTCTTGCATTGCTTGACGACAGTTGGCTCGGCGAATACTGGTTTGGCGAAACGCCAGCGCACAAGCTCAATCGCAAGCAGCGAGCTGACCTGGCCCGCCAGCGCATCGGCATGGTCTTCCAGAGTTATCACCTGCTCGACGATCTCACCGTCGCAGAGAACATTGATCTGCCGCTCTCTTACAAGAATCTGCCCGCAAAGGAAAGGCAGGCGATGGTGGCCGACATTCTCGACCGCTTTCAGATCGTGGCCAAGAAGGACCTGTTTCCTTCGCAGCTCTCAGGAGGCCAGCAGCAACTTGTTGCCATTGCGCGCGCCGTGGTCCACGCGCCTGAACTCTTGCTGGCAGACGAGCCCACCGGCAACCTGCACTCCACACAGGCTCGCGAGATCATGGAGCTGTTCTGCCAACTCAACAGCCAGGGCACAACCATTGTGCAGGTTACTCACTCTGAAGAAAACGCGCGCTACGGCAAACGCATCCTCGAATTGCGAGACGGCTGGCTCACGCGCGACGAATTACTTGAGCCTAAGGCAACGGAGGTTGGCGCACAGTGAATCAGTTCAAGTCCAATTCAGCTTGCGGCATGAAGACCGCAGTTGCCATTCTTTTCTTGCAGGTGAACTTGGCATTCGCTACTGTACCGGCTGCCGCTCAACAGGTGGCCCAACCAGCGTCCGGAAATCCGTCTCAGGCTCAAGCGCAAAATTCGGAGCCGAGTCTGCAGTCTCAGACCACGACGCCGTCGCCGCAGACTGCACCAGAAGCTCCTTTGCCCGCGACGAGCGGCGCCCCCGCAGCGGCTCCATCGCTGGCCCAGGAGATGAAGCAGTCTCAGCAGCCGCTGTTTGCTCCGCCGCAACCGTTTCACGTGCCAATGCCCCACTCGCACAGCCCGCTTTTCCCGTATAAGCCCAGCACGGCGCCAGAACTGAACCTCAGCAACTCACCACGCCTGGAGAACCTGATCCGCGATGGAAAAATCTATGTTTCACTGCATGACGCAATCGCAGTGGCCATTGAGAACAACCTAGATCTAGCGTATTTCCGCTATAACTTTCCGATCGCCCAGACCGATATCCTGCGTACCAAAGCGGGCAGTCCAGCCAACGGCGTCAACACCGCCATCGTCCAATCCACGCAGGGTGGTTTTGGCGCTTCCACAGGTGGCGGAGGCGGCTCGTCCGGATCCGGATTCTCCGCCGGCAATGGCGGCATCGTCACTTCAACCCTTGGCGCCGGCACCAACGTTTCGTCCTTCGATCCTTTCCTCACCTTCAGGGGCTTCGTGGATCACACGGTCATCCAGGAGGCCAACCCGTTCCTGGCCGGCGCGGCAACTCTCAAGACCAACACGATTGAAGTATTGTCGAACTACTCCCAGTCGTTCCCCATCGGCACGAACGTTAATGTTAACTATCTCGGTCAGCGTGTTGCCAGCAACTCCGTCTATAACACAATCAATCCCGAGTTGTTTTCCAATTTTCAGGTGCAAATCGCCCAGCCCCTACTGGCTGGCTTCGGGATCGCCACCAATGAGCGCTTTATCCGCATTGCCAAACGCAACTCCCAGATCACCGACCTTGCTTTCAAAGCACAGGTGATTGCCACTGTGACTCAGGTCGCGAATATCTACTGGGACCTCGTGAATGCCTATGAGAGCGAGCAGATCAGCGAGCGTTCTCTTGGCTTCGCCAACAAGAATCTCTCCGACGATCAGAAGCAGCTCGAACTCCAGGCCATCCCCGCGATGCAGGTCATGACGGATCAGTCTGCCGTGGCTACGGCCGAGGGCAACCTCACGGTGGCGCGTGCCAGCCTTCGACTGAATGAACTCCTGATAAAGAACGCACTCACCAAGGTCGATGATCCCGCGATCGACGAGATGCCGGTCATTCCGCTCGATATGCAGGGACAGCCCGATCCGAATGCCGACAAATCCATCGACGACCTCATCGCCGAGGCCGAGAAGAAGCGGCCCGAGGTTGCCATCTACCAGATGCAGGCTGAAGTCCAGAAACAGGCCCTGAAGGACATCAACAGCGAGCTCTTGCCGACTCTCAACATGTATGGCCTCTACGCAGGCGCGGGCACCGCCGGTCCCAAGAACCCAATCTGCGTTCAAAATTGCTCCACCGATCTGCCCACGGGCTTCCCCGGCATGTTCGAGAACACATTCAATTATTCGTCGCCCGAATACCAGATCGGGATGACGCTTTCCATCAATCTGCGCAACCGCCAGGCCAAGGCGGATCAATTCCGCGCCGTGTTGCAGTACCGCCAGAGCCAAATCTCCTCCGAGCAGCAGCAGAAAGGGATTCGCTTCGACGTTCGCAACTCGAAGTTTGCTCTTGAGCAGGCTCAGGCCCAGGTTCAAGCAGCCCAGAAAGCACGTGACCTTGCCCAACGAACCTTCGACATCGTCAAACAGGAACAAGTGCTCGGCGCAAAATCCGGCCTTGATACGCTGAACGCAGACATCGTGCTGGCCCAGGCCGAGTCCGCCTTGGACGCTGCGCAAACAAACTACGAGAAGAAGAAGGTAGATATCGACCGCGCCACTGGAGACACGCTGGAGCGAACAGGAGTATCCATCGACGACGCAAAAACGGGGGTGGTTTCACGTGTGCCATAGAATCGCATTAGTACCTATGAGAGCCCCGAGCGCTGGGAGCATAGAACTGAACAAGGCACTGAGCGCAGGACAATCCTCACGATGACCGACTCTCGCAAGCAGGAGAATATCCGTGTTCTGGTCGCCGACGACCAGCCCCCCATCCTCGAGGCTGTCGAACTGCTTCTCGCCCCGCAAGGCATTTCAGTCGATTGCGTGCGTTCGCCTCGCTTGCTGCTTGAGGCGCTGGGGCAGAACGACTACGATGTCCTGCTCATCGACCTCAACTACACCCGCGACACCACTTCCGGCCAGGAGGGCCTGGATCTTCTGGCACGCATCCAGGAACTGGACCCCCGCATCCCGGTGATTGTCATGACCGCATGGGGCAACATCGATCTGGCGGTCGAGTCCATCAAGCGCGGCGCACGCGATTTTGTGCAAAAACCGTGGGAGAATGAACGTCTTGTTTCCCTCGTCCGCGTTCACGCCGAGCTTCATCACGCTTTGCGCCGTGCTCGCCAGCTTGAACTGGAAAACCGACTGCTTCGCGCCGAAGGCATGCCGGAATTCATCGCCAGCGCCCCCGCCATGCGGCCAGTGCTCGAACTCATTGCGCAGGTTGGTCCATCCGATGCCAACGTGCTTATCACGGGCGAGCATGGCACCGGCAAGGAGATCGTCGCCAAGCTACTCCACGCCGCCTCACCGCGAGCCCGCATGGCGCTTGTCGCTGTGAACGCCGGCGGACTGCCTGAAGGAACGTTTGAGAGCGAGATATTCGGCCATGTGAAGGGTGCATTCACAGACGCTCGTACCGACCGCATCGGCCGCTTCGAGCTTGCCAACGGCGGCACGCTTTTCCTCGATGAAATTGCCAACGTCCCCATGCGACAGCAAGCCAAGCTCCTGCGCGTACTCGAGACCGGCGAGTTGGAACGTGTAGGTTCATCGCAGACTCGTCGCGTGGATGTACGTGTCCTTTCTGCCACCAATGCGCAACTTCCTGAGGAGGCAAAGGCCGGCAACTTCCGCGAAGATCTACTCTTCCGCATCAATACGGTCGAGATTCACCTGCCCGCGCTGCGTGACCGTCGCGAGGACATTCCACTTTTGGCCGCTCATTTTCTGGCTCGCAATCGCGCTCGTTATCGCAAACAGGTCAAGGACTTCTCTGCCGCCGCAATGCGGCAGATGATCCAATACCCCTGGCCGGGCAATGTGCGCGAATTGGAGCACACCGTCGAGCGCGCCGTGCTGCTGTGCCGCGGAGATGAGATCGAGCCGTCGAACCTGATCATCGCCGGCGCGCGCTCGGCTCCCGAATCCTTTGAGAACATGAGCATCGATGAAGTTGAGGCGCTGCTCATACGCAAGGTCATGCGTCGATGCGACGGCAACATCTCGCAGGCCGCGGAGTCTCTCGGACTCAGCCGCGCCGCGCTCTATCGCCGCATCGAAAAATATGGACTCTAGAAAGCTTGCCCGGAGACGCCGCCGCTCGGCCGTTCGCCGGGCTTGGCTTTATTGCCTGTTCTTAGCGTTGCCGGCGCTGTTGCTTGCCGCCGTCTTTCTTTACCAGCGCGAAGTCACGCTTGCGCCCTCGATCCTGATCCTTGGTTGTCTGCTGCTCTACTTTGCGCTGATCGCTGCTGCCCTGATTGAAGGTATGGTGCGCCCCCTGCAGACGCTTTCAAACGTCGTGTCATCGTTGCGCGAGGGCGATTACTCCTTCCGCGCCCGCGGAGCCTCTGCGCGCGACGCGATTGGCGAACTGGCGGCGGAGGTCAATGCGCTCGCGGACCTCTTGCAGAAGCAGCGCGTCCGATCACTCGAGGCTACGGCCCTTCTTGGTCGCATCCTTGAGGTCATGCACGCGCCCCTGTTCGCATTTGACCGCGAAAACTTGCTTCAGCTAGTCAACAACGCTGGTCTGAAGCTATTAGGCCTGCCCCATGCTCGCTGTTTCGGCCGCACCGCCCGCGAGCTTTCCCTCGAAGATCTTCTGAGAGCCCCGGATCAGTCCGTCCACTCTTTTGGCTCGCGATCGACAAGGTGGCTTCTGCGCAAGGCATATTTCCGTCAGGACGGTGCGCCTCACACGCTGCTGTTGCTGGCTGACGTCAGCCTGCCCTTGCAAGAAGAGGAACAGATTGCCTGGAAACGCTTGATTCGCGTTCTGGGCCACGAACTGTCGAACTCCTTGGCACCCATCAAATCCATCGCGGGAAGCCTGCTGGCGCGAGTCGAGCGAATGGAGGGCCAGGACGATGCCACTCTGCATGACTTTCGCCGCGGCCTCGGCGTTGTCGAAAGCCGCGCTGACTCTCTTCACCGCTTCGTGCAGTCGTACCGCCTGCTGGCCCAGCTTCCTCCGCCGCACCTGAAGCCGGTCACTTTCGCGG
>JBAWCO010000042.1:0-8038 GCA_049590315.1 Occallatibacter sp. | reverse complement strand
AAGCAGACGAGGGACAGGGCACTATGTCTGTGTCTTTGGAGGGGCTGCCCACCGCGGGTAGTGGGATTCCGGCCTCGGTGCCGGCCGACTCCGCTGCAAGCGATCCCATGGCCGCGCCGGCGTGCTTAATCTGGCAAGGATCTGCTTCTTGCTTGGCTGGCGGAATTTGCGGCTGAGGAGCATCGGGGAGCGCGGTCGTTGGATTCTCAGATACGGCGGCCCACACGGGAGAGATTTCCAGAGAAAACCCCGCGAGCAAAAGCGCAGCGCCGGCAATCAACACTGTATGCGAGTGGCGGAAGCAGCGAGTGATTTCATCACGGCCTGTGATCGATGCCCGTGTCCGTAATGTCCGGGGCTTTGCCTGCTGTCGGTTTGGCTTCACACTCTCCCCGTAAGGCCGTTCCGTAGGCAAGATTGGCCCGTGTTCAGACGGGATGGAGTCGGTGGGGACTGAGCCGCCATCGCCATCTCTTATCGAACTAGGACGCAGATTTTCGACAAAAGGTCACTTTTCAATGTCGAACAATTTGGAACCGGGACCGGCGAGAGGAACTTCACGCGGAAATTGACGTATTGATCATTGCGGCACATTCTACCCTTGGGTCATTGACTCGCCGCATTGCACGCAGCAGACTGAGGGTAGGTTGAAGAACCAGCGGCTTTCGAGCCGGAGGCTTTTCCATGAGCAGTTATCCTCCTCCAGGACCTGGCGGCGTGGGTCAGCGCATTGAAGAGGCCATCGAATTGATCGAGATGGAGCTTCGTCATGCGGCAGCCTACGTCAACGACGCTGTCATCCCGCAGGTTCGCAGCGAGTCAATCTCCGCACTGCGCAGTGTTGCCGATGCAATGCGCAAATTCGCTGACCGGCTGGATCAGCAAACTCCGAGACCGGACCAGCAGACACCCAAGCCCGGTCAGCCGCCGCAACCGCCAACCCAGGGCCCGCGTTCTTGATGTCGCGTCGCATCCAACCGGGCATTGCCGGGCTTGCTGCGTGGGCCGCGCTGCCGCTGGCGCTGTTGTTTGCATCGGGCTGCGGACATCACAAAAGTGTGAGCCAGTTGCCCGCGCCCCAGGCCGCGCCGCCAACGGCACAAGCGGCTCCACCATCTCAAGCCACACCCCCTCCACGCATCGCACCCACGCCTGTTCCACCTGGCGGAGTCAGCGCCGCCGACCTTGAGTTTGTATTAACCCACAAGCCCATCATGAGCGACGAGGGACTTGCCACCTGGTACACCGCACCTTACAAGGGGCGTAAATCCGCTAACGGCGAAGTCTTCAGCGATGGCGCACTGACAGCGGCACATCGCACCCTGCCCATGGGATCGCTGATTGTGGTGACCAACCTCAAGACCCGCCAGGCGAGCGCCATGCGCATCACCGATCGCGGCCCGTTTGTCGACGGCAGAATCCTCGACCTGACCATCGCCGCGGCCAAAGCCACAGGCATCTACCAGGCTGGAACCGCAGAAGTCCGGATGGATGTCTATAGCACGCCCAAACCCATTGAGACGGGCGGCCGCTGGTGCGTGCAGATTGGCGCCTTCCACAGCGAGGGGAAGGCTATGAAGCTCAAGGAACAACTGCTGCGCAGATATCCAAGCTCCAATGTGATCGAGTTCCCAGGC
Source organism: Occallatibacter sp. (assembly GCA_049590315.1). Classification (GTDB taxonomy): domain Bacteria; phylum Acidobacteriota; class Terriglobia; order Terriglobales; family Acidobacteriaceae; genus Telmatobacter. The sequence goes on along the minus strand of JBAWCO010000042.1, from coordinate 6,401 downwards.
AAGGATAGCTACTGGGTCCGCATCCGGCCGCAGGGAGATAACCGCGAGCAAGCGGAATTCATCGCCGCGCACCTTCGTCCCAGTGAGGCGGAGGCCGAAGCATTTCTTACCCGGCTGGACTAATCCTTTCCATATTCATTGGGCTGAACGAGTCAGTATTTGCAACTCCGCCACCCGGTAGTTCTGCAATGTGACGCAGGTGCGCAGCGATGCCGTAAAATTCTCCGTAGCCTTAGCTTCTTATCAGGATGATGCGCCTGGGGGGCCTCCCGCAGGAAGTTGCGTTTGCGGCGCGTCGAGCTCGCGCATCACCACAATAGTTGGAGAATTGAGAGGGGGAACGGGATGGCAGTGAAAGCGCAGAAAATCAGACAGAACTACATGGCGATCTTCACCGCGGCCATGATCTGTTTCGTTCTGGAGGCAATCTGGTACGGGATTTTCATGGAGCGATGGATCGCGGGAGTTGGCTCATGCTCGGGCTGGATCGCGCGCACACCGAACATCAATCCGGTTCGGCAATATGCTACCGCTATTGTTGCGGAACTGGTCATGGCTGCCGCTATCTCGTGCGTCACTCAACTCAGCGGTCCGCAGACTGTGCTGCGCGGCATCAAGGCCGCGGTCCTGCTTTGGCTTGGCTTTGTGGCCACCACCTGGGCTACGCAATATGGTTTTGAACTTCGCCCATTCAATCAGTTGGCCATCAATTGCGGCTTCTGGCTTCTGGGGATGGTGGTCATGGGAGCGATTGTGGGTGGATGGAAGAAGAGATAGACGGATGCTGACTTAGACGAACACGGAGACAAATCAGGCATCTGCTTCATTCGCGCCTTACTCCGGTGGCGGATAGAACGGAAGCTTCTCATTCTTCTCATTTGCCCGTCGCACGGTGACATCGTTCAGCAGCAGCGCCGGCGCCATCACCGTCTGCGGCACTTCGCCAAAATAGTTCGCCACGAACAGATCTTTGCCCGCCGCTTCCGCGCCAGAGCGCAATGCCCGTTGATCCAGGTCGTCGAGTTCCGCGCCACGCACCAGTTCGCGCTTGCCGTCGAGATCAATGCGATAGAGCAAGCGCGGCGACAGCGCGCCGCCCATCGTCTGCACATAATAGACGCTCTTCAGACCGCGATCTTTGCCTATATCCGCAAGCTTCTTGTTCAGTGCTTCGTCGGTCAGCCCATCCTTGGCCGTTACTTGCAACACACCAATTGCCGGTCTGGCCGCACCGGCAATTCCGGCACGACCGTGGCCGTTCGACTGCGGAAAATCGCGGACAGGCTCGCGCCCGATCAGGTAGTTTTCCAGCTTGCCTTCAGTTATTAGCTTGACCTTCTGCGCGGGCACGCCTTCGTCGTCCACATCGTACGCGCCGATCAGCCCTTTGCCGGCAAAGATCTTTGAACCGGGGTCGTCCACCACGTCAAGAAACTCGGGCAGCACGCGCGCGTGATAGCTCGACGCGAACGGTCCATTGGTGCGCGCTTCGGTACCCAGCTTGGGACGCGTGGCCGTCACTCCATTGGCGACGAGTTCGCGCATCGCGTCTGCGCCGGCATCTGAACTGAGGAGCAAGGGCCCGTGATATTCCTCTTCAACAACCGGCGCTTTGCGTAAATCGGTGAGAGAAGCAATCTCTTCCACTGCATGTTTTTGGAATGTCTCCGGCGAATCAAGGTCCTTCAGCGTGACACCGCTGGAGGCATAGGAGCGGTCGAGCCTCATGCCGTCTGCTGCCTGCGTGCCTACGCCGAAGCCCTGCTGATACTCGGTTGCCGACTTGCGCACGATGGTTCCCTCGCTGGTCACGAGCCACGTGGTCGTTGCCCGCGCATGGAACTCCGCCGTCGAATACTCCACATCATGCTGGTCGGCTTTCACGCTGGGATCTGTGCGGTAAAGCCCGCTGGTCTTTGCCACGCGTTCCACCCACGCCGGCTCATCCACTATCAGCTTCTGAGGTTCGGCGAGCGAGATGACAGGTTTCTCCTGGCTGAAGTCGTCGGCTTGCGGCGGCGTCTGCACCTGCTTCAATGCTGCCTGCTTCTGCGCATAGGCGGCGAGCGCGCTCTTGTACGCCGTGTCCGTCGCCGACCATAGCGCGGACCGGATCGCGATTGGATCGTCGTCGAGGGCTGCGAGTTGCAGCGAGCCGTCGCCGCGCCCGCCGGAGCTGTCCGTCTTGTAGTCACCTACGCGCACGGTGATGCGGGCCACGCGCTGATGAGCGTGGTCGGAGCCTTCGCTGGCGCCAAACTCCGCCTTGGTCTGGAAGTCGTCGACGTCCTCAATCCGGTATTGGATGAAGAACGGCTTGGCGAATCCCGGCAACTGCAACTGACTCATGCTCCGGTCCATCTCCGTGAGCATCGCCTTCAACAAGGGATCTTTTTCCGCATCGACTCGTGTTTGCTGCGCGGTAGTCGCGCAAGGTGCTGACAGCGCTGTGGCAAGAAAACCAACCCCGGCAAAGATTGCGATTGAACGAATCGGCTTCATTGCGCCTCCTTCTTCGCCGGGGAAGCGGCGCCTGCACTTGGTATCGGCAGAATCGGCGGCCTTGCCGTACCCTGCGCCTGTTTTTGCGTCTCCATCTCGCTCAACAACATGGCCGGAGCCACGGCACTTACAGGCACAGTACCCGATTCCGCGCCGCATTCGCCGTTGAAGACTTCGCTCTTGTCGCTGGTAGCCACAATCCTCTTCATTGCCGCCAACGGCGTGCCCACAATGCTTACGCCTCGCACCAATTCATCGGGACGGTCATCCACATAGACCCGCCAAACCACAAGCGGAACCACCGAGAAGGCCTGCGGAGAACTCCGCGTGGTGACTGCGAACCCCGAAGAAATGTCCTCAAAGTAGAGCCCGTACGGCTTGCCCTGTTTCTTGGCTTCTTCAATCAACTGCTTGCGCAACTCCGCCTCGGGCACTGTCTTGGTTGAGGTCACAATCAGGTTCCCCTGGCGTCCTGTGGGGACCTTGCCCGTTTGCGCTCGGCCGTGCCCGTTTGAATTTGCAAAGCTCGCAATCGGCAGCCGCGACATGAGGAATGTTTTCAATACGCCATCGTCAATGAGGTCGACACGGCGTGCCTTCTCGCCCTCATCGTCGTACTCATAACTGCCGCTCAACCACGTGTTGCCGAACTTAGTAACGGTCGGGTCGTCCGCCACGGAGAGGAAGGTCGGTAATACATCCTTGCCGACTTCCTTGGTGAATGTCTGGCCCTCCTCGTCGCCGCGCTGGCGCTGGCCTTCGAGCCTGTGCCCCAGCACCTCATGGAAGAAGACCGCAGCAGCACGCCCGCTGAGAATTGCTGGTCCGTTGAAGGGCTCGGTGACTGGAGCCTTGCGCAGCGCCTCCAGGCTCTTGCCCAGCTCCCGCGCGCCCGCTTCCATCTCTGCCTGCGCAGGCAGGCCCTTTACCGTCTCCGCTTCAAAGGTCTGCGCGCGAAAAAGATCCATGCCATCGTCTGCGCGGGCCACGGCAAACACCACCACGCGCGCTGCCAGGTGCGGCGTTACCACCTTCGAACCCTCCGACGACGCAAAGTAATCTGTCTCGTTCTGCACCGTGAGTATCGCCATGTTCTGGGTCACGTCAGGGTATTCGCGGAATATTTTCGATAGCGCCTTGACGCGCTCTTCCCACCCTGCACGGTCCACAACCACCACCGGAGCGGGATTGCCAATGTGCGTCTGCGGTGACTCTTCACTGAAGTCCGGAGATGTGTCTTCTTCTTTCGCGCGCACTTCGGCTTCGGTCTTTACGCGCAGGTAGTTATCAAGCGCCGTGCTGTAGCCGGTGTTGGTGGCAAGCCAAAGGCTACGCGTCAGGGCTTCGCGATCGTCTGTCAACGGCAATTGCAGGCTGTTCACGGCAGAGCCGCGATGCGTGCCATGCGTATTGTCGAGCTTGGGCGCACCCAGACGCACCTGCACGTCGGCCACACGCGCATGGTTCGCCGAGCTATCCACAAGTGCGCCGTATTGCGCGCGAATCGTAACGGAGCTGGCATCGCTCACGGCATAACTCAGAAAGTATGGCGGCAATTGCTTGTCGGAGTCCTTGTTGCCCGTGCTCTGTTTGCCAAGCGAAGTGAAGGCCCGATGCAACTCGGTCGTCATGGCGTCCAGTAGAACGGGAGTAGCCTGCTGTTGTGCGACGGCCGAGGTCGGCGGGCAACATGCGAAGGCGGCAAAGGCTACACAGAGGCTTGCCTTGAGAGCAGCCCGCTTACGCAAGGCTGGAGAATAATAGGGCGTAGAGGTGGAAATCACAGCGCTGAGCATCTTTAAGTTCGATTGTCTCAGAGTAGGCTAAGGTCAAGGGAATATCCCATGAATTTTGCTCGCTGCGCGGTGGTTGCCGGGTGCATGGCCGTCCAAGTACTTGCCCACGCTTCGGCCGTGGCCCCCCGGCTTGGTCCGGCACCGCGCGTTGCCGCCCGGCACATCGCCTCGCAGACCGCGCAGCCCTCAAATTCGGACGCTCCCGCTGCCAAACCGCAGCAGGCCTATACTTTGCCGCCTGACAAACTCGCCAAGGCCATCGAGCTCGGCCGCATCCGCAATATCCTTGAGATCGTAGGCTCGGTCTGGGGCCTGGTGGTTCTCTGGCTGCTGCTGGCCACGCGCGCTGCGGCACGGCTGGAAGCGTGGACGCAGCGTGTTTTTCGCCGTCGCTGGCTGCAGGGAATGCTCTTCTTTGCGGTCTTCCTGGTCATCCTCACCGCGGCCAATCTGCCCCTTGATATTTATGGTCACTCTGTTGGCCGCGCTTACGGCATCAGCATCGAGGGTTGGGGTGGTTGGTTTGGCGACCTGGCTAAATCCCTCGGCCTGACTTTGATTGTCGGAGCACCTGTTCTCCTGCTTTTCAACTGGATCGTCCGCCGCTGGCCCCGCCGCTTTTGGCTTGCGTGCTGGCTCGCCGTGGTTCCCCTGATCGTGCTTTTGACGTTCCTTGAGCCGTTGGCCGAACCACTATTCAACCAGTATGAGCCACTCGCCAAAGACCATCCTGCACTGGTGGCCGAGTTGGAGAAGGTAGTCGCACGCACCGGAACCAACATTCCGCCGGACCGCATGTTTCTGATGAAGGCCAGCACGAAGACCAACGGCCTCAATGCCTACGTCAGCGGCATCGGCGCCACCAAGCGCATTCTGGTGTGGGACACCACGGCAGGACGAATTCCGGACGACGAGATCCTCTTCACTTTTGCGCACGAGAGCGGCCATTATGTCCTGAACCACATTCCCAAGGGAATTGCCCTTAGCGCGGTCGGCCTATTTTTCGTTTTCTGGGGATGTGCCGGATTTGCCGCGTGGCTGACTGGCCGCTTCGGATCGCGCTGGGGAGCTGAATCCATCTCCAGCCGCACTGGCTTTGTGGCGTTGCTCTTTGTTCTTTCGATCGCAGATTTTTTGCTTGCCCCCGTAAGTAACGCGGTGAGCCGTCATTTCGAGCACCAGGCCGATGTCTATGGTCAGGAAGCAATCCATGGGCTCGTTCCCGACCCCCAAAAAACTGCCGTTGCCGAATTCAACGACCTCGGCAAAGCGTGGCTCGAAGATCCGACCCCCAGCCCGTTTATCGAGTTCTGGCTCTATAACCACCCCTCGACACAGAACCGCGCCAACTTCGCACTCCACTACGATCCATGGGCCAACGGCGGGCATGGGGAATTTTTCAACAAGTAGATTGGAGGAGATGGTCCCAGCGCCGTTTGTCGCCCTGGCCGTTTGTCGTCCTGAAAGAAGGGCTCAGTGCTTCAGGCCAAGAACGGATTGCACAACCTTGCGAAACTCTTCATATGGATTTTCCTCGTGCGACCATTTCTCGAGGATGATCTTCTGTAGAACGATTCCAACCACAATGATGACCGCTACGACGCTTCCACCCCAATCGTCGATAGCCGAGATCAGCCCGCTGTTCCCAATTGTTTTCCCCGCGTAAAAGTAAGCTCCAACCGCCGCCACTGCCAGCTCGCAGAATGCGCCGGCAAGCAGCCAAAACCCGCGCTGGTATTTGATCCACGTGTCCCAGGCATCCGCGTCTGCCAACCACTCATGGAGGCGCTGGTTGGTTGCGTATCCGGAGTCTTCAAGCGAAATCTGCCCATAGAACCATGCCAGGTGCGACCGCTGGTTGTAAAACGAAAGCCCAGCCATCAGGAGCATGATGTGCGCTATCAATAATGAAAGCGGACTCGCCTGGACGAGATCCCGGCTCATCGCCACGTTATCGCTTGTGACCAACTTGATTGAAGCGGCAAGCACTGCAATGCAAAACCCTGACAGGATTCCCATGATGGTCATTTCTTTATCAAGGTATGCGAGATAACGCTCGACAGAGATGTTGCCGTCGTTCTTTTTCATCCTTCTATTTCAGGA
>JBAWCO010000041.1:0-5065 GCA_049590315.1 Occallatibacter sp. | reverse complement strand
CAAACCCACAGAAACTTTCCAGGGTCATGTGATCGGCGCTTCTGACAGCGCCTTTCCCGGCAATGGAGAAGGAGGACAAAATGAAAAACAGATTTCAACAGGGTGCAATCCTGCGATTCACCCTCTGTCTATTCGCGCTGCTGATGCCGTTCGCGTTGCTGCACGCGCAAGATACCTTTACCACTGGCACCCCGTTCAACATTGTCAACGAGAACAGCGGATTGTGCATTGGCGCCTCCGGCCAGGGGACCGCGAATGGAACCGTCCTGGAGATGTTTACCTGCGCCAACGGTACTCACAGCACCCAACTCAGTCAGGAGTGGATATTCACGTCGGCGAGCAGCGGCTATTATGAAGTCGCCGACGCCAATGCTACGGCCGAAGCCTGGAATGTGGTCGGCAACGGCACCACCATTGGCAGCCTCATGCAGATATGGAGCTACAGTGGAAGCGCCAACGAGGAATTTGAGCCCGTGTCGCTGGGCAACGGATTCTACAAGTTTGTCGGCGAAGGAAGCGGTCTTTGCCTGGATGTCCCGAGCAATTCAACAGCAAACAGTGTGCAACTGCAGATCTACACCTGCAATGGCACGACCGCCCAGGGATTCAAGCTGGTCACGCCTTCTGCAACCTCCGGCGAAGGACCATTCGGCGGAGTTGCCGCCGCGATCCCCGGCACAGTGATGGCTGAGAACTACGACACCGGTGGCCAGGGAGTCGGCTACAACATCACTTCAGTCAATGGGACAGATAACGGCTATCGTTCCGATGGCGTGGATCTGGAATTGGCGTCGTCCCCTGCAACCGCTAACGATCTCGGCTGGTCGGCTGCCGGACAGTGGTTCAGATATACCGTGAATGTTTCCACCGCCGGGACGTACACGGTCACCTTCCTGGTTGCCGCCGAAAGCGCTATCTCCGACGCATTCCATCTCTCCAACTCTTCTGGAACCAACCTGAGCGGCTCGGTCGCCGTTCCCAACACTGGCGCCTGGCAAACGTGGACGACGGTGACGGTCAGCGTTACGCTACCGGCCGGGACACAGACCCTGACGCTGAACGAGGACAACGCCGGCTGGAACATCGACTCGATGGCATTTGCTTCAGGTGGCGGTGGCGGTGGCACGGGTTCTTGCAGCGGCGTGTCCAACATTAGCGTCGGAGGGACAACCTACACTCCAACATGGTGCCAGGAATTCACCGGCAGCGCGGGTCCCCCATCCACCACAGCGTGGAATTTTGATCTCGGCAATAATGGCGGTTGGGGCAACGGCGAAGCAGAAGTTTATTGTGGCCCCCCGGGATATCCAAACAATCCCTCCCAATGCCCCGCAACGTTCAGCACAGCCACCGCACCGGTCTACATCGACGGCAACGGGCACCTCGTGATCCAACCCAGAAATGTAGGTGGGACGTGGATATCTGGCCGCATGAACACGGAAGGGAAACAAAACTTCCAGTACGGCATTCTCGAGGCCAGCATCGAGCTTCCCAATACAACCAACCAAGGCCTCTGGCCCGCATTCTGGACTCTGGGCAGCGACATCACCACAGTTCCATGGCCCACTTGCGGCGAAGCGGACATCATGGAGAACTGGTCTCCTCAAGTGGATGGTGGGGCAGGCACCGCGGGGAACAATTCCACCATCCACACAGCCGAGACCGGAGGGAGCGGAGTAGGGAGACGGTTTACCTTCCCCAGCGGACAGGCAACGAACACTGCCTTCCACACCTATGGAATCGTTTGGACGCCGAATGAGATGCAGTTCTTCGTGGACAACGCATCCGCACCGTTCTTTACTGCGACTCCCAGCAGCCTTCCGTCTGGGGATACGTGGCCATTCAACGCCAATCTATTCACGCTCCTGAATGTGGCGATCGGTGGCACCCTTGGCGGATCAACCAGCGGCTTGTCTAATCCGGGGCCGATGACAGTGGACTACGTTCGCTATTACACGGCTCAATAGAGATGCTGAGTCATCGTTGTCATCGCACTAAAGGGAATTGACTGAGAAGCAACGGGAGGCACACCGCGCAGGATCGGATTCTGCGGTGTGACTCCCGTTGACATATTTCCGCCGGAACAAGGCGCAAACTCGATTGGTGATGTGGAGATTTTCAGATGAATCACGTTGGAAAAGAGCAATTTGCATTTTGGCCCGTCAGCCGCATGGTCCTTCGCATCGCGGCATGTCTTTTCGTCATCGCCGCATGTTCTCACGCCCTTCTGGGGCAACTTAGCATGTTGCATACAAGCGGCCGCTCGATCGTCAACGCAAACGGCGCCACCGTTCACCTGCAGGGAATGAATCTGGGCGGGTTCATGGTGATGGAACCATGGATGTGTCCGGCCGACGCCGGCGGGCTTCCTGACACTTACAGCATCATTGCGGAGTTGGACAGCCGCTTTGGCGTGGCTGAAGAGCAGACCCTTATCAGGGACTACCAGCAGGCCTGGATCACCACGCAGGATTTCGTCAACCTCAAGAATGCCGGCTTCAACGTCATACGCGTCCCGGTATGGTGGGGAAATTTTTATCCCATTGCCAATGTCTCCAATTCAGGTTGGAGAGCGGATGCATTCACGCAGCTCGACTGGGTCGTCAGCCAGGCCGCCGCGCAGGGCATCTATACGATTATTGATATGCACGGAGTCGTGGGCGGGCAGAGTACTTCGGACGATACCGGCCAGCAAAATCAGAATCAGTATTGGACCAACAGCAACGACCAGGGCAATACCGCCTATATGTGGTGGCAGATTGCCAATCACTATAAAGGCAACGCAAACGTCGCCGGCTACGACCTGATCAACGAGCCGATGAACGCGCCCAGCAATAGCGCTGTCATCAGCGCAAATGCCAGCTTGTATACCACCGTCCGCTCCGCGGATCCTTCGCACATCGTCATCATCGAGGGAACCTTTGGCAGTTGGGACTGGAGCATGCTGCCCAACCCGTCCTCGGAAGGCTGGACCAACGTTGTCTATGAAATGCATGAGTATGAGTGGAATGGTTCCGAAGCGCAAGTCGAGCAGGGATCAGTCAATCAGGTAACCGACTTCAACAACCATGCCAGCTACAACGTTCCAGGCTTTGTCGGCGAATGGAATGACATGGGCTATCCCGCAGCCGCATACCAGTCGTCGGCGAGCACCTACAACAACGGCAACGAAGACTGGACCATGTGGGCGTACAAGGGCACGGACGGACTGAATCCGAACGGCTGGGCAATGTACGGCCCGAGCTTCTGGCCGACCACACCTAACGTCTCCACTGATTCGGCTGCCACCATCGCCGCAGACTGGGCGGAGTGGACCACCACCAACGCCTTTACACTGAATACCACGCTCGGCTTCACCGAAAGCAGCGGCGGTGGTGGCGTCACATTGACCACCGGCACACCGTATAACATCGTCAACCAGAACAGCGGCTCCTGCATAGACGCAACCAACCACGGCACCGCCAATGGAACCACCGTGCAGCAGTGGGCTTGCGGGAGCGGCACTTACAGCACCCAAACTAACCAGGAGTGGGAGTTCATTTCCGCGGGCGGCGCTTATTACGAAGTCACCAACGTGAATGCTCCCAGCGAAGCGTGGAATGTGGTCAACAACGGCACCACCAACGGCAGCCTCATGCAGTTGTGGACCTATGCGGGAAGCCCCAACGAGGAATGGGAGCCGGTGTCGCTGGGAAATGGCTACTACAAGTTCGTAGGTAAAGGTAGCGGTCTTTGCCTGGACACCCCGGGCGCCTCAACCGCAAACGGTGTGCAACTGGATATCTGGACCTGCAATGGAACAGGAGCCCAGGCCTTCAAGCTTGTCGTCCCGTAAATGCCAGAGCTGGTTGCCTAAATGACGGCTTCTCATTGGTGAAGTCCGTGCCCCCTGGAGCGGCGCGAGCACGTGCCCGGAAGTCTCAGTGCTGTATCCGAAGCGCCCCTCTTGCACAGTTTCTACCTGCGCACCATCGAGTGGCGGGGCGCTCCAGATACAGCACTAAGACATCTCGGGAGTAATCGGTTCTCAATGAGTCACTCGGTAGTCGACCTCGAGTGAGATCGCCTCTTTGTTATTGCCGCACGTGAGTTGTTAGCTGCGCCGAAATTGCCTTATCCTTCGCGCGAAGTACGAAATTGAAAGCGAGGATCAAGTACCCTTAAAATCTCTTCTTCCTTGTACAAGCTCGCTCGCATTTGCCCCCTATGTCGAGTTCAATAGGCTACTTTATCGGACGACTTTCACCTCAGCTGGACGCAGCGGAGAGATTCGGCTCACGATTCAAGGGCGCGGTATCGAGGTTTTACTTCGGCTGCCGGATTTCTTCCGTGTTGTAAAGCTGGAATTCACGGATCGCTGCGGGGGCAGTGCTTGACAGAATATTCAACCTGACGCGGCTGGCAGTAACAGCGGGAAAGGTATCAATCTTCTTATGGCCAATGGCATCGGCAGAAACGACGGTCTTCCAGCCGGCTCCAGACCAGGCGTCGATCGAGTACTTTTGAATGCGTTGTCCATTGTTGAGCCATTCCATGGTGACTGCGCGGTTGAATGTGATGGGCTTGAGGAAGCTAACTTCAAGCGTTGAATGATGAGAGCCAGCGGGCGCGCTCCAGAACGTATCAGGGTTGCCGTCGAGCGCGGCAGACACATCAGCAGAGGCCGGCGCATGAGCGAGAGCAAGATTGTGCGCAGAACGTGCCCCGAGTACTTTGCCAAATTCCTCAAGGCGCGCCACGTCGCTGTCGGGGAGCAGACCGCGACGGTCGGGAGCGAGGCCAAGCATCAATTGTGCTCCGCGGCCAACCGTCTCGTCGTAGATTGTAAGCAATTCGTTGAGGCTTTTGAGGGAAGCCTCGTCGTCGGGGTGCCAGAACCAATGCTGGTCGCGCAGCGGAGTATCCGACTCCACCGGACGCCAGCGCAGATACCCATGACGATCGATGACGTTCCAGTTCTCGTAGGGAACACGGCCGCTTTCATTGCCCACCCAGCGCGCATCGCCGTATTCAAAGAGCCCGGTGTCGGCAAAAACAATGGTGTTGGGTTGGTAAGTGCGAAGAG
>JBAWCO010000040.1:0-3510 GCA_049590315.1 Occallatibacter sp. | reverse complement strand
CATGGCAACCCACAGCTGAGCGCGAGATTCCGGCTCAGGACACTCTGTTGATCGTGGACGATGCCCATCGCTATCCGCATCTCGCACAACTCATTGGCATGGTATCGAGCTGGCGAGGCCCGCGCAGATTGAAACTTGTGATCGGATCCCGGCCGAGCGGACGTAGCTACGTCAACGAAAAATTGGCGCAGTTTGTCGACGAAAGCAGCCTCATCCGTTGTGCTCCACTCCTCGAACTTACTCAACAGGACACTGTAGACCTCGCCGCCGAGATGCTGGGATCGAAGTATGGGCAACTGGCATCGCAACTTGCTGCGGTTTCCTGGGACGCGCCGCTTGTAACGGTCGTTGGTGGGCGGCTCATTGCGCGCGGTGAGATACTCCCCGGGCTGCTGGGCAACCATGAGTCTTTCCAGCGGGCCGTCTTCGATAAGTTCGCTTCCGAGTGCATTGGACAGTTCCAGACGGGCGGCAAGCCGAAAGAGGACCTGCTCCACCTTATCGCGGCGCTGCAACCCCTAAACGAGCAGGAGCAAAAGTTCGACACGAAAGCGCAGGAATTCCTGGGATGGAAATCGTACGAGATCCGGAGGAATGCTCTTGCTCTTGAGGAGATCGGTATCGCAATCCGCCGCCGCGAAGCGATCCGGATCGTGCCGGACGTCCTCGCTGATTACCTGCTTGAACAGGCATCGGTCGGACCGAATCACTATTTGACCGGGTATCCGGACGCTGTCTTCGAAGCTTTTCACGGCAGCCATCTCACAAACTTGCTACAAAACCTCGCAGAGCTTGACTGGAGGATCACCCAACGTGATCCGGAGACGCGACTGCTTGAAAAGGTCTGGGCGCGAATCCGTGAAACATTCCGATCACAAAAAGCCAGGCCACGGCGCGAGCTTCTCGGCGCGATAGCCGGCGTCGCTCCCTTTCAACCCCAGGAAGTCCATACCATTCTGCAGATCGCCATGGATGAGCAGGCCGAGACAAGCTATGAATACGGATTCCGGGTCACCTCAGACGACGCGCTGAGGCAGTTGCCCGAACTTCTTACCGCGACCTTATTTGATGAGAAGACATCTGCAGACTCTTTCCGCCGACTGTGGAACTTGAGCCAGAACGGGCCCGGTGAACTAATGGGGCGCGCGAGGCGGGCTTTAGAGGAAGCCATCGGCTACAGGAAGTACAAGTCCGTGACTCTCAATGAACGGGTTCTGTCGCAGGTCGAGGAACTCGCAGTCGACCCCGGCGCCTACGTGAGTGACTTTACTCCGCTCGACATCATCGAGAATCTCCTTGATCGTGAGATCGGTCACACGGAACAAATCGCAGGAGGCGGAGGAGCATTCTCCGTCACGTCGTTGCCGGTGAATTATGAAGTTGTCCGTCCGTTGAGGGAGCGAGCTCTCGCTGTGGTTGAACGGTGCCTTTCGAGCGGCAAACCCAGCATCGAGGTCGCCGCCGTCGATGTCCTCAGCAAGGTTGTCTCCGAGTTTCACCCAAATATGCGAAACGAAGCGACACCGGAGGAAGAGCGATGGCAGGACGGTGAGCGATTGCGAGCGCTTGAGATTTTGGATAACCGGATTCAAAGCGGCTCCCTCTTTCTGCCAACGGTCTGGAGGATCCGAAAGCTGCTCTATTGGGTGATCGAGCGGGGACGGCTCTCATCCCAGGTGAAAGATGCTGCTACGAAGATTCAGGCGGCTCTCATCACTCCGCGGTTCTTCGAGGTGTTCGACGTAATTTGCTCAGACGAGTGGGAATACAACACCGTTGAGGATGAATTCGTATCGGTCTCGACGCGACGCAGGGAGAAAGAAGATCGGGCCGTTGCCGAGCTCGTAGCGCGCTGCGTTTCTGTTGATGAGCAGATCGCAACCATGGAGGTCCTTGCGCAGGACGCACTGGATGCGGGCGTCAGCCTGAAATCCCTGGAGTCATTTCTGACGACGCTATGCCAGCGAAGAGACTTTCCGCAGGCTTTCTCAGAGTACCTTCTTACGAAGGATCGCTCGGCTCTGCTCGATTCGGCTGGCGTCATAGTTCCGAGATGGCGACAGACCGACCTCATTCTTTTCTCGCAATATTGCACGGCACTCGCGTCGCATTCATGGCGGGCAGCCGCGTCCATCGCCCGTTATCTTGGGCCACACGTCGATCAACCGATCATGCAGGACGTCGAGATTCTGACGGTGCTTGCGAATAGAACAGAGTCGCCTGTAGTCGCGCATCTTCTCCTCGATTTGTCGCGCCTCGGGAGAATTCAAAGCTACCGTGATGTCGCGATCCGTCTCATCCTGAGCGTCGACATTGGCGACAGCAGTTTTCTCGCCAGCACACTTTGCGAAATCGTTGGACCCATGCGGCTGTCACCTGCATTCTTTGATGAGCATTCCGTTCGGGGATTGCTGGAAAAGCTGGTGACGCACCATGAACTGCCCGAGCAGACCTTTGCAGTATTCATCGCCAGCATCGGCGGGCGCGCTCCCCTTGAAGTAGTTCGTTTTTTTGAACACAGGCTAGAACACAAAGCCGCATTAGGAACGATCGAGGGCTATTCTCCTTACGAGGCTTTCCCCTCTTTTCTTTCCTGGTCGAGCTTTCAGGGACTTCGAGAGTCGAACCAATATCGCGCGGCACTGGTTCAGATATGTGGGATGTTGAGGAGGTTTCCCGGCCATCGCTCTCAACTGATCGATCTCTTCTGGCGCTTCGGCACCACCGATGAAGTCACGTTTTCCGTACTCGACGACTTCCTTCGTTCGCCTGAGCGAGAGGACCTGGTCGATGTTCTCAACCTGCTCACCGATGCTCCAAAGAATCTGGCCTTCACTCACGTTGATTTCTCAGTGCGCGTCCTGAACGCTTGTGCCGCACATTCGGCAGAGCTTGGGCAGGCAGCCATCGAGGTATTGCGGGCAAACTGTCTTTCGCTAGGAGGCGGCAGCTTCGCAATAGGCGGTGGCTCAATCCCGATTTACGATGGTGTCAGCGAAAGAGCCACGGCAATCCTCGCATCTTGCGAACCCAATAGTCCCGCCCATCGACTCTATTCAGAGCTTGCCGGAGTCATGCCGTCACACCTGTCCCTTCCGGCTCCGTTTGACGATGAGGATTAGCTGGCCAATTCAAAAGTACGATTCAGGCCCTTACATATAGGATGGCAAGGTGGGCCCGAGCCTGGGTGACTGGGCGGTCTGGTCGGTGGTCGAGCAATCCGCGAAGGAGATTGGAATCGTGCGTTTCGGGGCCCACGATTAGAGGCGCTATGCCGTATCCCGGATTATGCCGAATCACTCGATCTGAGTTGCGCGGGGATGTTTCTCTTCGAGGAGTTGACCAAGGTGTGGGTTCGTAACCGGCGGCGGCGATTCGCAATCGAGCGAGTGATGGAGAAGCGCCTTCCACCCAAGTGATCCATCCTTTGCTTTCTACAATGGTCTTTATGAATGCCGATCCGAATTCGAGTGAAAGCAGCGTATTTTATGTCCAGAATTGAGCCTAATC
>JBAWCO010000039.1:0-3877 GCA_049590315.1 Occallatibacter sp. | reverse complement strand
CGCCAAATCCGCCCACCGGTGCCCCTTGCCAGTAGCCGTCATCGATGTTGCCGCCATGCAGTTCGGTTCTCTGCCCGCCGGGGTTAGCGGGAGGCGTTCCGATGGGGATATGCCACGCGGCGGCTGGAATTTGATTTTGGCAAAGGGCAGCAGATGCGCTTGCGGCCAGGAGCGCCAACGTGCAGATTGAACGTTTGATATTAATCTCCCCAGGGAATCTTGATTGTTACGGACATGAACATGATACATAGAGGATTTTGCGCCGTGCAAAAACCAGCGGGTGTTCTCCGCAACACAAAAGGGACGACCCTGAAGGCCGTCCCTTTTGTGTTGCGAGGTTAGTGTGATCGATTAGAAGTCCAACTTGATACCAAGCTGAATCTGACGTTGGCTGTAGACAAAGGTCGAGTTGGCGTTGCTGATCGAACCAAAGCCACTTTGGGTGCTCAAGCCGCCCAGCGCGTTGGAGAAAGGCTGATAAGTTAAGCTGCAGGTTGCGGTCGCGGTTGAGGTCTTGCAGCCTGTGATGGAGTAGGCGGTGGTGCTGAGGCTTGTGACATTGACGAAATTGAGCAAATTGAATCCTTCGCCAATGAGTTCGATATTGTAGCGATCGTTGAGTCGGATGTCCTTCTGCAGGCGGGCATCGAGGACCATGGTGTACGGTTGGCTGATCCTGTTGCGTCCAAGTGCCGGGATGAATCCGGAGTTGCCGGTGCCGCTCAGGCCGGAACTGAAGGCCGGAACCGCGCCTGGATCGGTGGAAGTAGAGGAAGTAATGGTTCCGCTGACTCCGGCCGAATATGGCAGGCCATTCTGGATCTGGATGATCGGATTGAAGTGCCATCCATTCACGAAGTACTTCATCACGCCGGTTGCCGTTCCCGGATAAGCGAACATCGCCCATGCCGCCAGGCGGCTGGGTACGTTGTAGGTCGAGTTGCCGTAGTTAGCTCTCGGGTTGCCCCACGGATCCCACCAGTTGTTGCTGCTGGGAGCAGTGCTCTGGTTCTGGTTGTAATCCAGTGCATGCGACCAGGTGTAGTTAGCGTCGAACTGGGCATACCGATTGCCGCGATTCTGCACTTCCACCACCAGGCCGTTGTAGCTCGAGTTGATGTTGCTGACTACCTCAGTGACACTGCCGTAATTGCTGTTGAGCAGCGATTTGGTGTAGTAGTTGCTCGCCACCGTGGTGCCGCAGGCCAAGAGGCCGCAAGCCCCGCCTGTGCCGGCAGCAACGGTCAAGGTGACTGGCTTCATCGCGGCCGGATTCAGGTTGAGGTTGAGGAAGTTGGGTAGTTCGCGTGCCAGGGCGCCGACGTAGCTGGCCGAGACGTATGTGCCGTGCAGCACTTCGCGCTGGATGCTGAGATCGAATTCATTGACCTCGGGGTTCTGGAATCCCTTGGCAATGAAGTCGACGCTGGGCGTTGCATAGGTGCCGTTGTTGGGGATGATCTGTGGGAACTGCGGAGCCGTGACGCCGTCGGGTACTTTGCCGAAAACTCCGGGGATGGTGTATTGGCCGTTGGGGCTTCCGGCAGCCTCATAAGCGTTCAGAAGGACGCCGTTCAGCATGCGGCCAAAGTAGAATCCGTATCCGGCGCGGATCACCGTTTTGCCGGTGCCAAACGGATCCCACGAGGCGCCGATGCGGGGGCCGAAGTTGTTGGTGTCGTTCGGATGATTGCCGATTGAAGCTGTCGCATCCGGGAAAGGGCCCTTTCCGTTCACCGCGGTGTTCAGCAGCGAGCTGGCAAGAAGCGACGGGTAAGGCGGCGGCACGTGCTCGTAGTCGTAGCGAAGCCCGATATTCACCGTTAGCCGCGGCGTGAGTTTCCAGTCGTCCTGCGCAAAGAAGCCGTAGTCCTGGGTGCCAAGAGCGAACTTCGGGGTGCCGAGGCCCTGCGTGAACGTGTAATAACAGGCGTCGGGACCGAGCCCGGCCACCGATTCAGTGCTGTCGCAGGTCCCGGCTGGCTTGAGAATGTCGGCAAAGAAGTCAGAGAAGGTGGTGTAGGTGTAGACGCCATTGCTCTCGTACAAGTTGTTGATCAGGTCGTGGTTAATCAGATAGTCAAAGCCGAACTTGACGTTCTGGTTCTTGTAGGTCCAGTTCGCGGTATCGCCGATCTGAGTCTTGATCTCTTCAGGATATGCCGTGCGGAAGGAATAGTAGGGCATACCGGCAGTGAAGCCATTGTTGGATGTGCTCGTCCCCGTATCGCCCTGAATCATGAGTTGCACCGGCGTACCAGTGGCATTGTTCAAGTAGGCGTCTGTGAAAGCCGTATGCGGCTGCTGGCCTTCGTCGTTTAACTCGCGCCCATACTGGAAGCGAAGCTCGTTAGAGATGGTGGAACTGATCAGGCTGTCCAGTTTCGCCAGACCGTAGTCCAACTTCACAAAGTCCGTACCGAAGGTGTCTCTCGCGTAGTTGTTCGATGTCTGCGTCTGCACGCCGCCCGGCGAATCCCAGCGCAGCCGGTGAAAGAGGAAGCTGGCATGTTCCTTCTCGTTGACCTGCCAGTCGATCTTGGGCGTGTTCAAAACTTCGTCGCCGGTGCGCGGCGTGGTACCTAGATCATCGAGCAAGCCGGGTGTGTTGAGTCCTGTAACGCCGGAGACGGCCGATCCAAAGAGGAACTGGTTGTATTGAGCGGCGGCCTTGGGATAGGCAGTGTTGGTGCCGTACACGCGGTAAGCCAGTGCGCACGCGTTGATGTCGCCGACGGCTGTTCCACTAAATGTAGCCTTGGTCGCCGTTGCCGTGCAGGTGGTCCCGGTGGGCAGAGCAAGGTCGGCATATTGATTGAAGAAGGTGCTTGGCGTTGCCGGCTTCGCCACGCCGGGGAAGTCGCGCCGGTATTGATCGTAGGCATAGAACCAGAACAATTTGTCCTTGATCAGCGGCCCGCCCGCGCCGAAGCCCCAGCGTTTCCGCCAGTCTTTGGGCTTGAACGGAACTCCTGTTACGATCGTCGGCGTGCCTCCGGTCGACGGCTCTGTGACACTCGTGAACGTGGTGAACGGATTGATAGCGCCCCAACCGTTATCGCGATCGAGGAAGTACGCCTGGCCGTGGATGGAATTGGTTCCGCTCTTGGTGATTGAATTGATGACGCCGCCAACCGCGCGGCCATATTCAGCGGAGTACACGCCCGTGTTTACCTGGAACTCCGCAATTCCGATTTGCGAAGTCGAATAGCCTTCGCGGGTGCGGCCGCGTTCTTCTGAGAAGAATGCCTGGTTATCGTCGGCGCCGTCGATCTCAACGTTGTTGAGCAACGGACTGATGCCGCGAAATACGATCAGGCCGAAGCCATTGGAGTCGGATACTGCGCCCGGAGTTAGCAGAGCCAGATCGGACCAGCGTCCACCGTTCAGGGGCAGGTCTACAATCTCCTTCGCAGTCAGTGTTGAGGAGAGTTCCGGCGTCTCGAACTGCAGCACCGCCGCTTCACCGGTCACCTCCACCGTATCGGCCACGCTGCCTGTCCTCAAGGAAGGGTTGACCTCCGTCAGCGAGCCAACAGTTACCGGTACAGTCTTTGCAGTGTAGGTGCCAAAGCCAGGGGATGTAACGGTGACTGTATAGCTGCCCGGCGGCACCAGTGGAGCCTTGTAGTAACCGCTCGCATCTGAGACCAGCTTGATCTCGGCGTTGGTCCCGTCATTATGCAGGGTGATGGCGGCTCCTGACACGGCTGCGCCTGAGGGATCGACAACTGTTCCCGCGATTGCGCCTTCCGTGGTGGATTGTGCGTTCAAGGCAATAGGTCTGACGCAAAAGTTCAGGCTCAGTATCGCCAGGCAGAGAATGCCTGTGCGTATTCGACTGAATGTCATGATGGCTCTCCTAAAAGAATTGATC
>JBAWCO010000038.1:0-27210 GCA_049590315.1 Occallatibacter sp. | reverse complement strand
GCGCAGACAGCCCCGGCGACAAGCACGGCAGCCGGCACATCGATGGCAAACTCTAGCTATGATCCGCGGCTCACCTTTGCGCCGCTGCAGTTGCCTGAACCTGTGAACGCCTACCGCTCTAGCAATGGCTCGCCTGGTCCTGAGTATTGGCAAAACGAAGCGGACTACGAGATGCACGCCGAGCTCGACACACAGGCCAAGATTCTGCGCAACGACGAGGTGATCACTTACACCAACAACAGCCCTGACGCGCTGCCGAGCCTGTGGATTCACATGGAGCAGAACCTTTATCGCAAAGATGCACGGGGGCAGGTGGTGAATGGGGCCCTGTTTCGTCGCATGCGGTCGCCGACCGCAGCAAACGCGCCCACGCCCTCAACAGACGGCTTTGTGCTGGATGCTGTTGAGATCGAGCGCGGCAATGCGCGCATCAAGGTCGAGACACTTATCGACGATACGCGGATGCAGGTTCGGCTGCCCGAGCCGCTGGCTCCCAAGGGCGTGCTCAAGCTTCACATCAAGTATCACTATCAGATTCCGGGCGTATGGGGCGGCCGCACATCCCTGGGGTATGTCAAAGCAGGGAGAGATCTACGACATGGCGCAATGGTATCCGCGCATGTGCGTCTACGACGACCTTCGCGGCTGGGATACGCTGCCTTACATTGGCGCGGAATTCTATCTTGAGTACGGTCACTTTGATTACTACGTCACCGTGCCCAGCGAGATGATTGTCGCCGGCTCTGGCGAACTGGTGAATCCGAAGGACGTACTTACACCGACTGAGATTGAGCGCCTTGCCCAGGCGCACAAAAGCGATAAGACGGTAGTCATCCGCACAGCGGCCGAAGTAACTGACCCATCCAGCCGTCCCAAGGTGGGCGGAACACTTACCTGGCACTTCCACATGGACCAGACTCGCGACGTGGTATGGAGCGCGAGCCCGGTGTTTGTGTGGGATGCGGCGCGCATCAATCTTCCCGACGGGAAATCGAGCCTGGCCGAAAGCGTCTATCCGCCGGAGAGCGTGGGTGAAGACGCGTGGTCGCGTTCGACGGAGTATGTGAAGGACACAGTAGAGCGCTTCTCGAAACAATGGTATCCGTATCCGTGGCCCGCAGCCATCAACGTGGCTGGTTTCTCGACGGGCATGGAGTATCCAGGAATAGTCTTTGACGGCATCGACGACAAGGGCAAGATGCTGTTCTGGATTACGGCGCATGAGATTGGCCACAGTTGGTTCCCGATGATTGTCGGCTCGAACGAGCGCCGCAATGCGTTCATGGATGAGGGCTTCAATACCTTCATTGACATTGACGAATCAGCAGAGTTCGGCGGTGGCGTTTATGGACCCAAACGCGACGGTGAGTACTCGGCAGGCGGAGAACCACCCGACACGATTCTCAAGGTGCTGGATAACCCGGCTGCACCTAACATCCTCACAAACGCCGATGCTATGTCCTGGCAAATCGGGCACCCGGTGAGTTACTTCAAGGGGGCCTATGGAATGGTGCTGCTGCGCGAACAGATACTCGGCAAGAACCGCTTCGATTGGGCGTTTCGCAAGTACATTCGCGACTGGGCCTACAAGCACCCCGCGCCATCGGACTTCTTCCGCGAGATGTCGAGCGAAGGCGGTGAGGATCTAAGTTGGTTTTGGCGCGGATGGTATATGAATAACTGGCGCTTCGACATGGCGGTCACAGGAATTGACAACACCCATGTGACCTTGATCAACAAAGGACAGCTAGTGCTGCCGGCGACGGTCGAGGTGCAATATACAGACGGGACCAAGTCGCGCTTCCGCGTCCCAGTCGAGACTTGGCAGTCGAAAGGTGAAGTGGAGTGGACCGGGGAAAAGCCGATTGCATCCGCGACCGTGGACCCCGATCATGTCTTGCCGGATGACGATCGCACCAACAACACTTTCAGCGTGAAGTGACGCAGGCTATGCTGCCTGGGCCAGTCTTCGCAGCTGGCCCAGATGGTTCAGGTCATGACCGGCCATGGTTTCGACCAGGGTCAGAAACGTCATGACGCCACGCTCGGGATGAGTGACAGGTCTCTTTGCGGAGTTCGGGAGAGCTAAGGAGATCAGCCGCAGATTCCATTTCCGCATGGCTGTAAACACTTCGATCGCCTGCGTCGCGGATATGCCCGAATAAGTCGCCGCCCATTTGTCTTGATCGAAAGGCTGAATCACTGGCGAATCTTCAGCGAGCGTCTGCCGTAGACGAAAAGCGAAGACTAACTCGCAATCAGCCAGGTGGGCAACAATCTCCGCTGGGCTCCATTTGCCGGGCGCAGGCGCCAAGGAAACTTTCTCCGGCCCGATTGCCTTGGTCAGGCGTTCGATTTCGGACGCGGTCGAGCCGAGGATCACTTCCAACGGACGTCCGTCAAGAAACTTGTTGTACGGATTCAATTCACTCATCGCTGCTTTTCTCCCGGAACCAAGTTAGTCTCCGTCCAATTTAACTTGGGATATGTTGTGGGACCACTGAGAATTGCACAGTTGTTTCTGATGACTATTATCTGTTTCACAGATAGTGATCGACCATCCTCATCCAGGTCGGCCAGTCGTGGGAGTTAAAGGAGTCCCAGACAAACAGCTTGTGCGGAATTCCCTTTGCGCTCATGACTCCATCGAGTCTCTGGTTCTGGCCAAGGCACTGGTCGTCCCAGCCCGTCGCAAGCACATAACTTGAGCGCCGGAAATGGTCAAAGAACCAGGGATCACCAAGGTTGGGCAGATAGTCCAGCGGTTGGTTGAAGTAGCAGTCCTGGTCATAGTAGCCGCCCAGGAAGTTCCGCAGGTCGAAGGCGCCACTCATCGACAGGAACCCGGTGAAGACGTCGGGATGCTTGAGCGCAGTATTCACCGCGTGGAAACCGCCGAAGCTGCATCCCAGGGTGACCAGATGCCAGTCGTGATTTTTGAGTCGAACCAGCGGCACCACTTCGTGAATCAGGTAGTCGTCGTACTGCACTTGCCTCGCAATACGCCAGCGCGGAGGCACCTGCCTGTTGTACCAGCTCTCCATGTCCACAGAGTCCACGCAGTAAACCTGGACTTCACCAGCGTCGATTTTGCCCGCGAGCGCGCCGATCATGCCGCGATCTTCGAATTCAAAAAACCGTCCGCCAGATGTGGGAAACACCATCACCGGCAGGCCCGCGTGGCCGAAGACCAGCAATTCCATGTCCCGGCCCAGCCGGCCGGAATACCACTTGTGATACTCGCGATTCATGATCTTCCCCGCTCCCGCGCGAACCCACCCACCAACTCAGCCCATTGGAGAACCGTCGATTTCTTGTTAATGTAACAGCCTGGGATGGTGTTTTTTTCGGCTTCTTCTCCGCGGCGGAGCTTAAACCAAGCCGATCAGCAATAAAGGAACGCAAAGCTTGAATCTGGAACAAGATCCGTCGAACGACACCGCCTGGGCGCCAGCACCTAAAGCGCTGCTTGCCGCTCCGCCAGCCGACCTGGATGCCACTCCTCACCCGCGCCTGCGGCTTCATCGCGCCTTTCCCAGCCATTATCTGCCGGACAAACGCGATGTAGTCGTGTATCTTCCGCCCGGCTATGACGAGCATCCAGAGCGCACCTACCCCGTGCTCTATTTGCAGGACGGCCAGAATCTTTTTGACCCGCGCACTTCGTTTATCCCTGGTCGTACTTGGGAGGTGCGAGAGCATGCCGACGCCGCCATTCGTGCCGGCGAAGTGGAGCCGTTGATTATTGTGGGGATCTACAACACCGGCGACCGCCGCATTGCCGAATACACCCCTGAGCGCGACTGGCGGATGGGCGGCGGCGAAGCCAATGAATACGGCCTGCTGCTGACGCACGAACTGTTGCCGTGGATTGCCGGCCAGTACCGCGTGCGCACCGACCGCGAGTCGACGGGGCTGGGCGGGTCTTCGCTCGGCGGACTGGTCTCGCTCTATCTTGGTCTGCGTTACGCCACATGGTTTGGCAAGCTCGCCGTGATGTCGCCCAGCGTCTGGTGGAATCACAAGAGCATCCTCGGCTACCTGAACGAACGCGCGCCTGAGATTTGGGACCGCCCGAAGCTTTGGCTCGATGTAGGCGACAAGGAAGGCCGCAAGGCAGTGCAGGATGTGGAGCATTTGAACCGTCGGCTGAAGGCTAACCACTGGCTGCCGGGAGAATCGCTGCACTTCGAGAAGGCGCATGGGGGGACGCATGACGAACCAAGTTGGTCCCACCGCGTCCGCCCCATGCTCCGATTTCTATTCCCGGCGAAGTAACGTTTTCATCGCTATTGCGTTGCCTCGTCCAACTCGTCGATCTGCCGCTGAAGTGCGCGTGCGGCATTGCTGTTCAGCTTTGCGATCCCAATAAAGATGCCTGCAACAAAAAGCGAATATGCCGCGACGAGGAGACCGCTATGCCTGATGCGCCCTTGACTTGCATAGGCGAAGTCCACAATCAACACGGCCAATCCCGGGATCAGCGGGCCGAGGTACCAGCTCCAGACGTGGCTCAGAAGGTCACGCTGGCGTTCCAGCTCACGGCGCTTGAATTCGATGCAGCTTGAGAGTCCCGCCTCCGCTGGAAGCGGTCTCCATGCGCCCTTGAAGTGGAGATGCCACACCATGTAACACGTGCCGGCGATGAGCAGGCCGAATCCGATTCGCGCCGGCACATCTCCCGTCCTCACAAACTGAAATCCAAAGAAGACTATGACCGCGAGTGCCGCCACATATTCACGCGCATTGCGCCACTCAATCTTGCGTTGAAAACTTCCCGCGCTTGCCTGAACCTGCTCGATTGACATACGTACTCCTTCCGTTGGTTGACCTTGCCAAAGTTCCTTCATGCGGCGATCCTGAGAGGACTCATCGCTCATATCGCCCCTCCTTGCTGGGCCCCGGCGGCTTGGAACCGTCGCGCCAGAATCTGTTTGATCCGGTGAATTTTTGTTGCCACGTTGCGTGCCGAAAGGCCGGTGATCTCGGAGGTCGAAACGGCATCCATTCCCTCGAGGTAGGCGACCATCACTTGCCGGTCCAGCGGTTTGAGCTGATGAATCAGTTCATAAAGCTTGCCGACGGCGTCGCGCTCGACCGCGGCATCCTCGCCCTCTTTGCCATCCGCCAGTTCCGCAACATCGTCAAGACCGACAAAAGACTGCTTCCTCATTCGGAGCCGCTGGGACACATGCGACGACGCCGTGTTGTGGGCCACACGATAGACCCATGTGCGAAGCGAACACCGATTGTCGAAGCTTTCGAAGCTCTGCCAGAGGGCTATGAGAATTTCCTGCAGCAGGTCACGGCGGGTCTCTGCGTCGGCCTCGTAAGCACGCGCCAGCCGCTCCAGGGCGAACCCGTAGGCCGCTACGACATCCTCAAAGAGGCTTTCCCGGCTCTGCTTGCTCTCCGGCATGGCTGCTAATTGCTCCTCATTCAAGGTAGTCCCCTGCAGGAGGAACTTTCTTACATCCGTTTTGAAAATCGGTTCCAGGTCGAGACTTGTGCAAGGTGCCTACAACCGGGATAATCGCCTGAGAACCTGCTGCTTCTGTCGGCGCAGAAATTTGCTTCTAGTCGTGTTTTCAGCGATACTTAGTTGTTGAGTCTTGTGTGGCCGGGCGCACACGCTTGGCCGTTTGTTTGGCCGTGCACGCCTGAAAAAACGTCGCCGCCGGCCGGGAAAACCCCCTTAAGACCAACAGAGCACTGGATTTCGAAAGGAACCGTATCGCCGTGGTGATGATTCGTTTGGCGCGTTTCGGCGCCCGCAAGCAGCCCTACTACCGCATTGTGGCCATCGAGAAGGACCGCGCCCGCAATGGCCGTTCGATCGAGGTCGTCGGCACCTACAACCCCCGCACCAACCCGGCCACTGTGGACCTGAAGCACGAGCGCGTCGCCTACTGGCGCAGCGTTGGCGCACAGTTCTCCCCTATTGTTGAGAAGCTGGTGACCAAGAATCCGGCGCCGGCCGCGATTGCGGAACCCGTAGAAGCCTGATTGGAGTTTGCCCCGCTCAGGGGCACTTCCGGCTTCGATTTCCTTGAGTTCCCGGCAGCGCAGACCAGCCGGTGTTCCCGATAACGCGAATGGGCAGGAACGCGAATGCAGGCGCAGTTTGCCCACTCGCCTGCTGACGGTGGCAGGGGTGGACTGATACTATTCGCGCACCGATCCAGTATTCGAATTTTGCCTTGCAGAATTCTGGACCCATTTGGTCAGAGGCACGAACATGACCCAACACGATATGGTCGAAGTGGAAGAACTGGTCCGCGAGATCGCGCGGGCTTTGGTGGATGAACCGACAGCCGTAGAAGTGACATCCGTTGACCGCGAGGACAATACGGTCCTCAAACTTCGGGTTGCGCCCCAGGACGTGGGCAAGGTGATCGGCAAGCAGGGGCGCACAGCCCGGTCGGTGCGCACTATTCTGGGCGCCGTCAGCATGAAGCTACATCACCGCTACACGCTCGACATACTGGAAGAAGACGACGAAGCCTAGCCGCGACGACGCTGGCACGCACGGGCTACCGCCGAGGCAGGAATGACTCCACAAGAAAAACCTGCACAGCCTGAGCCCACTCCGGCCAAGCAGGACAAAGATTCTTCGGCCCCGGAAGACTGGGTCTGGCTGGCTCGCATTCGCCGCCCACAAGGCCGCAAAGGCGAGGTCTTCGCCGACATCCTCACTGATTTCCCTGAAAAGTTTGCGGAACGTCGCCGGCTTTGGCTGGTTGCCGATCCGGAATCGCCTCACTCGAAGGTGACCGCGCCCCCGAGCGAAGTGGAACTACGGGCCCACTGGCTGCACAAAGGGGGCGTAGTGCTCCATTTTTCTGGGGTTGACTCGATTTCCGCGGCCGAACTGCTGGCCGGGAAGATCGTCTCAATTCCGCTTGCCGAGCGGACGCCGCTGGCGGAGGATGAAATCTATATCGCCGACCTGATCGGCTGCACACTTTTCGACGTTACCGGGGCGGATGTAGGCGGAGCGACTCCGGTGCTTGTGGGACAGATCGAAGACGTGGACCGGACTGCAGGACCTGTGGCGCTGCTGGTGGTAGTCCCGCAGGGCACCGAGGAAGAGGTTCTGGTCCCATTCGCAAAAAGCTACCTGCGCCGCATTGACCTTGCGGACAAGCGCGTGGAGATGGCCCTGCCCGAGGGGTTGGTGGAATTGAACGCGACGGGGAAGGCTTGAATTCGCTGCAAACTACCTCCGCGGGCAATCATTTAGATCATCCTAAAGGTCTGCTTCTATCATCGGTAAGGCAAGCACATGCGATTTGAGATCATCACCATCTTTCCCGGCTTCTTCTCCGGCTTCCTGGACAACGGCATTCTGCGCCGGGCGCTGGCAGAAGGGCTGGTCGAGGTGGGCATACACGATCTGCGCAACTTTACCCACGACCGGCACCGCACCGTGGATGACCGCCCATTTGGCGGCGGCGAGGGCATGGTGCTGAAACCACAGCCAATCGCCGAAGCACTCGCATCGCTGGGAATCGAACCAAAAACAAAGCGCGCGCAGGCGGACTCTGCCCCACCGAAAATAGTTCTGCTCTCGGCGCAAGGGCGCACGTTTACCCAGGCGGTGGCCCGCGAACTGGCCGGGCTGGACCGGGTGGTCCTGGTTTGCGGCCGGTATGAGGGCGTGGATGAGCGCATCAACACTCTCTACTGCGACATGGAGCTGTCGATCGGAGATTACGTCCTGAGCGGAGGCGAACTGGCCGCCGCGGTGGTGATCGATGCTGCCATGCGTCTGCTGCCCGGGGTGCTGGGCAACGAGGCGTCCAGCGAATTCGAAAGCTTCGGAGTAGCTGACGCCGAGATCACCACTGATTCCGACGGCGTGCCCCGCTCCCAGCACGGCGCGGGAGGACTGCTGGATTACCCGCACTACACGCGGCCTGCCGAGTTCGACGGCCTGACTGTACCTGAGACACTCCTGAACGGCGACCATCAGGCCATTCGCCGCTGGCGCCGCGAGCAACAGTTGCGCAAGACACTGGCCAACCGGCCGGATCTGCTGGAACAGGCCAAACTCGCAGGCGCCTTAACCCGCGCTGATTTGGAATTGCTTGAACGGATAAGCGTGGAGTAGATTCCCGCCGACTTGCTGCCCTATTTAAACGGCTTCACCGGTATTGCCTGTTCCGCACAGACCCGGCCCGCTACGACTTCGGCAACGTAGTAGTTCTCTCCGGCAATCGGGCAGCTCGCCAGCCTGCGCAGCATCGCCAACTGACCCACATGCGTGAGCGCGTCCGCTATCGGTCCTTGAAAAAGCTGATCAATCGGCGCATGGAGCGGCGCTTCCGAAGCCAGGTATTCGTCAAAGCCCAGCAACGAACTGAAAAACCTCTGCTTCTCTGCTTCCCACGTCAGCGGCGTGGAGTTATGCCAGCCCGGGCTGCCCTTTGCCATGCTCAGAGCCCAGTCGAACAGGTCGCCCATGTGCGCCAAAATCTGCTCAGGCCGTCGTCCTGCGCCGTCGAAGCTTGCATACCCATCCGGAGCGTCTTCCAGCGCTCGTGCCGCCCGATAAGCCACCGTCGCCAGCGTATGCCGCAGCAATTCGCGTTTCTCGTCCATACACGAAAACTATATCGCAATTCCAGACTTGGTTGGATTAGGCGCGAAAAGCAATTCTCTGATAAACTGGAAGTTCTGAGTCCAACAGCAGGAAACCACTATGTCCATTCATCCCGTAATGCAGCGCCTGGCAGACAAGCTCAAGCGCACCGACCTTCCCGAGTTCGTCCCCGGCGACCAGATTCGCGTCCAGGTGAAGATCAAGGAAGGCGATAAAGAACGCCTCCAGGCATTTGAAGGCCTGGTGATTGCTATCAACCGCGGCGCGCAGGGCACTTTTACCGTGCGCAAGATGAGCTTTGGCCAGGGAGTCGAGCGCATCTTCCCCTTCAATTCAAGGGTCATCGACAAGATTGAGAAGATCCGCAGCTACAAGGTACGCCGCGCCAAGCTGTTCTACATCCGCGGACTGCGCGGCAAGGCCGCACGTCTGAAGGAAGTGGATCGCGTTACCGGCAAGGTTCGCGCCTAAGCAATTACGCGCAAAGTCTCTCCGTAAAAACCCCTGGCTCTCGTGGCTGGGGGTTTTGTTTTCTGCCCCGCGTATTTCCTTTCTATACTCAATACATGGTCAGGTCCCCGGCATCTCAGCTCTCAGACCCCAACGCGTCGACGGAGATCCCGGTTTGCACTTTTGCGCTGGAGAATGCCGCCCGCCGGCGGGGCGCACTCCGCATCGCCGGACTGGACGAGGTGGGCCGCGGTCCGCTCTTCGGGCCAGTCGTCGCAGCGGCCGTCATTCTTCCGAGGGGCTTCCATCTTCAGGACCTGAACGACTCGAAAAAACTCACTGAAAAAAAGCGCAACGAGCTTGAGCCGGAGATTCGCCGCAACGCCATTGCGTGGGCCATCGCCGCCGTCGATGTGGAAATGATCGACCGTATCAACATCCGCCGGGCTTCGCTGCTGGCCATGCGGCTGGCCGTCGAGCAACTCGCCCTCGGTCCTGACTTTCTTCTGATCGACGGCTGCGACACCATCGACTGGCCATGCCCGCAGCAGTCCGTCATTCAGGGCGACGCAACCAGCCTTTCTATCGCTGCCGCCAGCGTCTTGGCCAAGGTTCACCGTGACCGTATGCTCGTCGAACTCGACACCCAGTTTCCCGGGTACGGCCTCGCTCGTCACAAAGGCTACGGTGTGCCCGAGCATCTCGCCGCGCTGGAACGACTTGGTCCCACGCCACTCCACCGCAAAAGCTTTCATCCGGTTGCGCAAACGGCGCTGGAATTTCCCGAACTCTGATCTTCGTTGGGAGGTGTGCTTTGGCGAGGCTGCGTTCGTTGTCGGCTCTATCCATTGCATTCGTGCTGCTGGCGGGCTGCAACAAGTTTCAGCACAAGAAGCCCGACCCAACCAAGGGCGTGGTCACTGGAATCGTTCTTTGCGCAGACACCGGCAAGCCCGCCCGCTTCGCCACCGTAGCCCTCACTGCCGTTCCCAAAGCCGGAGAGAAGAACGACCAGGACGATCCCCTTCCCGCCGCTGAGATGACCGTCACCGACCTCGATGGACGGTTTCGTATGGAGGCCGTTCCACCGGGCCGTTACTATGCCTTCGCCACCCTGGAGGGGTATCTTGATCCGGCGCTGGGTCTGGACCCCGACAAGCTCAAGTCCCTTTCAAACGACCGGGATCGACATAAGTACTCAATCGAACAGTGGAAGGATCACCTCACCGAAGTCACAGTCGGCGTACGCCGTGCCTCGGAAATCTCAATTGAAATTGAGCACGCCGCAGAGATTGCCGGAACCGTCACCTTCGATGACGGTAGCCCAGCCATCGGAATGCGCTTTCAGCTCTTCCGCAAAACGGAGAAGGACTGGACCGGTGTCGGCTTGCCGCTCATGGATACATGGTCGATTCGAACCATTAGCGACAGCCACGGACGATATAGCATCACCAACCTTCCAGCAGCCGAGTACACCGTTTGCGCTCTCATGCCCACAGACACCGAGCAGGCGTCAGCACGCGTTTGCCTGGGCGATGTCTTCCTCCGAAAGAATGCCAAAACCGTGAAAGTTGCGGCGGGGGAGACCGCAGGCGGCAATGACATTGAGATTCCACTTTCTGGTCTTCACACTGTTTCAGGCGAAGTGACTGCCCTTGCCGACGGACATTCTCTGGCCCATGGTTCGGTCCGTCTGCTTTACGCCGATGACCGCGAGGGAGCACGCGAAACCGCGCTCCAAGACGACGGAAGCTTCAGTCTCGACTATGTTCCTGAGGGCAACTACATCCTGCAAGTCTCCGGCGCGGGGGATGCGGACCCAAAGGTCTCCGAACCTGCTGTCACAGGCCCGGATGCCCAACCTGCAAGCCATGCACCGGTTGTCCACTACACAGACAAAGAGGTTCCGCTCCGGGTTCTCGCGAACATGACAGATATGCAGGTCTCTCTCTCAGCGGCTCAGCAGGATAACCCTCAACCAAAGCTCCAAAGCCAGTAAGCCTGCTTAAGTATTTTCGCCGGCCGGTGACACAACGAGTGCCATGCTTCAGCCGCCCGCGATCTGAGTCGCGGCCTTCCTGCCTTTAGCCCATTTCTGCCACAAGTCCCAAGCGGGCCGCGCGGCCAGCAGGACCGCAAGAATCACCGTATTGCTCATCGGGGACAACACTCCCGGCTTCACTTGCCACCAATAGTGAATGACGCCACAAACAGCGGCCACATATACCAGCTTGTGCAGCCGGCCCCAGCGCTTTCCGCCCAGCTTGCGAATGGCCCAGTTGGTCGATGTTGCCGCCAGCGGCAGCAGTAGCAGCCACGCGATCAAGCCAACAGTGATGAAGCGCCGTTTCTCAATATCGGCCAGCATCGTGTTGATATCGAAGCCAGCGTAGAGGGCGACATACGTGAGCAGGTGCAGCGTGGCATAGAAGAATGCAAACAGCCCCAGGATGCGCCGGAATTTGATGAGCCAGTTGAGCCGCGGCGACAACCGGCGCACTGGTGTAATGGCCAGGGTGATCGTCAGCAGGTTCAGGGTTGTGGAACCCGTCGCAAAGGTGATTTTGGCGGTAGGATCCGCACCGAGATTATTGGTCACGGCCCCATAGACGAGCAACGCCAACGGCCACAAGCAGGCCACCCAGGTGAGAGTCTTTAGAGCGATTAAGGTTGATCGTTTCATGACTTGCGAGCACCGGCAGTTGCTCTCTTCCCCTTGCTCTCGATTCCAGACCGCGACGCCGTTGGTGCGCTTTTGGCGGCGGGCCGACGCGGCCTCTGAGCAGCAGAAATCGAACGGATGATCAGCCGACGTTCGCCCTTAGGGTCGAAAGGCACCTTCGCGCGCGCCTCGGCCTCGCGCATCAAGGAACGCACTGCCGGGTGATACAGCGCGTCCGGTGATGGCAGAACAATATGCCGCGCGGTACTTCCGCTTCCGCGCAATAGCTTGTCCGGGTCGGGCAATTCCCTGGCCTGGAGGAAGAACAAGCTCACCCATCTTGGATAGAGCGCGATTGAGAAGATAGCCTCTGTCGTGCGGTCGGTTGGGCAGAAACCTATAGCCAGCGCGTTGTAGTTGTCGTAGACCAGCTCAAGCGCGGTCGGATAGAGCTTGCGCATCTCAGCGAGAATTGTCTCGGCAAGATCGGCAATCTCCACATCGTACTTTGCAATGAACCCAGCGAGCTGCGCCTTCGTATTTTTGGCTTGTCCCATGCTATCCCCCGCCGAACCGTGGTCCGCGGACTCAGAAGCGTCTCTAGTAGTTTCTCTTTAGGTTCATCCCCGTATACAGCGAAGCGACCTGGTCGCCATACCCGTTGAACATCAACGTTGCCTTTCGCTGCGCGTAGAACGGCAGCCCGATACGCCGCTCGGTCTTCTGACTCCAGCGCGGATGATCCACTTCCGGATTCACGTTTGAGTAAAACCCGTATTCATCTGGACCCAGGTCGTTCCATGTAGTCATCGGCTGTTTGTCCAGAAAGCGCACCGTCACAATCGACTTGGCCGACTTGAAGCCATATTTCCACGGCACCACAACTCGCACCGGTGCGCCATCCTGGTTGGGGAGCACCTCGCCGTACAAGCCGAAAGTGAAGAGCGTCAGCGGATGCATGGCTTCATCCATGCGGAGTCCCTCAGAGTAGGGCCAGTTGATGTTGCTCTCACTCGCCCATTTCTCCACTTTTCCGCTGAAATAGGAGAGAAACTGCACATATTTCGCGCTGGGAAGCGGATCGCATTGCTTGATGAACTCAGACAGCGAGTAGCCCACCCAGGGAATCACCATGCTCCACGCCTCCACGCAGCGATGGCGGTAGACGCGATCCTCAAGCGGACGCAGCTTCAGCAGGGCGTCGATGTCGAAGGTCTTCGGAGTTTTTACTTTGCCATCCACGCGCACTGTCCACGGCCGCGTCGGCAGGCCGCCTGCATTCTTCGCCGGGTCGTCCTTCTGCACGCCGAACTCGTAGAAGTTGTTGTAGTGGGTGATGTCTGCAAAGCTGGTCGGCGTCTCGCCTGTTGTTGTGAGCGGACTCTTTACTGTTTCGAGCTTAGTTCCGGCCAGCACGCCGATGCGCGGGGAGACCATCTCAGCCAAACGCTCGGCGCCAAGCGCAGCCGCTCCGGCCACCGCCGCACTGGAAACTGCGCCGCGCAGGAATTTCCTGCGGTTCATGTACCACTCATACGCGCTGCGCGAAGTAATCTCCGACGGCGCAACGTCGGCAGGCTTTCTAATCAACATCTCTTTGACCTCATGAGGGGAAACCCCCGGCCTCGTTTATTAGACACCTTCGGTCGCTCGCACGTTACAAGATACATACAAAGGTTTCGAATTAGATTGAGCGAAGTGGAAATGGGCTGAGATTTCTACAGGTCTTTGCTCAGGTCCGAGCCAGTGGGAACCCAGTACCGGCGCTCGACCCTGTCTTCCAGCATCGCGTCCTGAATGCGAAGACCACCGCATCTTTCAATCACTCTTGCTGAAGCGGCGTTCGTCGTATTGCAGGTCACTAAAGCTCGCTCTACACCCATCGTCGCCAACTTTTTCAGGGCCAGCCGGAGCGCCGCCGTGGCTACCCTCCGGCCGCGGCACGACGGTCTGACCTTGTATCCGACATGGCCGCCAATCTGTTCCAGGTGAGGCGTCAATCGGTGACGAATGAAGACCTCTCCCAGGATCCGTCCTTCGGCCTCAATGAAATACGAATCCATGGGCACAATCTCCGGCCGGGGATAGCCGCCTGCCTTCATTCTTGAAAGCAACGCATAGAAGCTCGCATACCCTTCCCACGCGACGGCGAAATTTCCGGTGTAGACATGGAGCTCCCCCGCGGCACGGAACTCGTCGAGCATCTCGGCGAACTCCCGGTCGCGGCCGGGAGTCATCAGCGTGAGCACAACACGCGAGGCAAGGTCCCCAGTGCTCATTTTCCGCTTCCGTCCCGTTCATTGATGGATGAGCCCACTCGTTCTAACACGCTGGCAAATGGCCATTGCTCCAGCTTCTTCGCCCTGATCAGATAAATTACCGTCCCTGCGATTCCGATACCCAAAGCAACCGCCAGCCCCTTTAGCGCGTGAGTACGATTGACCAGCATAAACACGAAACCTGCC
The DNA here is from genome assembly GCA_049590315.1 of Occallatibacter sp. GTDB lineage: Bacteria > Acidobacteriota > Terriglobia > Terriglobales > Acidobacteriaceae > Telmatobacter. Next base: position 13,028 of record JBAWCO010000038.1, on the reverse strand, counting down.
ATGGCCAGCAGCGGCGGCAACGGATACCACGGCATCCTGAAGGGCCGCTCGAGTTCAGGCCTCTGCCTCCGCAATAGCATTACACCAATATGTTGCAGGAAGAACTGCAGCACAATGCGCGTAATGACCAGCAGCGTGATCACCTGGTTCAACGTAAGAAAACAGAACGTCGACGCCACCAGTCCCAGCGCGACCAGGGACCGGTGAGGAATGCCATGCTTTGGATGAACCGCCGCCAGGAAGCCGAAGTAGTTGCCGTCGCACGCGGCTGCGTAGGGGACCCGCGAGTAGCCGAGCAGCAATGAAAACACGCTGGCAAACGCCGTCCATACCACCAGGGCGGCAATCGTGTATCCGGCCCAACCGCCATAGGCCGACCGTGCAATATCGGCGACGAGCTGCACGCGGAGTATGTCACTACCGGCGCTATGGGACGACGCGCCGCCCAGGGACGGCAGCACCGCAAGGTCCATGACGACATAAAATGTCGCCACGAAGAAGACCGACAGCAGAATCGCGCGGGGGATGGTTTTTTCCGGCCGCCGCACCTCACTGCCCAGGAAGGTGATGTTGTAGTAGCCCCAGTAGCAATATGTGGCGAGCAAGGTGCCCTGCGCGAGTCCCCCAATAGTTGTTCCCAGCCCAGTGGCCATGAGCTGAGCGGGCGCGACCGGCATGTGCCAACCGCCAAGCGCAGACGCATGACCAAATCCGGAGACAATCACGCCTGCAATCGCCGCCATCACCCCCGCAAACAAGACCCACGCAAGGCGCGTGACCTGGCTCAAATTGCGGTACAGCAGTGCCGTCACCAATAGGCAGGCCGCTGCGGCAGAGAAATTCGCGTAGTGCACAGCGGGCAGCGCAGCGACAGGTGCCTGGTCAAGCCCCGGCCAGAACCATGCCAGGAAACTCGACAGCCCAATGCACCCGGAAGCGATGGACAACGGCGCGGAAAAGCTTAATTGCCATACATACAGAAAGCTCAGCCAGTTTCCCGCGCCCTTCGAGCCGTAAATCTCGTGGAGAAATGCGTACGAGCCGCCGGCACGCGGAAACGCCGCACCGAGCTCAGCCCACACCAGCCCATCAGCAACGGCAATGACCGCGCCCAGCACCCACGCCCACACCGAAAGCCTGAACCCCGCCGCCGCAATCACCAGCGGCAGCGTAATGAACGGGCCGACGCCGATCATCTCCAGCATGTTGAAGAGCACCGCTGACCGAAGGCCGATGCGTCGTTCGAGGATGCTGATTTCGGGAGTGATCTGGAGGTCTGCCATGAGGCTCTAACGCTCCACGGATTGTACACTTACCAGAAGCATGTTCTTTCCCGACAAATACCTCCCAGGCATTCATCTTCGGGCAGCAGAGGGCATAGCCCTCGCCGGCCTTGTCGTCGCGGGCATTCTCCCTATTGGTTTGCTCGCACAGCAAGTGGCTCAGCCATCCCTGGCAATTCAGCTTCCAGCCACGGAGCCAAGCAGCATTGCTCTACCCTTGCCTGAAGACCGCGGCGCAGCGGCGCTGGAGCAATCGCTTAAGCGGCTCTCCACAACAGCCAGCCTGATGATGATCGTCGCGCACCCTGACGACGAAGACGGCTCGCTGCTGACTTATCTTTCACGCGGCCTTGGTGTGCGCTGCACACTACTCACGCTCACGCGCGGTGAGGGCGGCCAGAACGCCATGTCCGCCGACAGCTACGACGCGCTGGGTCTGATCCGCACCAATGAACTGCTCAAGGCCGGCGAATACTACGGCACAAAGCAACTCTGGGGCACGGAAATCGATTTCGGCTTCTCGAAGACTCAAGAGGAAGCCTTTGCACGCTGGGGACACGATCGCGTGCTTTATGACGCCGTGCTCGCCGTTCGCCGCGAGCGTCCGCAGGTCATTGTCTCGACTTTTGTTGGCGGAATTACTGACGGGCATGGGCACCACCAGGTGTCGGGCGAAATAGCGCAGGAGGTCTTCAAGGCGGCCGCTGACCCCAATGTTTTCCCGGAACAGCTCAAGCCCGCGAGCGAAGGCGGTCTCGGTCTTACTGTCTGGCAGCCCCTGGCCGTCTACTCCATGGTTCCGTTTGCTCCGGTCACGGAAAAAGGCATGTACGACTATGCCACCGGCAAATGGGCTCCGGCAAAGTTCAAGAACTATGTCACCGGTGAGTGGATCACTGGCGTGCCTTCTACCGACGTGACCTTGCAGGTGGGCACGCGGGATCCAGCGCTGGGCCGCAGCTATGCGCAGATTGCGCGCCAGGGCTGGGGCATGCAGAAATCGCAGAATGGCGGCGCCAATCCTGCCCTTAGCGGGCCAGCGGAGACGCGATACCATCTGTGGGCTGTCGCCCCGGAAGCGTGGATTAAAGGTACGGGCAGCGTCACCGGCTCAGACCTCTTCCACAATGGCAAGGTCTACATCGACACATCGCTGCTGGGCATCATTGGAAAGCATCCTGCCATCTGGCTCTCGGCCGACATTGAACAACTCAACAGTCATCTCAAACAGTTCGAAACTGAACGCCATGGTTTGACGGCAAACGCCGCAGCAAGCAAGCTTGCCCCCATTTATCGCGAGGCGATCGCGCTCCGGTCAAAAATCGCTGACAAAGACACCGTCGTAAGTACACATGGATTCGGTGTAGGAGCGAAGGAGAAGACTAGCCTGCTTTTCGAACTCGACGTGAAGATCGACGAATTCCAATCGGCCCTCAAGGATTTGCTCGGACTCGACCTGACCGCTTTCACCACGCATGCCAAGAAGATCGACAACAGTGGCTTCCGCGGCGGCGGACCCGACGAGACTCCTCGCAGCGTCTCTCCCGGCGAAGAGTTCAACGTCCGCATCCACACTGCCCACTCCGTTCCCGGCGTCCACCTGGAAAAAATATGGCTCGAATCTCAAATCGACGCTCCCTGGCAGCAAGGCGAGCCTGTCAGCACATCAAACACAGACACCACCTCCGACGCCATCTACAAGCTGAAGGTCCCTGACGACGCCCAGCCCACCGAGCCCTACTTCACTCGTCCCGACACCGAGCAGGCGTATTACGACCTCACCCGTCCCGAGTACCGCGGGCGCTCCTTCGCTCCCTGGCCGCTTGCCGCCTGGGCGGAGTTCACTATTGACGGTCTCCCCATCCGCATCGGCCAAGTCGTTCAAACCATGCAGCGCGTTACCGGTCCGGGTGGCTTCTATGAACCCCTCGTCGTCACCCCGGGAATCGGTGTGAGCCTCGACCCCGAGACCCGTATCCTGCCTCTCGACGGCTCGGCCCTCCCTGTCCGCATAACTGTTCACGCCCAGGCGGCAGCCGAAGGCACGGTCGAGTTGAACCTTCCCACAGGCTGGACGGCACAGCCCCCCTCCGCGCCATTCCATCTAGCTGCAGCAGGCGACTCGGAACCCATCGTCTTTTCCGTAACTCCTGCGGCGACTGAGACAGGTGCTTACAACATCCAGGCCCTCGCGCGCTCCAACGGCCACAGCTACCAAACCGGATGGCAAAGCGTGGGCTACGCCGGATTGCAGCCCTACAACCGCTACAAGGCCGCTCAGTTGAAAACCCGCAAGGTGGATGTAAAACTAGCCCCGGGCCTCAAGATCGGCTACGTAATGGGCACCGGCGACCTGGTTCCCGAGGCAATCGAGGGATTGGGCGTTACGCCCCACTTGCTTACCACAGCGGAGCTCGCATCCAGCGACCTGTCGGCATGGAACGTAATCGTAATTGGCATCCGTGCCTACTCCGTTCGTCCTGAACTGGCCGCGAACGAAGCACGCCTGAGAGAATTTGTCGGGCACGGAGGGACGCTCATTGTGCAGTACCAGAGCACGAGCTTCCCTGCCCCCTTCCAGTTGTCGATGAACGGCGCCGCGGAGCGCGTTGTGGACGAGCAGGCATCGGTGAAGCTCCTCGATCCCTCGAATGCCTTGCTCACCTCGCCGAATACCATCACAACTGCTGACTTCGATGGCTGGCTCGAAGAACGCGGACATGGCTTTCTCAGTTCATGGGACTCGCACTACACCGCGCTCACTGAAACCGCAGACGCCGGGCAGGACCCGCAGCGTGGAGGTCTGCTAGTGGCGCATTCCGGCAAAGGGACATATATTTACGTTGCCTATGCGCTTTACCGCCAGCTTCCGGAACTGGTTCCAGGCGCCTACCGCATTCTGGCCAACCTTCTGAGCGCCGGCAAATAGTACGAAACTCAGCGCGCGTAGCACGGACGCCTCCATCGCAGGGTGGAGAAAACCCTCCCTCCATGGGTCGTTGCCAGTGCCTTCTCTGCCCTTCATGCTCAATGCACCGAGATGAAAAGACTTCCCTGTTCCCTTCTTTTTCTGATGGCTTCCGCCAGTGTGCGCGCACAAAGCGCGCCCGTTCAAACTTCAACCCCCGCCTCCGCTAATTTCTACGCGCGGTGGCCCGCACAAACTAACGCGGCCCAATCAAAGCAGCCTGCCTGGGCGGTCCCGCTGGTCACGACCTACACCTGGCTTTTCCAGGTGGTGCGAACAGACACCCTTCGCCAAATTGCCCCCTGCTCGCACTGACGCCTGGAACTTCAATAACGGGAGGAGTGTCGCCCTTATCCCAGTTGACAACATGGAGTTGGACATCAACCTGCCGCCGCATGTCGATCACGACATTACGTTGGTGGACGATTGAGGAACAGAAATCGAGCCTAAGCAAACGATTCACTCGAGAGGAACCAAAACATGTCAACAGAAAAATATCTAGAACATACAACGAGAGCGGCGGCGGGCGCGAGAGCGAAGTTGCGGTGCATTTTCAAGTTAGCGGGTTGTTTGCTTCTGGTCCACAGCGCGTTGGCTCAACAATCTGGCTTGAACCCCCAGTCGCTTATCTACATGGACTATCCACAGCCCTCGGGGCAGGTCGAGTCACTGCAATTGACCGATTTCCCGAAGTGGGCAACTTTGGATATGCAGATACGGACACGCGGGGAAAGCCAGAGTTCCGATGGATATGTGGCAGGCAACGATGCAATCTACGCCTTGACACGTGTCTGGGGAGGACTGGAAATCAGGCCGACCAAGTGGCTTACCGGTTATATACAATTTGTGGACACCCACGCGCTTGGGTTGCCGCTGAAGTACACTACGGCAAATCAAAGGGATTCCTTCGACGACCGGCAGGCGTTTCTGGCGTTCCACGCCAAGGGTGTGAAGGTGATTGCCGGACGGCAGGAGCTAAGGTACGGCAACGAGCGGTTGGTCGGTATCGCCAACTGGACCGATACCAGCCGCACTTGGGATGGATTCCTGGGGCGCATAGGGGACAAGAACCGGCTGGATTTATTCAGTACGTCGGTGGTCGCGATTCACGCCACATCTCTGGATAAGCACGGAGCTGGCTTGACCTTCCACGGTGCTGTGGGGACGATCGCTACATGGGTGCCGCATATGGTGATTCAGCCGTTTGTCTACATCAAGGCCCTTCCGCGAGTGCAGAGTCAGCAGAAAACGTTTGGTACCGAGACGGAGGTTACACCGGGCGCAGAAGTTTCCGCGATGCTCCCGCAAGGGTTCTACTTCGACGCGCTGGGGGCTCTTCAGCGCGGCAGTTATTCAAACGATTCGATCAGCTCCGGGGCTGGGTATGCGAAGGTTGGCTACACCGCGCAGCGGGTTGGCTGGAAGCCACGTCTGGGAGGCGAGTATGACTACGCATCCGGAAATCCAGGGTCAGACCCGCAGCGGATCGGTACGTTCGATCAGCAGTATCCGAGCAACCACAACGCGTTCGGCCTGACCGATTTGTTCGGATTCCAGAACATCAAGCAGGAGAGAATCAATTTGGACCTGGCGCCGGCCAAGCATATGACGATGCTGATCCAACAAGAGTGGCTTCAAGTTTCCACTGTCCACGACAGCGTATACAGCGGGTCGGGATCGGCAACAGTAAAGGCGCCGACCGGAGGGTTCCACAGCGACGACATCGGCAGGGAGTTCGATGCTTCGGGCCAGTATGCCTTTTTTCACGACGGCCTCCTGGTGCTGAGTGCCGGCATTGGTCACCTTTCACCGGGAGCGCTGATGCGGGAGAATGCTCATGGAGCTCCGTTGACGCTTGCCTACTTCGGGTTGACCTACCGGTTCAAGATGAATCGACAAAATGTTGCCCACTGAGAATCTGCGTAACGAGCCGCCTGCTGAGCCTCGGAGGGCATATAGATGATGACGTTGGATGGTGGACGAGGCCGCATGTATCCAAGTGGCGTCAGCAGGTCCAGGTGTTATGTTCTTACTCGTTTGTGCAAGTAGGATCCCGGAGCGCTTGTTCGTCTAACTTCTACGGCTCGATCAAAAGCGATTGCACTCCTTCGAAAAACTGACCTGAGCCGAGCTGAGCATCGCTGTTGAATGTGTCTATCGTGTAACTCCGCGCCGAAGCAAGAACGCTCGCCATAAGACCTACTAATGTTACAAATGTGCGAACACAGAATTTCAGTTCATGTTAAAAATATGTGAATTCGTCAAATATTCATCTCTATCTGCCACATTAGATTACGGAACGAAGAGAGATATCTGCGCTTCTGCAAGTCTCGCCTTTCGCTTTCGATGTACACCTGCATCCATATAGAGAGCAACCCACCCGGGTGATTGCTTTCAGCGTGCGGGAGTACTGTGCGTTCGCTGTGTCACCTGGGCGCATACACGATTCAACCTTTATTTGAGAGGAAAAAGAGAGGCTCAATGAACTTCAAGCTCAATACTGCTGCCGTAGCGATCCTGGCGGCCAGTCTGATTGGCCCTTACGCCAATGCCACCGACCCTGCGCCGCCGGCGAAGAATCATGTTGCAACCAAAAGAGAGAAGAAGCCCGTCGGTCCAACTGTCGAGGAACAGATTCAGACCCTGCGCCAGGAGATGCAGGGGCAGATCAACGGCCTTAAAAATGACTTGGCTGACAAGGATGCGCAGTTGAAGCAGGCGCAGCAGGCAGCAGCTGCGGCTCAAGCCGCTGCCGCCAGTGCACAGGCAGCAGCCTCGGCCCAGCAGCAAGCGGTGAGCGACAACGCGGCAGCGGTTACCACGCTGCAGACAACGGTCACTGACCTCAAAGGCAACCAGCTCTCGCTTGCCACAACGGTCTCCGACGAAACTTCCGCCATCAAGAAAGCCGTCGCCAACCCCGACACTCTTCACTACAAGGGTGCTGAGCTCTCTTTCACCGGCAGCTTCATAGCGGCTGAAACTGCGTGGCGGCAGGGTGCCACTGGCGGTGGTCTGAACACCCCGTTCACTGGTGTTCCCCTACAGTTTTCGGACGATGCTCAGATCAGCGAGTTCTTCGGTTCGGGCCGTCAGTCGCGCTTAGCCTTCAAGTCCACCGGCAAACTCGCCAACATGACGCTGACCGGCTACTACGAAATGGACTGGCTGGGCACCGGCATCACCTCGAATAACAACCAGTCGAACAGCTACGTGATGCGGCAGCGCCAGTTGTGGGCGGATGCAAAGCTGCACAATGGCTGGGACTTCTCCGGGGGCCAGGGATGGTCTCTCGCCGCTGAGACGACCCAGGGGCTCACCCGCGGAACTGAGATACTGCCCGCCACCATCGACCCCCAGTACAACGCCGGCTTCGTATGGACCCGTCAGTACAGCTTTCGCGTGAGCAAGGACATCAGCAATAAGTTCTTCATGGGCATATCGGCTGAGAACGCAGAAACGCTTAACCCGGCTGGCTCCAGCCTGCCCACCAACCTGCTCATCGGCTCGGCCGGTACTGGCGGCGGCCTCTACAACGCTTCGGCAAACTACTCGTTTAATATGACCCCCGACTTCATCGCTAAGATTGCCTTTCAGCCAGGATGGGGGCACTGGGAACTCTTCGGCATCGAGCGCAACTACCGCGCCCGCATCTATCCGAATGCGCCAACGAACTCGGTGGGGGCATACAACGATGCGATACCTGGCGCCGGTATAGGTGGTGGATTCCGGGCTCCGTTGGCAAATAAGAAAATCACTGTCGGATTGAAGGGTCTGTGGGGCAAGGGCATGGGCCGTTACGGTTCCTCAACGATCGCCGACATCACACTGCGCCCCGATGGCGAGATTGATCCTTTGAAAGCCTTCTCCGCCCTCAGCACCCTCGAGTTCAGCCCCGACCCACGGCTGACCGTCTACTTCAACTACGGCGGCGATTACATCTATCGCGATTACTCGGGCAAGATCGGTTACGGCTCGCCTCTCACCAATATGTCCGGTTGCAACGTGGAACCTTTGCCCGGCACCGGTGCCGCCAATCCTTATGGCGGCGGTGGCACAGGGTTTAACCCATCCACTCCCAGCAACTGCGGCAACCAGAACAAGGATGTCCAGGAGTTCACTGCGGGCGACTGGTACTACTTCTATAAGGGACCCAAGGGTGCACTTCGCTTCGGCCTCCAGTACAGCCGCTTCGAGCGTGACATCTGGTCCGGTGCAGGCGGCACGACGAATCCCGGCAACGGCGCCAAGGGCATCGACAACATGTTCTGGACCAGCTTCCGCTACTACCTCCCATAACCAGCAAGTCAACCGAAAAGAAGAGGGGCAGCCGCAAATTGGCTGCCCTTCTTCTTTTTGTCACTCTCAAGAACCGGCCCTCCACAGACGGATGCAGCGAGTGTGCTTGAATCCGGCAACTCCTGATCGCAAGCTCGCTGAATTCGACTTTTTCGGGACCGCCGGGTATATTGAGAAAACAATATATGACTTGTTGTCTTAAAACCTGTCGATAAAGTTCTGCCGCCCATGCGGGCCAGGGGCCTAAGGTCCTAACCCATCCAGTTTCCAGCTTCCCAAAATTCATTAGGAGAACCCAACGTGCAAAAAGCACTGTATGCCTTTCCGTCCGCATCTCTGCGTCGGTTGCCGCTATCGATCTCCGTCGTCATCTTTATCTCTGCTCTATCGGCCGGCCTTCCCCTTTTCGCGCAGGACGACATCACCACGCAACACGGTTCGTCCGGGTACAACGGCGCATTCATCACCGGGCCGGCCTCGAACCCATTGAGCTTCCTCAACGGTCCGGCATTTCGGACTACCGGCTCCAAAGAGCGCTACGACTTTCACGACTTTGCCCCGATAACCGATCTCGACGCGAAGTTGCCCAAGTGGATCTACTTCGGGGCCGAGGAGCGATTCCGGTACGAGGCGTACGACAATTCAAACTTCAAGGCGAAGGTCGATGACTCCTACGTGTTGAACCGATTCCGGTTTCAGGTGAATCTTCATACCCCCAGCTGGTTCCGAGTTACCGCGCAGGTGCAAGACGCCCGCGCGGGCTTCCAAAACCCGCCGCTCGCTCCGCCCAACACTGTTCGCTGGGATCTGAAGCTGGCTTATGTTGAGGTCGGAGCGCCCGAGAAACACTGGTTCAGCCTCCGCGTAGGCCGGCAGCTCATCAACTACAACAACACCATCGTCGCCAACTCCGAATGGCGCAACCAGGCCCGCTCTTATGATGCAGCAGTGTTGAACCTGAACTCGAAGCGTGAGCATGTCGGCATCTTCGCCGCCTCGGCTGTAGTGCCGCAGGCTTTCGGCGTGAGCCCGCATCAGGAAGGAAACAACATTTACGGAGCCTACGGCCGCATTGATGATTTTCTGGTGCGGCATTCGAACCTTGAGCCGTTCTTCCTCTGGCGCGTGCAGCCGTCGGATGTTGTGGAGCCGGCCGTGGCCAAGACCACCGGCAAAGAAAACGAGAAGGTGCTTGGCGTGCGCTACAAGGCCCAAGCCCACACGGCGCTCGATTACTCAGGTGAGGTGATCATCGAAACCGGCAAGGTGGGAACGCAGCCGCTGCGAGCCTCGGCAGTGCAGGTGGGAGCGACATACCAATTCCTCAGTGTGCCGGCCAAGCCGCGCGTCTTTGCCCAGTACGACTACGCCACGGGCAACAGCAATCCGGCCCAGAACAAATCGCACACCACCTTCGACACAATCTACCCCACGGCCCACGACCGCTTTGGCATCACTGACCTCTTCGGCTGGCAGAACATTGAGTCGGTGCGGGCGGGAGCCACAGTTGAGCCCCATCGGCGGCTCACTTTCACCGTGCAGGGCTTGGACTTTTGGGTGGCCGATGCGCTGGACTCGATCTACAACACCTCGGGCGGCGTGATCGTGACCAACAAGGCTAATCACGGCCGCCATGTGGGCGCGGAAATCGATAGCTACTCCTGGTATGAACTCAATAAGCACTTCAATCTGGGCGGCGGCATCGGCTACCTCGGAGGCGGCCAATTCCTGACAAACGTAACAACCAGCCACTCGTACACCACCTATTACATTGCACTGAACTTCAAAGACAACGGGAAGAAATAGCCAACTCCGTACTGGAACTCCGGGACGAGGCTGGTGTGATGGACCATCGCGCAGTTAACATCCAGCCTTATCCTCATTGCAATCTTCTGGGAAGTTGGCCGTTCGCAGGGAACGGCATTGGGTGCCTCGTCGACGCGGATGCTCGTGATCTAGAACACTCGTTCGAACAGCAAATCACTACGTCTTTCTGGTCATCTATTCCACTTTCTGCATTTCAAACCCGCTTCCGCCAGTGCAGTGGAATGTCACGAAAGTCCCGCGCAATCTGGACAATACACCGACTTCCCCATATGACCCTTCCCGGATCAGTGCTTCATCTTCCGATCTTTGTCTCTCCACCAGAGGTGATGAGGATCACGGCCAGCCGTTGTTTGCCGTAGCTACAGTTCGATCTCAGGACACCCTTTAAGGAGTTCGCCTTAGAGCTCTTCGAGCTAATGCCGAAGTGCGCACATGCTCTACGCACACTCCGATTTTGGGAACGTAGCCGTGGTCCACCTGATTTTTTTAGCAAGAGAGAGGCACCATGAACTTCAAGCTCACCACCGCAGCCGCGGCAATCCTGACAGTCACCCTGGCTGCCTCAGTTGCCTACGCCCAAGACGCGCCGGCGCCAAAGAAACACGCCGTAGCAAAGAAGGCGAAGACGCCTCCCGCTCCTTCGGTAGCCGACCAGATTCAGGAATTACGTCAGGCCCTCGAAGCTCAGGGAAACAAGATCAATAGCCTACAGACCGATCTATCAAATAAGGATGTCCAGCTCAGGAAAGCTGAAGAGACGGCAGCCGAAGCAAAGGCGGAAGCGGCCAAGGCCGTTGCTGCAAGCTCAGCCCAACAGCAGGCGCTGGTTGACAACACCGCAGCCGTCACGACTCTTCAGACGACAGTAACCGATTTGAAGGGCAACGAGGTTTCGCTGGCTACCACCGTTTCCGATGAGACCGCCAAGGTGAAGAAGTCCATCGAGAACCCCACCAATTTGCATTTCAAGGGAATCACGATCACACCCTATGGGTTCTTCAACGGTGAGTCGACATTCCGCACGCACGCTACAGGCGGCGAAGAGGCCACGCCATGGAGTTCGATCCCGTATGAAGGAGCTGACTCGTATTCCATGAGTGAAATGAACCTGACGGGCCGCCAATCGCGCGTAGGCTTCATCGCTGAAGGCAAAGTCAAATGGGGCACTCTCCGCGCAACGTTCGAGGGAGACTTCCTCGGCGTTGGCACTACTTCAAACGACAATCAGTCAACCAGCTATATATTCCGCCAGCGAATTGCATCGGCCGAAGCCGAGACCAACAACCACTGGACCTTTTCTGGTGGACAGGGCTGGTCACTGTCTGCCGAGAACAAGGTCGGCATCACCACGGCAGCCGCAAACGTCGCCTTGCCGGTACAGATTGACCCCAATTACGTGGCCGGCCTGGTCTGGGCTCGCATGGGCTTTTTCCGATTTACCAAAAGCTTCCCAAAGGCGAGTTTCGCCATATCTGCTGAGAATCCGCAGTTGCTTTACACTGCAACGCTGGCAGGCAACACACCTTATGCAGTGGTTGGTAGCGCCGGCCTCAGCGCCAGCCTGCTCAATCAGGCCATCAGCGCATGCTCACCCGCCACCTCGATCGTCAATTACACAAACCAGAAGCAGACCGACTCGGCTGGCAATATCATCGACGTCGCGGTTCCGGTTTACAAGACGGTTAACTCCTGCGCTAACCTGGCTAACATCTCCTTCAACGACGCTCCGGACATGCTGATCAAGGCTGCTTTCGACCCCGGTTTCGGCCACTATGAAGTCTTTGGCATCGGCCGTCTCTTCCACGAAACCATCTATCCCGGCGAAACAACTAATAGCAATCTCTACGGTGGCAACAAGGACATCGTCACCGGAGCGGCTGTTGCGCCCGCACTCACCACAGCCGGAGCATTCTCCAACAAGGTCACCTTGGGTGGCATTGGTGGCAGCATGCGTGTCCCGGTCATCAAAGACAAATTCAGTTTCGGCGCCAAGGGCCTCTTCGGCCCCGGTGTAGGCCACTTCGGTACATCCACGCTGTCTGACGCGACCACCAATGCATGGGGCGGACTCGAGCCGATCCACAACCTCTCAGGTCTGCTCAGTGCCGAAGTGACGCCGAATCCCCGCCTGATGCTTTACCTGTACTACGGCGGCGACTATGCCGGCCGCGAGGATGAAGCCTATTCCGGAGCTACCACTCTGGCAGCACCAACCGCTCAATTCTGCACCACCGCCGGCGCCTGCACCACCACTCCCACCGCTGCGCAAATCGCAGCGGGCGGCACATGGGGCGCTCACTGGGGCGCGCCCTCAGCCGCGGCAGTCGGCTATGGTTCGCGGCTGCTTTCGAACTCCGCCTGCAACGTAATCGCCAATCCGGGCTACAACGGAAGCTCCACCGGCTACTATGGCGGCGGTTCCTGCGGCGCACAGACACGCGATGTCCAGGAAGTGACGGGCGGCTACTGGTATGACATCTACAAGGGTGATCGCGGCCGTTTGCGCCAGGGCTTCCAGTACGGCTACGCGGTACGCGAAGCCTGGTCCGGAGCATCCGGTATCGGCGCCAAGGGTATCGAGAACATGGTCTTCACCAGCCTCCGTTACTATCTCCCGTAAACTGCGATTCGATCAACTCGCTCATAAACTT
>JBAWCO010000037.1:0-3166 GCA_049590315.1 Occallatibacter sp. | reverse complement strand
GCTCCACACCCATCATGAACTCGTGTTGTTCCAATTCCGCTCGCTTTTCGTCGAATACGCTCATACCTACAAGCGTAACCGAAGCTCGAACGCAGGCGATTAAACTGGAAAGAGCTTGCGCCGTGATCGGAAGTGGGCCGGGCAAGCAGATAAGGTGAAAATGCATTTGAATTTTGATTGGACGACCGCCCAGGTTCTGTGGACGGTAACGTTTGCGGCGCTGCTAGTGCTGCTAGTGGTGTTGCTGGGGCGGGATCTGTATAAGCGGTTCAAGTGGTTCACAATCAGCATCGTTCTGGTGACTTTTCGGCTGCTGGCTAGCCGGCTGCTCTATGGGAAGATGGCGCCCCTCGGGTTCTACGAGCTGTTTATCCCTCTGGCTGACCTCACAGCAATTGTCAGCGTGCTGGTGCTGGTGGAGCTGGCTCGGAGATCCTTCGTTGGGCTGCAGCGGCGGGCGTGGATTGTGGGTACGCTGGTGGTTGTGGCCGTGGGGGCCGGCGTGGTCTCCGTGTGGGGACCGTGGCCGGCATGGAAGACGCTGACCGCAGGCTCGACGCTGGCGGTACTGGGGCTGATGCAGCTAGCGTCGCAAAAGACCGAACTGTTGGTCAACGTGATGACAGCGGAGCTGGGTCTGCTGGTGTTGCTGTTTGGACGCCGGCACACAGCCGGCTGGCGCAGTCATGCGCAGGGGATTCTGATTGGTTTGTCCACAGTGTCCATTGCGCAGATGCTGCGCGATGGGATTTGGGAACTGATTGCGCTGAAAGCCGTTCCGCGCACCCAGGCGGAGTACGACCACCTGGTGGCGTTGCGCGAGAAACTGTTCAATGCCAGTGAGGTCGTGTTTCTGGCGGCCGTGGTGTGGTGGATTGCCTGTTTGTGGATGGACGAACCGGGGACTGCTGCGCCAGCGGATCTAGTGGCGAAGGGAATCCCGGTAGTGGAACTGGAAGCGCCTATCGCAGTAGATGACAGCTCGGAAATCACTGAAGAGCGCAAGGAACTTTAGCAGCCTACCACCCTTTTCTATGGAATCCAGTGCCAATCTTGCGCATCGGAAACGATGTACAGGGAATGCTCACGACCGATGGATAGCTTGCAAAAGCCGAGCAGCGCCCCACCGAGAGCTGCACTCAGTGATTATCTGGCGGCAGAGCGAACTCTGCTGGCGTGGATTCGCACCGGGCTGGCCCTGATGGGCTTCGGCTTCGTGGTGGCACGCTTCGGATTGTTTCTGCAACAGCTTCAGTTTCTGCAGCGAGCCTCGCCGGAACAATCTACCGGCTTTTCATTGTGGTTCGGAACATTGCTGATCGCAGCGGGTGTTTTGGTAAATATCTTTGCCGGATGGCACCATGCCCGCCTGATTCGGGACCTGGATCGCGGAGGAACGTCGCATAGCCATGGTGCATCCCAGGCTGTGGCGGTTGCGTTCTTTCTCGCGCTGATTGGAATCGCCATGGCCATCTACCTGGTTTCGATTCGAGTTTCCACTCATTCGCAGTCCGAGAGCGGCAAGGAGGTTGGTATGACGCAGAGCAATGGCAACGGTATCGTCGAAATACCAAGCAATCACACAGTGGATCAGACAGTCGATCGCCTCAAGGGAATTCTGGAGGCAAAAGGAGTCACGCTGTTCGTGGTGGTGGACCACAGCGGAGAAGCGGAAAAGGCAGGAATGAAAATGCCGTCTACGAAGCTTCTGATCTTCGGAAGTCCAAAAGCCGGCACGCCTTTGATGTTGGCCTCACCCAGCATCGCCCTCGATCTGCCGCTGAAGATTCTTGTCCGAGAAGACGACGGCGGAAAGACGTGGATTTCCTATAACAGTCCGGCATACTTACTGGAACGGCACAATGTGCCGCAGGATCTGCTCAAGAACATCGCGGTCGTAGAGACCCTAGCAGCCAAGGCGGGCGAATAGGCCCGCTGTATTGCCTCGAGAGGAGCCTTAGGTCGTCAGGTTGTAGATGAGTCCGAAGGGATCCTTGATGTAGATCCTAGGGAATTCTGGCTCGTCCTTGACGACTTCGCAGCCGTTTTCGACCAGGCGGTGCGTGGCTTCCTGGACATCTTTGACCGTGACTTCGAGCACCGGACCCAGGTCGGGGCCGCGTTCGATGAAGAGATTGATGTGTTTTCCATGGAGGCTGATCATCTCGGTGCCTTGCGCCGTGATTTGGAAACCGAGCTGCTCGACGTAGAAGGATGCCGCCTGTTCCGGATCTGGCGCTTGTATGAGGATGTCGGTACCAAAGCTGTTTGCCACGTGGCCTCCTTGGTGCGTGAAAAGACAACTGAGTCTTAGCCGACGATGGACGTCAGATGGATGATTTTTTCTCCGAGTTGTGAATCCCCTTCGATGCCGATTCGCGCTCGAGCGGAGTCGCGATCAATGCCCTTGGTAAAAAGACGCCATGCCAACGCCTGCGGTATTGTGACACGAGCTGCGACTTCCCCGGAAGGACTTCTGGCAAAAGCCCACGCATTGGCACCTTTAGACAGCGACCATTGGCCGCCGCTTTCGCCCGTGATTTCAACCTGAATGGTGCTTCCCGGGGGAGCATCGACCTTGTGGAAATGGTGAGGAAGTCCCCGCAGGAAGCAGTCGAGGACGGGGCGATAGACGTCCGGGGTCATGAGGCCGGGCCGGTCGCAGGCGAAACGGATCTGCTGCTGATGGTGCCAGCGCTCCGTCAGCTCACGTGCGGTGTCGAACCAGTTTAAGGACGTCTCTTCGCCTGCCCAGCTCACATTGAAAGCCGCCTGAGCGAAGGGATCGAGAGATTCGTGGAAATCGGCACTCTGCCGGCAGGCCGCGCTCATCATCTCAATCAGGATGATTGGACTGAAACGGCGGTAGACGGCAACGCCTTCGCGGTTGAGGCGATTCACCAGGGCGATCAGATCCTCGGGCGAGCGGATATCAACAGCTTCGACAAAGTTGTGGTCGCGCACCATCGAGAGTTTGCGAAGTGCCGTGTCGAGGAGGTGCGCCGCGACGTCGCGGACCTTCCACTCCGGGGCGACGGTCTGGAGATCCCATTCAGCGGGGGTAAGGGAACTCAGCAGATCGATCAACTCTGCGTCCACTTTGCGCAGTAAAGGTGCGCACAGGATCGGGTCGAGAGTGACGGGGTGGGTCATTTTACTTTTGAGG
>JBAWCO010000036.1:0-9278 GCA_049590315.1 Occallatibacter sp. | reverse complement strand
AGATGGAGGAATCGAAGAGGATGGGCATCCTCTATTCGCCGATGCTGCAGAACGCATCCTGGATGTTAATCCCGCTCTTGAGAAATCTCCGATTTGCTTCGGCTGTCGCGCGGTTTCGGGCAGCCTCGGCGATCACAAAATCAAGAGCGCGCACGATGGTTTCAGTCTCTGTTGTGGCCGCGAGAGCTTTCCTGGCACGGTTAATCTGGACAGGATCAAGCCGGAAGTTCTTGGGAACAGTGCGATGATTTTGAACGGCCATGGTTCATCCTTCTTTCCCATTTAGTTTAGCGCGCATACATACAAATCGCAAATCTGTATGTACGGATGAAGGATAGCTACGCAAGCTTTGAGGGACTCGGAAGGGACGGGTGATCCTGGTTCGCTACGTGTGGCTGAATCTTTCGCCGAAGTCGGCACGGATGGAGCAGTCGTACTCGCCGGATGGGGGCAAGAACTGGGACGTGAATTGGATCTGCGAGCTGTCGCGGTAGTCGAGACGCTTCTCAAACTCGGGAATAGCTGGAAGACAAGCGCGAAGCCCGTTTTCTCACCATGTCGACAAAACACGAGCGAATCCACCTATTCCGCGTCTTTGTTGTGAGCGTTCCCAGGAGGAGAGATTTCTATATGCCAATGCTGGTTCCACGCTATTACCGCAGCTTCCCATCGGAAACGGTGTGCAGCCTGATGTGTTTCGCAGCTTTCGCCGTCGCCATCGCCGTTTCATCGGGAGCACCAGACGCGCTGGCCCAGTCCGCGCCACCACCTGCATCTCAAACATCGCAGCCCGTTCCAGCATGGCAAACCGCGGCTGGCGGCAAAATGGAATTCGAAGTTGCGTCAATCCACCCCGCCGCTCCCGGCGCGAGCACGCGGCAGAACTTCGACATGAGCATCGAAGATATGACCATCCCACCGGGCGGCCGTATTTCAGCGACAGGTGCCTTGGGCATGTTTATCCAGTTCGCCTATAAGCTTAGCGTGTTTCAGGATAAGGCCGCGTTCGACCACTTGCCCAAGTGGGCAACCACGGAATATTTCGACATTGAAGCTAAAGCGCCCACGACCAACGTCACGAAAGACCAAATGCGCCTGATGATGCAATCGCTTCTTGCCGACCGCTTTAAGCTGGCCGTGCATTTTGAGACCCCCGATGGGCCGGCAATGGCTCTGGTTCTGGTCAATCCGGGCAAGCTCGGTCCCCGGCTCCGGCCACACTCTGAGGGCCCGGCATGCGACGCCAAAATTCCCCCCATCGACCGTAGTTCGCCGAAGATCCCCGACGTTTGGATTCCTGTCTGCGGCACCACACAGATGGTCGACTGGAGAGATAAGACGGTGATCCTCGGCTCGCGCAATACAACCTTGGACATATTCTCGGATTGGATTCCTTTGATCGAGACACTCGACCGTCCTGTCGTCAACCGGACTGGTCTTACAGAAAGATTCGACATAGAACTCAATTTCACGCCGCCGTGGATAAAGGACAAAGAGCAGAGCGCTGACGCGCCGCTGGACCTCACCGGGCCAACTTTTCTCGAAGCTCTCAAAGACCAACTCGGCCTGAAACTCGTATCTACACGCGCGCCTGTTCGAACTCTCGTCATCGACAACGTTGAACAACCCTCGACGAACTAATCTCATACGCGAGACGATGGCCAGCGGCCATTCTCGGGCTCTGAGTCTAAATTCGAACACCCACGAGCTACGGCGCAAGGCTGAATTGGTCCGAGATGCCGGCCTGCGGCTCGGGTCACCGCGAACTTTTTCCCCGCCAGCGCGTATTCTTTGCATCCCGCCGCACGTCTCACAGCGGATAAGAGAGTAGAAACGAAGCCCATGGCCCACGACTGGCAGCCGGATTTTGAACAACTCGTGGACGAACACCAGTCCATGGTGTTTTCGCTGGCCTCGAGGATGACGGGAGATCGCGGCTTGGCTGAAGAAATTGCGCAGGATGTTTTCCTGGAATTGGACAGCAACCTGGCCAAACTGCAATCGTCCGCGCATGCGTGCTTTTGGCTGCGGCGAGTGACCATGAGCCGGTCGACGGATGCGATGCGCCGCCGTCGGGTACGCTCCACGGATATGTGGATTGAGCTTGAAGAGGGACACGTGGCCAGCGTGGAAGATAAGCCATCTCCGCTGGGCGCGCGGATAGAGCAAATGCTGGCTACGCTTCCGGAACCGCAACGCGCGGCGCTGGTGCTTCGCTACCAGGAGGACCTGACGCCGGAGGAGATTGCCGCCACGCTCGATGCGCCGCTGGCCACCGTGAAGAGCCAGTTGCAACGCGGACTGAAGCTGCTGCGGGCCAAGGCACAGAACCACTTGAAGGAATTCGTTCGGGTGAAGGAGCAACCGAGTGGAATTTGATCCGACAAACGAGATGGACCAGTTCGAGCAGGAAGTGCACCAGGCGCTTGAACGCAGGCCAGCGCCGCCCGGCCTGAAGCGCAAAGTGATGGACCGCAGGAGTCAGCGCAGGACTGAACATCGGCGGAGCCACATCGTGATCTGGCAACGCCTGGCTGCATCTCTGCTGCTGGTCGCGGTGCTCTGTGGCGGGTTTCTGTGGCGCGAACGGGAAGAAAAACGCAAAGGTGAAGCTGCCCGCCAGCAGGTGCTGACGGCGCTGCGGATCACTGGCCGCGCGTTGAACGAGATGAAGACGCAACTCGCGGCCAAGCACCGCAGTGATGAGGAATAAGAAGGGCTACCATGAAGAACCGGATCATAGCTTTTGTATTGGGAGCGGCCGTTTTTGCAGTCCCCGTTATGGCGCAGACGTCGCAATTGCCGTCCCCACCGCCGATTGAGAAGGCACTGGCAGCGCGCGCCTCGAACGTGACGGAAGTGACGCTGGGCAAGAACATGCTGGCCTTCGCCGCGAAGTTCATGAATGGCAAAGATGAGGACGAGGCTGCTACGCGGAGACTTATAAATGGACTGGACGGGATCTATGTCCGCGACTACGAATTCGATAAGGAAGGGCAATTCTCGATGGACGAGATCGAGCAGCTGCGCAAGTACTTCGAGACCAGTGAGTGGTCGCCAGTTGTACGCGAACGTGAACGCAAGAGCGGCGAGACGACAGACGTGATGGTCAAGCTGGTGAACGGAGAATCGCATGGCATGTTCATCCTGACTGTGGAACCGAAGGAGTTAACGGTGGTGCTGATTCTTGGCCCCGTCCGCATGGAAGATCTCAGCAAATTGGGCGGCATTGGCGGGTTGGGCTCGCTGGCCGAGGTGTCAAAAATACCGGGCGTGAAGGACAAGGAAAAGACAAAGGAAAAGACCAAGGTCAAGGCGGGAGATAACGAATGAGACGGTTCTGGCTAATTCCCATCGGACTTGTGGTATTGCTCATCCCCGCTGCAGTGCTGGCGGGCAGCAGTGAGAGCGGATTCAACGGCGTGGTGCACTCGATCGAAGGCCGCTATCATGTGCGGGCGACACACATTCCCTTCCTTGGACTGGCGAGCTTCATCTCGCGCAAGGCGACGCATGGCGCAGTGACGAATCTGCATGTGGCAGAGATTGAGTCGTTCAATGCGCCCGTTGACGGCGAGGAATTGAACCAGATGGTCACCGAGAAGCTCGGGCCGGGCTGGGAGCGGATCATTCGCGACACGAGCCGCAAAGGAAATGACGAGACCCTCATCTTCATTCATCCCGAGGGCGACAGGATGGGATTGTTCGTGGTGGATAAGGACGCGAACGAGATGGACCTAGTGCAGGTTTCAGTGGATCCGAAGCATCTGGATGACGATATTGGGAGCTATCGGCACCATCGCGACGTCGACAGCGATCCAGCCGATAAGGACCCAACCGACAACGACTCGTCGCAGGGTGAATCGGAATAGTGGCTGCTTAGTCTCGAAGAGCGAATCGCAACCCCGGGTATACCTGACCCCTGGTGGCTGGCTAAACTTGAAAGAGGCATGGCCAGCCAATCTCCATTGCAAGTGACGGGTTATAGAGGCCGGCTGGCGCCCTCGCCCACCGGCTACTTGCATGTGGGTCACGCGCGCACGTTCTGGACAGCGTTTCAGAGGGCGCGCGAGGCCGGCGGCACACTGGTAATGCGCATGGAGGACCTGGACCCCGACCGCAGTCGTGCTGCCTATGCTGAAGCTGCGCTGGAAGACCTGCGCTGGCTGGGTATTCGCTGGCAGGAAGGTCCCGACGTCGGGGGGCCCTTTGCGCCGTACATGCAAAGCCGCAGGGACGCGGTCTATCTCGATGCTTGGAGCAAACTGCTGCGGCGCGGCTATATCTACCCCTGCCGCTGCTCGCGCAAGGACCTTGAAGCCGCCCTTGCAGCGCCGCATGAGAGCGCCTCCGCAGGCGCAAAAGGCAAACCAGCGCAGGACGCGCTGGACCCGCCGGATGACGAACCGATCTACCCCGGCACTTGCCGGCCGCGTGAAGGCATCTCACCCATGTCCAATGAGGTGGAGAGGGCCGAGGGAATCAACTGGAGATTCCGTGTTAACGATGGCGAATTAGTCTGGTTCAAGGATCGTCATTTGGGCATTCGACGCTTTATCGCCGGCCGTGACTTTGGGGACTTCATTGTATGGCGGCGCGATGGAACACCTAGCTATCAGCTTGCCTGCGTAGCCGACGACGCCGCCATGGGCATCACGGAAGTGGTGCGCGGCGCCGATCTGCTCAGATCGACCGCGCGCCAGATCTTGCTCAATCGCGCTCTGGACTTCCCGAATCCGGCCTGGTATCACTGCTCCCTGGTCGTGGATCACAATGGCCGCCGCCTAGCCAAGCGCCACGACTCGCTGAACCTGCGCGCATTGCGTGAGCGCGGGCTGACACCCATGAACATCCTGTCGGCGGAGTTGCCGTTGGAAGGGTAAAAAGAACATGGGCGGCAGCGATAAGTCAACGCTGCCGCCCATGTTTTTTGGACTAAGTCTTGATCGCCGAACCTTACTTGTGGTGGATGAACGTTCCCTTTTGCAGCTCGCTTACCGCTTCCTTCAGTTCGGCCTGCGTGTTCATCACGATGGGGCCATACCACGCAACTGGCTCCTCGAGCGGCTTGCCGGAGACTAGCAGGAACCGGATGCCTTCGGGACCGGCTTGCACCACGATCTCGTCCCCGCGATCAAAGAGGACAAGCGAGTGGTTCCGGGCGTCGTAGACGGCGGGCGCGTTCGGGTCTGCGCCCGACTCGGTCAGCACGGCTTGCGGGTCAGACGCGTCGCGAAATGTACCCGCACCAGCGAAGACGTAGGCGAAGGCGTTGCGTGTTGTCTCCACCTTGATCCTCTTCCGCTTGTTGGGCGGAACGGAGATGTCAACGTAATTCGGATCGGCAGCTACACCCTCGACCGGGCCCTTCTTACCCCAGAATTCCCCAACGATGACGCGCGCCCGTGTGCCGTCATCCTCGGTCACCTCCGGGATGGCGCTCGAGGGAATGTCCTGATAGCGCGGCTCGGTCATTTTGAGCGCGGCGGGCAGGTTCGCCCACAACTGGAATCCGTGCATGCGGCCGTTGGCATCACCTTTTGGCATTTCCTGGTGCAGAATGCCGCTGCCCGCCGTCATCCACTGCACATCGCCGGCAGTCATTCGGCCTTTGTTGCCCAGGCTGTCGCCGTGCGCGACTTCGCCGGCCAGCACGTAGGTGATGGTCTCAATGCCGCGGTGCGGATGCCAAGGGAATCCAGCCAGGTAATCTGCCGGATTTTCGTTGCGAAAATCGTCGAGCAACAGGAACGGATCAAAATCCTTTGTTTTTCCAAAACCGAAGGCTCGCTGCAATTTGACGCCGGCGCCCTCAATGGTCGGCGTGGTTTCAAGAATCTGCTTCACAGGACGAAGCGACATGGTTGACCTCCTCTGCCTTACACAAATTGGATGCACGAGGGAGATATTCGTTGCAACAGGTAATTCTCGTGAAAACGATGAGAGAGCTCCCGGTCTCTTCTCTACCACAAAAATGAATCTCACCGGACGGCCAGAACCAGTGTCAAAGTTGCCCGGCTCTCTCGGGAAGCACAACGGAAAAAACCCCGCTCAGGCTGGGCCTGGGCGGGGTTTGCCTTTGTACTAGACAGCCTTAGCGGCGGCCCTGGATGGTGCGTTGGCTTCCGCCGCTGTTGCCGGGTTTCTTTGCGGCGCGTTTGGCGGCGATGGCGTGCATCTCCTTGCCCATTGGGGATTGATTGATGCCGAGCTGGAGGGCAAGGTTGATGAGGTTGCTGGTGCCCCAGTAGAGAGCCAGGCCGGAGGCGTAATGCCACAACATGAAGCCGAAGAATATGGGCATCATGAACGCCATCATGCGGCGCTGGGCGGGATCCATTCCAGGCGAGGGGGTGATGTATTGCGTGAGGAACATGCTGAGAATGATGAGGATAGGCAGAATGTGGAGTGGGTCCGGCTGGGAAAGATCGGTGAGCCAGAACCAGTGAGCCTGACGTAATTCAATGACGTTGGAGAGCACCTCGAAGTAGGCGATGAAAAGCGGCATTTGCACGATGAGGGGCAAACAGCCACCGAGCATGTTGATGCCCTCAGCCTGGTGGAGGGCCATGATCTCGGTGTTCATCTCAGCCCGCTTGGGGTCGTTCATCTTGAGATGCGCGTACTTCTTCCGGATGGCGTCAACCTTGGGCTGAATGCGCATCATCTTGACGGATGACTTCATCATGATGAAACGCGTTGGCAGCATGATCAGGTTGAAGGCGGCAGTGAAGATGATGATGGACCAGCCCCAAGTGTTGATGCCAGCTCCGAGGAGTCCGTGGAAAAAGCGCAGCGCGATGTACAGCGGCTTGGCGACAATGCCGAGCCAGCCGTAGTGGATTAACGGCTCGAGTGATGGTCCATCTGCCTTGCCGTCGGCGCCGATGGAATGGATGGTGGAGAGCACATCCATTTGCTTGGGGCCGGCATAAAGTCGCAGGCGTGAGTAGCCGCTCTGGTCACCCATGGCGAAGCCGATTACGTCGGCGGGCTTCTTCTGGCTATTGGGATCGGTGAGATCACCGGGAAGATCGACGGTGTTGTGAATGGTGACGAGGCTGGCGCTGGCCAGAGAGTCAGGCATGACGGCCGCGGCGAAGTAAAGATCGGTGATGCCCGCGTACTGGTAGGGCTGATTGATCGTGGCGTTGCCGCTAACCTTGGCGGAGGCCTGCTGGTCCGTTCTGCCATCGATGGACCATGCGAACTGAGAAACGGTGCGCACGACGGCCTTGCCGTTGGGAGCAAATTCCTCCATGTCGCCCAGGCCGGCGGGCCACTGTACGAGGGCACGGACGGGAGCGCCGTTGCGCTTGACTTGAGTTTCGACGCTGAGCACGTAACTGGAGTCGAAGTGGAAGGTCTTCACCACATCGAGCCCGTAGGCGGCGTAATGGAAGCTAAGCGAATTGGGAGCCAGCAACAAACCTGTGGCAGAGGGCTGATAGAGCACCTGGTTCAACTGCGATGTGAGCGAAGGCTCATAGGTAAAGAAAGAGAGCGGGAAACCGAAGCGGGCTGCAGTTTGCGGCTGAACCATATCAAGCGGTTTGCCGGAGAGGTCCTGATACTTCTTCAGGATCCAGCTCTTGACCTGCGCTCCACGATTGGTGAAGACGATTTTGTAGAGCTCGTTCTCAACCGTCGTTTCAGTCTCGGAGCTAGCGATGACAGTAGGCCCGGCGTCAATCGACTGCGTGGATGAGCCCGATGACTGTGCGGAACCCGGTGCGCCAGTCTGCGGCGAAGACGATTGAGACCGGTCCAGTGACTGGGTCTGGGCAGGAGGCGTGGTCTGAGCCGGCTTGGGCTTGAAGAAGTACTGATAGCCGAAGAGGACGGCGAGCATCAGGATGAAGAATGCCATCGTGGAGCGCATATCGCCGCCACTGCCGCTGCCGCCGGGCGTTCCCGGCGTTTGAAGATTGGGATTGCGAATTTCGGGCAAAGGATACTTCCTGTCGATTCGGCCTGCGGGCAGGCGCTGAAGGGCGGCCTGTTCGGACCGCTGCTCTCTCTATGGTACTGGTTCGTGGGGGACTGGGTGCGGAACGTGTGCGGGCGGCACTTGATCGAGCCCCCCACGCGCGAATGGATGGCAGCGCAGCAATCTCCAGAGAGCCAATGCGGCTCCGCGCACGGCGCCATGAGTGGCGATGGCGATCTGGGCATATTCCGAACAAGTGGGCTGATAACGGCAACCACCTGGACTGATGGAATGGATCGCCGGGGAAAGCCAGCGGCGGTAGAAGGCGAGAGTGGCGAGCAGGGCGCGCGTCATAGTGCAGGCGTGGCTGTGCGGGCAGCGTGCAGAGGAGACGAAGACACAGTCTCTCCCGCCATGCGAGCCGCTTCAGCTCTGGCCTGTTGAAGGATACGTACAATCTCGGCTTCGAGTTTCGTGAATTCTAGAGTGAGCGCAGAGCGGCGCGGATGGAGAATGAGATCGCAGCCCCGAGGCAGCATAGCCGTGTGACGTCGAAGAGCCTCACGCATGCGGCGCTTGATGCGATTGCGTTCATGCGCCTTGCCCACAACCTTGCCTGCAGTGAGGCCAACACGCGGGCCGCGCAGAGGCTCGTGCGCTTGTGGCTGCTGCGGGGCGAGGAACCAGCTCATGGACGCCGATTGGCGTTTGCGGCTTGCAGCGTAAGCGCGCTGATAATCCGCATGTTTAGACAGGCGCACAGCTGTCAAAGACTGACGTGCCGGTCTCTGCGCCTGATCTAGCCCTGCAGGGCTAGAGTGCTTAGGCTGGCTAGATTGTTTGATCATGGCAGTGCCGGGAGGGAAGCTGGCCCTGAGCCCCACCGGATAGCGGTTCGCCCGGCAAAAGGGCCTGCTGCACAACAGTTAGTCGCGGAAGCCGGCGCTGACGGCGACGCGTTTACGCCCAATGGCGCGGCGGCGGCTCAACACGGCGGCGCCGCTCTTGGTCTTCATGCGGGCGCGAAAGCCGTGTGTCTTAACGCGCTTGCGGCGATTGGGTTGAAATGTGCGCTTTGGCATAAAAATGCGCTCCTGTTTCCTAAGAGAATCTGAGCCTTACCGGCAAGACTTAAGTGTATCGCAGGTTGGGCCAAGAATCCAGCGTGAAGTGGTTTTGGAGGGAAAAGAAAGGGCTGGCAACCCTACGTAGCGGAGGCGCTTCGAATGGTTCAACACCGTACTGGCACGTGTCGCGAAGCGGCTTCGAAAGCCTTCGGAAGTCAGTTTCACCATCAATGGTGCAACTGAGAAGGATGAACGAAAGTTATGTGAAAGAGGCATTGCAA